>JANXAQ010000090.1 GCA_025062105.1 Thermoguttaceae bacterium
CTAGTCGAACATCTACTACCTATTAGCTGCTAGCAATGCGAGCAACTCTATATGTTGGGGTAAAAGGAGGAGAAGCCAAAATCGTATAAAAATATCCTCGTTGAATGATGCGGAGGTTCCGGTGGTTAAAACGTTGGAGTAAGGCGATTTGGTGAACAAAGAATCCTCAAAGTCTAACTCCCTTACGATAAAACGACGTTACCCCAATTGACAAAAAGCGCAAGCTAAATGCCCCCTCTGCTTTGGCTACGGGCCAACCACGCTAGCACAATCCACTAAGCAGTTGATGATTAGTGATTTCCATAGCCTGTGATTTCCATGGCCTGCTTTTGGCCGTGGGCCGACGCATGGTGGTCCGCTGGCTGAGCGTCCTCGGCTCGCCAGAGCATTGCCGGCGGTATGATTATCTTCTGGAACCTAATGCATCATTCAAAGAGGATGTTTTTATCCTATTTTGGCATGTCCTTCCTCTAACAGAATATATGAGGTTGCCAGCATTGTTAGCACCCAATAGATAGGAGGAGTCCCGGTAAGACCACTGAACGGTTAGAAATCAAAAGGGTACAAAGCTCACTATATGTTCCGGCTGTTGCAGAGGTTCCGGCAAGAAATTGCTTCAGCCGGTCTATTGCTTGCTTGAACTGGGCCCCTGCGCATCGCCACCATAGAGGATGTTTTGAGAAAGTACAGCATACTAGCAACCCTATGTATTGGGTGAGAGGGAAAGTAACCCAATATGGTATAAAAAGATTCCCTTTTAAGTTATACATAAATTATACAGAGGTTCCGATCATATAGGCCCAACAAGCCTAACCCGTCCCATTCCACCTTTGGACAGGACCTACCCGTTTTCCTTGGGATATAGAGACCTAAACCCCTCAGGGGGCTAAAGTTTTTCCACAGAGGCATAGTGCCTGGCATCTGGAATATGGGCTCCTTGTTTGCTAACCGATGCTAGCAAGAAGCCGTTTGATTCAACTGGACAGAGCTAATCTTCCCCGCCCTTCCAAAACGAGCCACAAAAATCAGCCCTTACCCGGAGAGCTTTTGAACTTGACTGTTGCCATTTTGGGTTTGCTGCCGAAAAGGGAAGCTTTACCTCCTTGGAATTATTGAAGTTAGGAAATTGGCTGAAAGGAAAAGCGGTCGCCGTAACCCTTGCTGATAAAACAAGTTAGGGAGACTGGCCAAAGTCCAGCTGAGAGATCACCTCAATGGAGATTCATGGCAGAGTCTGAACAAGGCAGCCCTTACTGGGCAGAGAGGATGGCCAACTGAGGGCCTTGAACCTGGCATTGGAATCCGTCAGAGAAAACTATCTTCGGCTTGCTCGGTTCGGGGACATAGACTAGATAAGTGCGACGGCCTTGATGAGTTAACACGGCATAATAGGGCCAATTGGCCGTTACAGATCGGTCTGGCAGACCAAGATCCCGGAAAAAGCATATCCACTGATAGGTGGCCGGCAAGCTATTACCTGCTTCGGGCCGGAACCGTTCTGGTCGATTTTGCCACATCCGCCAGGCATCGGCTGGATCGGACATAGCACGGTACATCCAAACTAAATCCGCCCACATCTGCCAAGGGCCTTGCTTTCTCTGTTGCCGAAGGGCTTCGTAAGCCTGCTGGCAATACGCAGGATGTCGGCCTAGATAGAGCGAACCGGCATGAATCGGAAGCCAATTGATGCCGAACTTAGCTTCCGGCTCGGGGGAAAACCAAGTTTCATACACACTTTTGCCGCCCCAGACCATGCTCACAATCCGGCAAGGGTATTGCCGAGGCCAATTAGTATTCCATACGTTAAACCAATATTCTTCAATGGCATGGAGTTCCATGGTATAAAGAAAGACACCTAAATCCCGCAGCTTTTCGTCTCCGGTGCGTAGGCCCCATAAAATGATGGCGTACCAGGCATTCATGGCTTCGGAGGAGGATTCCTGATTATTGCCGTCGGCAAACGGAGCTAGTCCGGAGGCCCAACTGTGCCCCGCATAGGGATCAAAACATCGCAGAAAAGGAAAAAGCGGATCTTCCCGGTCTGGGGATGCGATGTCCCGGATAAGCAGTTGTACCATAGAACCATATCGTTTCGCCGAGGCCCAATCCGGTCGGTGGGCGGCCAGTTCGGCGGCTGCCCGAATAAAATACCCATAGTGGAAATGATGGTCGTTCAGTTCGGTAGCTGATCCATAAGAATCGGGATACCCAATCAAGCTTCCCCAACGCCGATCGTAATAAAACAAAGCATCTCGGTCCGGTTGGCTCCCGACTCGAAACCAATCCTCCAAACGCTCCTGGATTTCGTCTAACCACCGTTCGGCCAATGCGGTTTCACCTACCTGGTGGGCCAGGGGGATCAAGCTGGCAAGTTTCCCAAGGTACTTTCCCTCCCAATAGGTATCTCGGTTGGTTTGGCGGGAGGGAGATTTGCTTTCTTCGGCTAACAAGCGTTTTAGTTCGGAACGATCACAACCCGGCGAAATCGGTAAATAGGGAAGCACCCCCGGAAACGTCATTTCTGTCTGAAACCGTGTGCCGGCCCACAATCGCATCGGCCCCCGCACACTAGGATACTCATAGGGAAACAGCTTTTCCAAACACCAGCGCCATTGGTGCGGATAAAGAGCCAAAACTGTTCCCACTCCCGTACCATGCCAATTGGCAGTCTTCACCTCAAAAGTGGTCCGAACCCGACTCCGTGCCGAATCATACTGCCAATGTATGCGGCTATCCATAACCGGTTGGTAAGCATATTGGTGAAAGAACTCCACCAGTTTTGAGGATTCTTCCGGCAGTAGGCCGATGGAAAAATTGCCGGCCCCTTTTGCTTCCAAGACCAATCGGCCGGTTCCTCCGGATCGCCATCGGCTTCCCGGCAGCCCAAACAGCACATACGGTTTTCCCTCCACCCGGAGCCCTATTATCGATTGCCCCTCTTGTCCAAACCAGATCGAAGGACTAGCAGGCAGTCGGATCTCCGGCTTTCCCCCTTGCAGTTCGACAAACACCAGGGGACAGCCGTGTCCATATGTGATTTTGAGCAGGCCCGATCGCCCCACAAAATGAGCGCGGACAAACCAATCACCTACTGGTTCGGCTCGGGCTTCGGTAAACCGGATTTCTGGCGAAGCGCCAATTACCAGATCGGCCCGGCCCGCCGGCATTGCCGCATAAAAGCCTCGATCGTTGGCATGGATTCGGCCGGGGGCATACACTCGCATGCCTTCCGGCATGGCCTGAAAAGCTAAGGGATGGCCGTAGTGAGCCTCCGAAAAAGCCCGGGCTACCAGCGAACTGTACCAATCGTTGGTCGGCACCGGCCTCTTCCAGCTTTCTACTACATACACGGTAGAAGGCGGCCCCCGGCGCCCAGCTGGCAATTGCTCCGTATAACTCCCTTCCCCTACCCCGACCACCCCTTCGCCCAACCAAGTACCCATCAGCCATACCACCCACAGACACCCCATCGTCTATTTCTCCTGCCCGCAGGAAAATCGCTTACTGCAAACTCCAACCCGGAAATCGCCACAGCTTTATTCTGCTGGACGTTTTGGCACCTTTAGATCGTTTAACGGAAATATTTTTGTACCATTTTGACTTGCCCCCTCCCCTAATTCAATATCCAGGACTGCTCGTATTGCTGCCACCGAATAGGTAATCACTCCTCGACTAAGACAACCGAACGGTAGAGAATCGAAAGTTCCTCTGGCTCATTATATGGTCCGAATTTTTCAAACTGTACTTTCTGAACAATTACTCTTTAGGGGGAGGCTATGGAGCCAGCTCAACTGGGCGTCCATTCCCGAAGGGAATTTCCAACTTCTAATCCCTGCCTGAAGACCCTACCAAAATGGCTCCTGGGAACCTATGACCCTCCCCATAGATACGCTGCTAGCCAATCCAAAGGGCCTGGGTGGCAGCCGCTGAAGATAAGCCGGAACCAGAGCAATTTAACCCCCTAAAGGGGAATTTGGAAAGTACCCTAGCAGAGCTAGCAACCCAGATATATTGGGTTAGACGCGGAGGGAACCTAAATGGTATAAAAATATCTGCCTCGAATTACCCAGAGGTTTGTCAAATATTTCTGTTGAATGGGGGAGGAGGGCCGATGGGAGTTTAATAGTCCACAGCCAGACTGGCCAGGCGCTGTTGGACCGGGAGGATGTCTTTTCGGCAGGTAAGATCCAGGACCGCGGCTTGGACCAAAATGGCCTGGAACCGTTCTCCAAGATGGTCAATAGCATACTGCACCGCATCGGTGATTTCATATTCACCCCGTGGGGAGGGACCGATGCGTCGGCAGGCTTCGAAGATCGTAGGCCGAAATCGCCAGCAATTCATGCTGATCCAAAGAGGCCTAGGCAAAGCCGCTAAGGTGGCTTCGGTGGGCTTTTCTAAAATCCGGGTTAGGCAGCCGGCCCCATTCATCTGGGCTACCGCAAACTGCCGAACTCGTTCGGCTGGGATATTTCCCAGGCGAATCATCGTCTCTTGCTCAAATAGCGCCACGGCCGACCCGCTGCCCTGACGCAGACGGCTCAATGCTTCCAGCGGATAATAATTATCGGAATTGATCATCAGGAAACTATCTTGCTGCACGAACGATTCAGCGGCGGCCACTGCATCGGCCGTGCCTCGAGGTTCCGGCTGGACTGCATAGGAGATCTCAATTCGCCGGGGGGGTGCCTGACGGGTGTAATAGTCTCGGATGGCCGTATGGTCCGGAGCCACTACTAAGCAGATACGACGGTACCCCGCATCGGCTAAAGCGGTCAGCACATAATCCAAAAAAGGCCGCCCCACCGGTACCAAAGCTTTTAGTCCCTGTTGGGCAACGGCCTCTTGTTCCGGGGCCAATACCACCTCGGTATCCTGCCGACGCATTCGAGTCCCCAGCCCTCGGGCCAAGATCACCACTTTGTCGATTGCTTCCCGCAGCATCCGGACTTCCTTTGGTGCGAAAGATCCCCTCTAATGGAGGGGAATGTTCGGCGGACCATGGAAAACCTTTCCTGGGGATATTTAACCCCCCCTTAGATGAGTTTGCGAAACCCTGGTATTGCCTCTGCCTCTTTTCGTGGACTCTTTTGCAAGTTTTTTACGGCGTGAAGCTACTTCTCCGGAGAGATTGGCCGCCGGTATTGTATCTGCTATCTAATCTTCTGCAAGAGGAATCCAGAATTCCGGGGGAATAGAAGTCCTGCTTCAGTAGGTCATATTGTGCCTCTGCAGAGGGGAAGAAAAGCGAAACTCTACCCAATAAGCCAAGCAGAGAGATCGGGCCTGCTCCAGCAATCAGCCGATTGGGGAGGATTTAGTACATCTTCCCTTTAATCTTCTTTTGTTGGTGTGGATGATCCCGAAATCAGAGCGAAGCCCGGAGTATGCTCTGCCAATCATCCTTTGCCGGGTTAATCTTCCTCTTGCTGGCGGAGTCGGACCAAAACGCTGTAATCTTCCAAGGTGCTGGTATCACCGACGGTTTCTCGGCCGGCGGCAATATCGCGCAGGAGCCGACGCATGATCTTACCACTTCGGGTCTTGGGCAACGCGGTGGTAAATCGCACATCGTCCGGGACGGCCAAAGCGCCGATCTGCTGGCGGACCCAATTTTTGAGCTCTTGGCGGAGTTGATCGCTTGGTTCATAGCCGCTGGCTAGCGTAACGAACACAGCAATGGCTTCGCCTTTGATTTCATGGGGTCGGCCCACAGCAGCAGCTTCGGCCACAGCCGGATGACTGACCAGGGCACTTTCAATCTCAATGGTGCTTAACCGATGGCCAGAAACATTCAATACGTCATCGATGCGGCCCATGATCCAGTAGTAGCCGTCTTCGTCCACACGAGCGTTATCGCCGGTAAGATATTTTCCAGGCACATCGGTCCAATATTGGATTTTGTAGCGTTCGTCATCGCCCCAAATGCCTCGGAGCATTCCGGGCCAGGGTTTGCTGATACACAACCAGCCTCCCTGGTTGACGCCGACTGGTTTGCGATCTTCGCCCACAATTTCTGGGAACACCCCAGGCAACGGATGGCAGCAACTGCCCGGTTTCAGCGGCGTAGCACCCGGTAGCGGCGACATCATGATACCGCCGGTTTCGGTCTGCCACCAGGTATCGACAATTGGGCACCTAGAGCCACCGATCTTCTCGTAATACCACATCCAGGCTTCCGGATTGATGCCTTCGCCGACCGAACCCAAAAGCCGAAGGCTGGACAAATCATGCTTTTCCACCCACTCATCACCCCATTTGATGAAGGTTCGGATGGCGGTCGGCGCGGTATAAAGAATTGTTACTTTGTATTTTTCGACGATCTGCCACCAGCGGTCGTAGGCAGGCCAATCCGGCGCACCTTCGTACATGACCGAAGTCACTCCGGCGGCCAAGGGGCCATAGACAACATAAGTATGGCCGGTAATCCAACCGATATCCGCTGTGGACCAATAGACATCTTCAGGTCGAACGTCAAAGACCCATTCGATGGTCTTTTTGGCATACAATAAATAACCGGCCGTGGTGTGTTTGACACCTTTAGGTTTACCGGTCGAACCGCTGGTGTAGAGCAAAAATAGCGGCGTTTCGCTGTCCAGAGGTTCAGCGGGGCAATCTGCAGATGCATCGGCCATCAGTTCATGCCACCAGAAATCCCGGCCTTCCTGCATCGGCACATCCACCCCCACGCGACGGAAGACCACACATTTTTCGATGCTGGGGACTTTTTTCATAGCCTCATCGACGTTGGCCTTTAACGGGAGCTGTTTACCACGTCGCCAACCGGCATCGGCAGTGATGATCAACTTAGCTTTTGCATCGTTGCACCGATCGGCAATGGCCTCGGCGGAAAAACCGCCGAAAATCACCGTATGAATCGCTCCAATCCGGGCACAGGCCAACATAGCAATAGGTAGCTCCGGGACCATCGGCATATACATGGCAACCCGATCGCCTTTTTGGATGCCCAGTTTCTTGAGCACATTGGCGAACTTGCAGACTTCATGGTGCAGCATTTGATAGGTCAGGACCCGAACATCGCCCGGTTCGCCTTCCCAGATGTAGGCGGCCTTGTTGGCTACTGGGGTGCCCAAATGCCGATCTAAACAGTTATAAGCAATATTAATCTGGCCGCCGACAAACCATTTGGCAAACGGTAGGTTCCATTCTAAAACCTTCTCATACGGCTTGAACCAGTGGAGTTCGTTGGCCCAGCGAGCCCAGAAACCTTCCAAATCCTCGGCGGCTTCCTGACAAAGCTTCCGATACTCGTCCATGGACTTGATGCGGGCCTTGGCTGAAAACTCTGGCGAAGGGGGGAATACCCGTTCTTCTTTCATGACGTTGACAATGCCAGCGGACGTTACTTCTGTCATATAATCCCTCCTATTCGCGTCAAACAGGTGCTACTTTGCTAGGAGTCTCCCCACAAGAGACTTTAAAGAATATTTCAGTATAAATGGAGTTAAGTAAAACGGAAAGGGGCAGCCTGGAACTGTTTTCTCCAAAGAAAACTTCCATGCAGTGGTGGGCTAGAACCTTTCTTCTGGCTCGACTTTTGCCATTTTGCCTAACTGCTTTTGCTTCCAGGAGTTCCACGAAACTCCTCTTTGTTCCTATAATTTCCTAAGTCCAATATTTACAAGGAGTTAGTGCATTCTCCATCCTGGCCGAGGCCAAAAATGGCAAAAGTCGAGTTGATTTATCGACAGGTTGCAATCCTTACTGGCTAGCCCGTTGACGAACCAGGTGCCTTAGCAGAGAATACAAGTTACATTAAGTTACATTTGGTAGAGAGGGGGGAAGGGATGAGGGGCCGTTCCTGTTAATAGGGGAATCCTAAACCCTAGATGGGATAATAAACTGCAGTTTCTGAGAAATACCTCTCCGGGGGGGGCTATAGAGCGATGCCCACCGGCCCAGCCGTGCCCGAATGCCATTTCCAATTCCTAACTCCCTAGCTGAGCAGTCCACCCAAATTGCTGTTTCAACCTATGGCCTGCCAACAGGTTTAGGCGGGTAGAGATCCCAAAGCACTGGTTAAAGCACTGGTTAGGAGCCGTTCAACCCAACTCGGAGGCAGAGCGGTTTTATCGCCATGGCGCCCCCCCATAAAGGGTAACTTTTAGAAAGTACAGTTAAATTGCAGAGAGAATGCTAGTAGTACTTTTTGTGGGGTTACCTCCCCAAAGGGGGGTATATTTCGGTGTTGGCTTGCCGGGGGTGGGAGTTTGATAGTTTTCATTCATGGGAGTGGTGGGGAAAGAGCAGAATATTGACAATGCGAAAAATAGAGCGGGGATGCCGAATACTGGCTTCCTCCTGTGCCCTGCTTATCCCGGATTGTCAATGAGGGAAATATTGGCCGATGAACTGGCTTGCCCAACAGGATCCAGAAATTTGGTCAGCGATTGTGGAGGAAGCTGCCCGACAGCGGGACGGCCTGGAGCTGATTGCTAGCGAAAACTATACCAGCCCAGCCGTCATGCAGGCCTGTGGCAGTGTGCTTACCAATAAATATGCCGAAGGCTATCCTGGCCGACGGTACTACGGCGGCTGTGAGTATGTGGATCAGGTGGAAGAGTTGGCCCGCCAACGGGCCCAGAAACTCTTCGGCGCCGAACATGCTAATGTGCAGCCGCATTCTGGCTCCGACGCCAATTTAGCCGTGTATCTGGCCGCTCTGGAACCAGGCGATGTGGTCCTTGGATTGGATCTAGCGCATGGAGGGCATCTGTCTCATGGGATGAAGCTTCATGCGTCTGGGCGATTTTTTCGTTTTATCAGCTATGGAGTTCGACCAGACGACCATCGAATTGATTTTGACCAATTAGCCAGGCTTGCTCAGGAGTATAAACCTCGGTTGATCGTAGCCGGGGCCAGCGCCTATCCTAGGGAAATCCCTCATGCTCGATTTGCCGAAATCGCTCAGCAAGTCGGTGCCAAATTGCTGGTGGATATGGCTCATTATGCCGGACTGGTGGCAGCCGGTCTGCATGATAATCCGGTTCCAGTAGCCGATTACATTTCCAGTACCACGCATAAAACTCTTCGGGGGCCGCGGGGCGGCCTGATCCTGTGTCGCCAGGAATATGCCCGAGATATCGACCGGAGCGTCTTTCCTGGTCTGCAAGGCGGCCCGCTGATGCATATCATTGCTGGGAAAGCCGTCTGCTTTGCTGAGGCATTGCAACCGAGCTTTCGCACCTATATCCAACAGGTGCTCGACAACGCCAAAATCTTAGCTGAACAGCTTTTGTCCGGTGGTCTTCGCCTGGTAACCGGTGGCACTGATAACCACCTGATCTTAGCTGATGTAACCCCCTTGGGACTCACTGGTGCGCAAGCCGAAGAAATATTAGCCCGATGTGCCATCACCGTGAACAAGAATATGATTCCGTTTGATCCTCGAAGACCGGCGGATCCTTCTGGAATTCGGCTTGGCACCCCGGCGGTAACCACCCGTGGGATGGGTGCGGAGGAAATCCGCCGCGTTGGGCGATGGATTGTGGAAGCGTTACGAGGGGGGGACGATCGGGAACGGCTTGGTCGAATCCGTGAGCAAGTCTTAGAACTTTGCCGACAGTTCCCGGTGCCCCTAGATGGCCTCAGCCAGCTGTGGGAGGTCCGGCCCGGTACGGCGCCTCCGACCAGTGCCAGCCAAATCTAAACTTGGCTAAGCTCGACTTTTTCCAATTTCTAGCGTTCCTACCCCCTTGGATGTCCTAAGCCTTGGATAATATTGCAGTTAGGAGATTTGCTGAACAAACAGTCCCCAAAGCCTAACGCCTTGAAAGAAGTTATGAAAAATGGCAAAAGTCGAGCCAACAACCTCTCACCAAATGAAAATCTAGATGATTCTGCGGTGCTACTTGCTCCTTTGGGGGATGGTATTTGTTAGAGGCTCCAAATCTTCCTCTACTTCGATGGGTGGTTCTATTCGCTGGCGTCTTTTCTCGGTGCAAGCCTGCTTATCTTTCGGAGGTGTTTCCGGAGGAACTCTCTGTTAGAGCCACCGGGAGGGCTTTTTCCCAAAGCCAGAACATTCTACATTGGCAATATCGGACTGTAGGTGGGAGCTTGGAGGGAAGAGGTGCTCTCTGCCATCCAAGGAGTTTTCCCAAAAGACCGAAGAAACCTTTAGGAGGTACTTGGTGATGGATTCTCCTACTCCACCTCGGAGTCGGATTCTGATTGCCGACGACAATCCCACCAACGTGGAATTGCTCGAAGCCTACTTGGCCGACATACCATGTGAAATTGCCGTGGCCGTTGATGGCCTAGACACGATGCAAAAGGTGGCCTCCTTCCAGCCGGACCTTGTGTTACTAGATGTGATGATGCCGAAACTAAGTGGCTTTGAGGTGTGCAAAAAGATCAAACAAAACCCCGAGACTCGGAAGATTATGGTCCTGATGGTAACGGCCCTGAATGAGCCTGGCGATGTGGAGCGGGCCGTTGCCGTCGGCTGCGATGACTTTCTAAGTAAACCGATCCACAAAGTGGAACTGCTTAAACGGGTGGAAAATATGCTCAAACTTCGTCATATTAGTGATGAGCTGGAACGGCTGCGCCGATACATCGACCAGATGGAAGAATCCGCCGGCCCTACAGCCAAACCGGACGAACAACCCTAAAGGAAACATTTCAGCCGAATGAACGCACTCTTCACTGCTCATCCCTGCGCAGGCGGGGATCCAGAAAAAAATCAGACAACTTACTCCAAACGGCTGAAATGTTACGCCGAGAAAAAGAAGGGACCTCTTAACTCGGCTTTTGCCATTTTCCATAAGTCGTTTTGTTTCCGGTAGTTACGACGAGCCCTCCTTTTGTTCACACAATTTCCTAAGTCTAATAGTTACAAGGACTTATAGTTTTCCCCTTCCGGCAGAAGGCCCAAAATGGCAAA
>JANXAQ010000101.1 GCA_025062105.1 Thermoguttaceae bacterium
TTCAAAGGGGATGTTTTTATAGCATTTTGGCTTGTGCTCCCTCTGACACAACAGATGGGGGTGCCAGGATTGGTAGCCCCCAATAGATAGTAGCTGTCCGGATAGGACAACTGAATGATTAGAGACTCAAAAGTTCACAAATTTCACTATATGTTCAGGATTTTGCAGAGATTCCATATTTTAGATATGCAGTGGGCCGCCCTATTCCAACTTCTATTCTATGAAGGCCGCTAGCAGTGCGAGCAACCCTTATCGATTGGGGTAGAGGTGGAAAAGAGCAAAATGGTATCCAAAATATCTCCTTGTGAATGATTCAGAGGGCACTTTCCAAATTCCGTACAAATGGCGGAAGGCAGGCGGTTGATTGAGCAGCTCGAAGATCTCCCAGCGTCATTTTTTGCAGATCATATCTAGCCGAGGTACAAACCAAAACCGTAACAAGTCAGTCGAACGTATGGGCCATGTGGATTTAGAGAAACTGAAGAAAATATAGAGGAGGAAACTCTGCATAATTCAAAGGAGATATTTTTATACCATTTTAGCTTGTCTTCCCTTTCGCACAACATACAGGGTTTCTAGCATTGCTAGCACCAATAGATAGTAGGTATCCAGGTAAGACAACCGAACGGCTAGAGAATTAAAGGTTCACAAAGCTCACTATATGTTCAATAATTTGCACAGGTTCCAGGAAAATTTCAAATTGCAATTTGCTAGGATTGCTAGATTATCAGATTTTCTTTTTTGTCCAGCTGGCTAGGTTTTTCACTTCCTCTTACCAAGTAGGGATAACTATCCGGGGCTGGGATAACCTTTTAAGAAGGTCGGTAGGGATGTCGGAGCCTCCTAGGACTGGTACAGAAGCGGGTTATTTGGAAGTTCCTGGAGAGGGAAATCCAAAGTCTGCCCAGCCGATGGAGCAGTCGAAACCTAATTGGTTTTGGCCCCTGGTGTGTTTTGTGGCTACTTGTGTGAGCAGTTGGTTTGTGGGGGCGGTCCATTGGAGGCCTATGGAGTATATAGGAAATTGGGTGGCCCTTTGGCCGATGGTGGAGTTTTATTGGTCTAGTGGGTTGCTTTACATGGCGGCCCTGATGGGGATTTTGGGGATGCACGAATTGGGGCATTTTTGGGCCAGCCGACGGCATAGAATCCCGGCCAGCTATCCTTATTTCCTGCCGGTGCCGGTGGTACCGTTTGGTACCTTGGGAGCGGTGATTGGTTTGGCCGACACGCAGAGCGATCGTCGGCAATTGCTCGATCTGGCTATTGCCGGACCCTTGGCCGGTCTGATGCTTACCCTTCCGATTGCCTGGATCGGACTGGCCGCTCTTCCCCCTCCTGATCCTCTCCCAAGCCGCGGGATAGTGCTTCGGGCTCCTTTGTTATTGCAATGGATGCTCCAGTGGCAGCAACCGGAATGGGCCACTCAGCCTGGTTTTCCTTTAGAAAAGATAAACCCTTGGCTGATGGCGGCCTGGGTGGGGCTATGGATTACTGGGCTAAACCTGTTGCCGATCGGCCAGTTGGACGGCGGTCATATAGCTTATGGCCTTCTAGGCCCAAGAGCCCATTGGGTGGCCCGCATCGTGCTGCTGACAGCTATCAGCTATATTTTGATCGCTGAACGCTACGAATGGGTCCTCATGGTGGTGCTCATCTGCCTATTGGGGGTAGATCATCCTCCAACAGCCAGGGATGAGATCTGTCTGGATGCCAAACGTAGGTTGGTAGGCTGGGTAACGGTACTGCTGCCGATCTTCTGCTTTACACCCCACCCGATACTTATCCTTTAATAAGGTGTCTGAAAAGGAGTTGGCCAATCTTCCTTTTCCAGCGGCTGGTGAAGGCTCTGGGTTCTCAATCTGCCCAAATCCTGGGCTGTAGCTACTCCTGGTGGTGGAAACAACTTGGCAGCCGAGAGAGCCAAAATCTCTTTTCCGTCAGCCTCTGGGTCTGTTGAAATCTTCTCCGGTCGGAGGCCTGAACCCACTAAAACTGTAGCAAAACCGGCTAGCATGGGGAAAACCTCCCCAGACTGCGGACCACCTTTCAACAGAACCACAGCCTCAAAGAGGCAGTCCTGAAATTGCCAATTGGGCGGTTTCCCATGGGTTTTGGCCGACCGGCTCCTACCCTCCAGACTCCTTAAAAACAGGCATTTTGGGAATTCTGGAGAATTGAGGAAGGAAACCCCTTTTCACCACAGAAATGCTTTTTAGGAACAGCCTCTTTGGCCTTCGGTTGGTTGGCCGATTACTTGTTGTCTAGCCATGGGGCCTCTGCATAATTTAAAGGGGATATTTTTATACCATGTTGCCTCTCTTCTTTCTAACACAGCATATAGTTGTGTTAGCATTGCGGCGACCGATAGATAGTGGGTGTCTAGGAAGGGCAACCGAACAGTTAAAGAATCGAAGGTTCACAAAGTTCACTATATGTTCAGGATTTTGCAAAGGTTCCTTATCTATTAGGTGCTAGGAGTGCTAGTAACCTTTTCTGTTAGGTTCAAGCGAAGATAAGCCGAACTGGGATAAACATATCTCCCTTCCGTTATGCAGAGATTGCAATGGAACTTTTGCATAAGGAGCTGGAGATATTTTTATAGCACTCTTAAGTACAGTGCCTCTAAACTCATATATAGGGCACTAGCAGAGCTAGCACTCTTCTATAGTAGGTGTGCGGATAGGGAAACCCAACGGCTATAGAATCGGAAGTTCCTATAGTTCTCTACGTGTTCAGGATTTTTCAGGGTTCCAAATACATCCTCTCTGCTTCGCCGAAGGGGGCATTTTCTCTATGACCCTATGCTTGTGGAGCGGGGAGCTTGTTTTTATAGTAAATTCTAGAGAGTTTCCACTCCGAATGGACTTCCCACCCGCAGAGCACTTTTTTTGCTGTATTCCTTTTAGCTTCTATAAAGGCGAGAGATTTGGGCCGATTCCTTTCTGGTTAGGGGAAAGGGCTCTTTTATTAAACATTTTGACAGAAAGGGCATGCCATGCGGATCTATGCTACTCGTCGTCGCTTTTTACAAACATCCATGGGTTTTGGAGCTGGAGTGCTTTTTGTGCGGCATGTTCGCGGGGCTCAGGCTCCTAGTAACAAGTTGAACATTGCTATTGCCGGCGTCGGAGGCCGGGGGGCGGCCAACATGGAAGGCGTAGCCAGTGAAAATATTGTCGCCCTTTGTGATGTGGATCGTCGGCACCTCAAAAAGGCCGCTGAAAAATATCCCCAGGCCAAAACTTACGAAGATTGGCGAGAAATGCTTCAGCAAAAGGACTTGGATGCCGTGGTTATTAGTACCACCGACCATACCCATGCCCTTATTGGGGTCAATGCCATGAAGCGGGGGTTGCATGTGTATTGTGAAAAGCCGTTAGCCCATTCCGTCTATGAAGCTCGGCAGATGGGGGAGTGGTCCAAGAAGGCCAAGGTGGCCACACAACATGGCACGCAGGTTCATGCCGGTGACAATTTCCGTCGGGTGGTGGAACTGGTGCAATCGGGGGCGATCGGCCCGGTGCGGGAGGTGCATGTGTGGTGTGGCCGGATTGGCCCAGCCCATGATCGGCCCAAGGAAGAAGAACCGGTGCCGGAATATCTGAATTGGGACCTTTGGCTCGGTCCGGCACCATATCGTCCGTATCACCGAATCTATATGGGTGGATGTACAGTCTGGGAGCAGTGGTGGGACTTTGGCAACGGCTGCTTGGGCGATATGGGAAGCCATCTGATCGACCTGCCTTTCTGGGCTTTGAATCTGCGGTATCCGTTGACAGTGGAGGCCGAGGGGCATCCACGTAAACCGGAGACGTATCCTAGTTGGTTGAAAGTGCGGTGGGAGCATCCGGCCCGAGGCGATATGCCAGCCCTGAAGCTGTTTTGGTACGACGGTATCCAGCGGCCGCCCAATCCCCCCGGCCATGATCTGCACCAATGGGGCATTGGTGTATTGTTTATTGGCGATGAGGGGATGTTATTGGCCGACTATGGCCGACGGATTCTTCTGCCAGAGGAAAAGTTCAAAAACTTCCAGCCACCCAAGCCTTGGATTCCGCCTTCGCCTGGTCATTATCAGGAATGGCTCTTAGGCTGTAAGACCGGTTCGCCTACGCTTTGCAACTTCGATTATGCCGGCGCCCTGATTGAGCATAACCTGCTGGGAACAGTGGCCTTTCGGGTGGATAAAAAATTACAGTGGGATCCGGTGCAACTCAAAGCTCCCAATTGTCCCGAAGCGGACAAATACATCCGGCGGGAGTATCGGCCCGGCTGGTCGCTGTAAATAAAAATCTTCCTTCCGAACGCCCCTCTGCCGATTCAAGGAGTGGCGCCCTCCTTCGGCTATCCAAAAAGCCTGCTACAATAAAAAAACTGCCGTCAGTCTGAGAGGTTGTCTGAAAAGGAGATAGCCAAGCTTCCTTTTCCAACGGCCGGTGAAGGCTCTGGGTAGCCAAGGTGCCCAAATCCTGGGCTGTAGCTCCTAGTGGTGGAAACAACTTGGCGGCCGACGGAGCCAAATTCTCTTTTCAGATAGCCTCTGAGCTCGACTTTTGCCATTTTTAGCTTCTTCCTGGAGGAGAAAAGTTCTAACTTCTTGTAACTATTGGACTTAGGAAATTGGGTGGACAAAAGGAGCTTTCGCCGTAACTCCTGGAAGCAAAAGCAGTTAGGAAAAATGGCAAAAGTCGAGCCGAGAGGTTGTGGCTCTGGTGAAAGGTTGTCCGCACTCTGGGGAGGTTTTGCCCATACGGATCGGTTTTGTTTCCGTTTTGGTGGGTTTAGGCCTCCAACCGGAAAGGGTTTCAACAGAGCCAGAGACTGTCCTAAATTTGGGATTTAGGCTGTTTTCCATGGGTTGTAGGGGACCGCCCCCTCTGAATGGCCACTCTTTAAAAAATACGGATTTTGAGGATTTTAGGGGGTAGGAGAATAATAGAAAATGATTTTCCGGACAGCTTCTGCGCTTGACTTGTGCCATGAAGCATCAGTCTGGAAGACCAATCTACTAACACCTTGTACTATTGGCGTTAGGAAATTGGGGAGCAAAAGGAGGTTTTGTCGTAACTCCTGGAAACATAAGAGGTTCTACCAAAATGGGTTCCCTTTCCCTTTTATGAGCGGCAAGACGGCCCCCTGATCTTTGTGGAGGTTGATTTTGTTAGGGGGTTTAAGTTAGGCAAAAGGCAAAAGTCGAGCTGAGAACTTCCACGGTCCAGCGCCATTGTGGGAATGCAAACGATGTTTATTGCCCTGGATGGTGGCGACGGGGTTGGCAAAAGTACCCAGGTGGCCTTATTGGCCGATTGGCTCGGCCAGTTGGGCTACTCAGTGGTGGTATGCCGAGACCCTGGTTCGACTCGGCTGGGCGAAGCGATTCGCTCGCTGCTATTGGATCGGCAGGACCTGCAGTTGGTGCTGAAGGCGGAGATGCTGCTTTACATGGCTGCGCGGGCTCAGATGGTCGAGGAGCTGATCCGCCCGGCTTTGGCCGCCGGTCAGACGGTCATTAGCGACCGGTATCTGCTGGCCAATGTGGTCTATCAGGGCTACGGCGGTGGTTTAGACGTGGACAGCCTTTGGCAGATTGGCCAATTGGCTACCGGTGGCCTGATGCCCGAGTTGACCATCGTCTTGGATGTGCCGGTGGAGGTGGCCCTGAGCCGACTGACCGGTAAACCAGATCGGATCGAAGCCCGCAGTCGCCAGTTCCACGAGCAGGTCCGCCAAGGTTTTTTGCAAGAGGCCCGCCTGAAACCAAACCAGATCGTAGTGATCGAGGCCACCGGCTCGATCCCCGAAGTGCATCTAAAGATCCAACAACTCCTTCGCCAACGGGGCTTGGTGGGTCAACCCAGCACCCCTATTGCGGGGCATGAACGTAACAAATAGTAACCCACCGACCTACTGTCGGTAGGAAGGCAAGAGCCCGCGACTTTTTCTGCCCGTTGGTTTGATGCACTGCCAATTTCAGCTCAACTTTTGCCAATGTTTAGGGTTACTAATGGTGCCCCATTTCTTCGGGAAAAATTCCTGGGCTGAACTTAATTTTTTGCCATTTTCGGCCTCCTGCCGAAAGGTATAACTCCTTAAACTTATTGGAGTTCGGAAATTGAATGACCCAAAAGATCGTTCGCCCCAACTTGTGGAGGTAACCCAAGAGCCTCTCACCACATGAAAATCTCCAAGGATCTGAGGGTGCAAGTTGTCTGATTGGAAGGAAAGGATGGAAGGAAAACTCATTTTGGGAACCTCCGCATAATTCAAGGAAGATAGTTTTACACTATTTTGGTGCCCTTCACTGCTATTCCACCCCTATGGGGCTGCTCGCACTGCTGGGCAACCTACATATAGTACTTCTTTGAATGGGGGGTGGACCACTCCCTGCTTTGTTAGAAGCTTTTGGTTAGAGAAAATGGGAAAACTCTGCATAATTCGAGGGAGAGGTGTTTATACCGTTTATACTATTTTGGTGTCCCACCTTGGATCCAATATATTGGGTTGCTAGCACTGCTAACAGCCTATTAGGTATTCGGATAGGTGCAGCTAAAACCTACCCATTCAAAAACTCATAAAGTTCACTATATGTTCAGTATCATACAGAGGTTCTAATGATAAACGTCGAACTCCGAGCTGATTTAGAAGGGGGAAGTGTAGGTTTTGGTAACCGTTCAACTGAGGGGTACCAGCCTCGGAACCCAATATAGGGAGAAAAAGGGTAATTTAGGAAAAGGAAGCTGGCAATCTAGGCAACATAAAAATTTTGGAAACGATTCCCAATTTCTCAGTTTCTCCGAAATCATAGGGACTCCATTCGGCTGAATAGGTTCGGGTTTTTGTATGTGGCAAGGGATCTTAGGACACGACCGGATAGCCGAGCGATTTCGCCAGGCAGCGGCCAAGGGCCGACTGAACGGCAGTTTGCTGTTTGTTGGTCCGGCGGGAGTGGGCAAAGCGACTTTTGCCTACAAATTGGCCCACGCGCTGTTGTGTCAGAGCCGACCGGAGGCCGCCTTGGACCCATGCAACTGCTGCACCGCCTGCCAATTGGTCCTAGCCGGGACCCATCCAGATCTGCATCTGGTGCGCAAACCGCCCGATAAATCCTTTATTCCCCTGGAAGTTTTTATAGGACAACGAGAACACCGAATGCGCGAAGGGCTGATCTATGAGCTTGGTTTGAAGCCGTTTCTAGGCGGCCGAAAGATTGCCATCATCGACGATGCCGATTACCTCCATGCGGAAAGTGCCAATTGTCTGCTGAAAACCCTAGAAGAGCCGCCACCTCAGACGCTAATCATCCTGATAGGCACTAGTCCGGCCCGGCAATTGCCTACGATCCGTTCCCGCTGCCAATTGGTTCGTTTCCAACCGTTGTCTGCCCAGATAGTAGAGGAGATTTTGCTTCGGGAGGGAGTGGTTTCGGATCCTACCCAGGCCCGACGAGTGGCCCTGGTCTCGGAAGGAAGCTTAGAGCGTGCCCGACAGTTGGCCGATCCGCAGCTCTGGAGCTTCCGAAAAACCCTTTGGACCGCGTTAAGCCAGCCTCGTATAGATCCGCTCGGTTTAGCGGAGCAAGTCTCTTCCCAGGTGGAATCAGCCGGCACCGAAGCGGCCGTTCGTCGCCAGCGATTACACGTCCTTGTTGACATGGCCGCCCAGTATTATCGTCAGGTCCTCTATTATCATACCGGGCAGTCAAAAGGCTCTGCTGCTGGGCCCGCTGGCATCGGAATCTCCACATCTGGGCTTTCTGAAGGATCGGAGCGTCCGATGCTCTTCGAGCCTCCCGAACTGCAAGCTATCCAAAATTGGTCTGCCAGTTTGGATATAGCAGCCGATTGTCTAGACCGCTGTTTGGAGGCAGCTGTCGAAATCGACCGAAACGCCAACTTGGCTCTCCTTACCGAGGCCTGGCTGGTGGACCTGGCCCAACTACAAGCTAGTTCGGTTGGGTAAACAGAGACCGGTTGCCCGTACCGATCCGCAAAATCCGACTGCAAAGTGGCTGTGCTCCGGACAAAGCGGCTACGGCTGATTGTTTGTGGTCTGTTTAGAGAATTTGGCAACGATAAGTTACCCTCTGCCCCATCGAACCACTCCTTCCCCTGGTAGCCTCCACAGTCCAAGAGCCTCCGTACTGTAGAGGCCAGGAGTCAGACGAAGGAGTTTGCATCTGTATATATCAGGGAGGAGAAAAAAGGAAGTAAAAGGGTTTGTTCGATGGGTAGGAGCGGCTGTGTAAAGCTGGTTTGCAGGTGGCCGAAGCCTATTTTCTCTATATTGCCTATGTCGCCTGGTTAATCCACGAAATTTCAGCTGCACTCTACAAACTCGACTTTTGCCAATTTGGGCTGTGTGCCGAAATAGGAAAGTTCTAACTCCTTGAAACTATTGGACTTAGGAAATTGTGTGAATAAAAGGGCAGGTCGTCGTAACTCCTGGAGACAAAAGCAGTTAAGAAAAATGGCAAAAGTCGAGCTACAAAAGGGGGTATCCCCGGTCGTAGATCCGCTTCAGGCGCAGGGACTAGTGTGCGTTTTCCTTTCCCGGTTTTGGCATTCGCAAATTTCTCTAACTGCTTTCGTTTCTGGCAGTTACGGCGAAACCTCTTTTATACATATAATTTCCTCAGAGCTTCTAACCTCGACTTTTGCCATTTTCCCTAAGTTCTTTTGGCATCGAAAGTTATGGAGCACCTTTCATTTGTACATGCAATTTCCTAACCCTAATGCCGACAAAGAGTTAGAATGTGGCCCATTCCCTCCATGGTCAAAAATGGCAAAAGTCGAGCTAACGTCGATGTTTGCCATTTGCCTCCCTTGGTTTACCCCCAGGCGTTCCGGCGCAGGATTTTCTGTTCACGCGATTCCTTAAAAAGTTGTCCTGAAAATGCATTTGTACAGCAAAGGCGGTTTACTTTTTAACATCCCCAGAATCCGAAACCTCCTTTTATAGTGGCCGTAGAAGCAGAAGCCGAGCAGCCCAAATCCTCCATCGGGAAACCTCAACCTCCAAGTTTCCGGCCAGTTTCTAAATCCACTCATTCCAAGGTTGAAAGGTTTGCCATTTCGGCAGGAGGCCCAAAATGGCAAAAGCCGAGTTAAGAGCATTTTTCTTCCGGGCTCAGAACAAATAGCAAAAATCGAGCTGGTGCCCAGGAGGAAAAAATAGAGTACCCTCTGCATAATGCGATGGGGATATTTTTCCATTTTAGAGGCTATTCTAAAAAGGATTTTCTATGCCGAAAGGAGGTTTCCTTTCTCAATTCCTTAGAATGCCCAAAATCCCTGTTTTTAAGGACTCTGAAGGGGAGGAGCCGGTCGTCCAAAACCCATTGGAAACCGCCCAACTCTCAATTTTAGGATAGCCTCTTAGCTTGACTTTTGCCATTTTTTGTAACTTCTTTTATTTCAAAGACTTAAGTTTTAAGGATTCTTTGTTCACCGAATTTCTTAACGCTAATATTTTTCAAAAGGTTAGGAGATTCAAAGGGAGCTGTTCCCTGGAAAATGGCAAAAGTCGAGCTTAGCTTGATCGCCCTAACCCAAGATACAAGGTTGCAGGAAGTGCTGACAGCCAACGAATAGGGAGGTGTTCGGCTAGAGCCAAATCGCTAGAGAACCGGAAGCTCATGAAATTCGCTATATCTGCAGGATTTTGCAGCGGTTCTAAAGCCCATTTTATTCAGCTGAAATGCTGGGAGATGAGCCTATTGGTGGCGAATGAGCCAGAGGTTTCATTTCCTCTCCGAGCAATCCTTTCGCCGAGTAAACCAAGGAACCTCTGCAAAATCCTGAACATGTAGTGAATATTGTGAACCTTTGATTCTCTAGCCGGTTGATTCTTCCATCTGGAAATCTACTACCTATTGGGTGCTAACAATGCTAGCAGCCCTATATGTTGTGTTAGAGAGAAGACCAGACAAAATGGTATAAAAAGATCCCTTTCGAATTATGTAGAGGTTCCAGCCATTTGCTTCTCCCCTGCAGGGGGAGAGAGGGCAAGCGAGGTTTACTCAGCTAGGGAGCCAAAAAGACTTGCTTATTTGGTTCCTTCTGCTGCCCTTTCACCCTCTTGGAGCAGGGGGAATCGGGAGAAAACGTAAGCCTGCTTCATTCGGCTGAAGGGTTACTACTCCGAGTTCCTCTCTGTGGGTAAGTAATTTTCGTGGTAAGATGGAATGGTAGGGGTGGGTAATCCTTGGGGCGAGACAGGGGTTTGGGATGGGTGCTAGGTGGGCCAAACTGTTGGGGGCTGCCGCTCTGATGGCCATTGCCGGGGGTGTGGGGTTCTGGCAATACCATGAATACCAGCATGAAGCCCAATTGGCTCGCACTGCCCTGCAGCGGCAAGCAGAGGCCCTTTATCATGCTGTTGTCGGCGGCATCCGATCCCATCGCCGACTGGGCCGATTCATCGAACTCCAAATCCAGGCTGCCTTGGAGGAATTGACCCAGACGGAAGATGTTCTGGCTGTGGCGGTCTGCACCTCTAACGGTACACCGATCCTGACTGCTGGGCAAAAACAGCTTCTTCCCTCGTTGCCTAGGGAAACGGGGTTTATGTGGCGGCCGGAGGCGTTAGTTTACATAAACCAATTTACTCTTTCAGGAGACTCTGGTTTTCGAGGTCCTGGGGGCGGCCCATGGCGGACTACCCCAGGCCAAGAAGTTCAAACTCCTACGAAGTCCGGGGGGCCTGGGGGGAATGTCAGCGCTGAGGCTGGCCGATTCGTGCCGAAGTCCACCGGTCCCCGGTGGGCAACCGGAGAAAAAATTCCACATGGGCCTGGCTCTGTTGGCGGAGTGGGACCAAAATACGGCTGGGGCCGAGGGGTGTGGCAAGACGTTCCCACTGCTTCCGAAAGCCTTTTGGCTGCGGGGGGCCAGTTCCTGGCCGTGTTGGTCTTGGACCGTTCTGGTACCGACGCTTATGTGCGTCGAGCGGGTCGGCTTCGATTTTGGTTGGCGGGTGCCGGAATGGGGCTGATTTTTTGTGGCCTCTTGGCCGGTTGGTCGGTTTTGCGTCTGCTGCAGGCCCGCAGTCGGGCACAACTGCTGGAAATGGAAGCTCGGCATTTGCGTGAGCTGAGTCAGGCTGCTGCTGGCCTAGCCCATCAGACCCGCCATCCGCTGGGGTTGCTCCGAGGTTGGGCGCAGCGTCTGGCCCAAGCCGATCTGCAGTCGGAGGAAGCACGCCAACGGGCACAAGCTCTCATGGAGGAATGTGATCGGCTGACTGCCTGCCTGAATCAATTTTTGGCCTTTGCCCGGCCCAGGGACCCGGAACCAGAACCCGTGCACCTGGCAGAATTACTCCGGGAGTTAGAAATCCTCTTGCAACCCGATTGGGAGGGCAAAGACCTTCGGTTCCGATACCATCTGCCTCATGGCCAACAGTTCATAGAAGCAGATCGAGACATGCTTCGGCAAGCCTTATTTAATCTGCTCCAAAATGCTATCCAGGCTTCACCGGAAGGCGGAGAGATTGAAATTCGGCTGACCCAAGATCATGATGGGCGATATCGGCTCAGCGTGGCCGACCAAGGCCCTGGAGTCCCCGAGGAAGACCAGCCGAAACTTTTTACTCCCTATTTTACCACTCGTCAGGAGGGGACCGGTTTAGGGTTAGCCATGGTGCGACGGATTGCCACAGCCCACGGCTGGCAGGTGGGGTATCAGCGACGGCCCGAAGGCGGCTCTGTGTTTTGGATGGCTGGCCTGCGCGGCTGCGGATAAACCCAGTTGATGGTCGCTGCCTCTTGTTGGAATGTTATTTCGTACATCTAACACACGGTCAATCCCATGGGCGCTCAGGCACGCATTCTTTTGGTAGAGGACGACCCGGCCCAGCGACGCCTGTTGGCTGAGCTGCTCCAGTGCTTAGGTTACCGGGTGGTGGAAGCTGGCTCGGCCAGCCAGGCCACTGCCCTTGTCTGTTCTGAGCCGGTCGATCTGATTCTGTTGGATGTGCGACTTCCGGATCAAAGCGGCTTAGAACTGCTTGGGTTCCTTCGGCAGCAGCGGCCTCAAACACCGGTGGTGGTCATCACCGCCTATGCTGACGTGCGGCAGGCTGTTTCGGCTATCAAACAAGGGGCCACCGATTATCTGGCCAAGCCATTGGATTTAGACGAACTGGCTGCGGTGGTGGCCGACGCCTTGGCCGATCGGACACCTCCTGAGGAGTTGGCTCAACCAGACAGGCTCGGCCAATTGCATCCGCCAGCTGAGGCGCCCCTCGACCAACTGAAAAGACTGGTCCCCGGCTTAGTATGCGAGAGTTTGGCCATGCGGCGCTTGCTCCAGAGCTTGGCGGTGGTTGCTCCGACAGATGTACCAGTGCTCATTACAGGGCCCACCGGCAGTGGCAAAGAACTGATTGCTCAGTTGATTCATCGGGCAAGCCTCCGGTCGGCCGGTCCGATGATTGCTGCCAATTGCGCCGGACTACCGGAAACTTTGCTGGAGAGCGAACTTTTCGGCCACACCAAGGGTGCTTTTACCGGGGCGGATCGAGAGCGACCAGGACTTTTTCGCTCTGCGCACGGCGGCACTCTGTTCTTGGACGAAATCGGCGAATTGCCTCTGCATCTGCAACCAAAACTACTTCGAGCCTTGGAAACCGGGCAGATTACGCCGGTCGGCAGCGACCGGCCGGTGCAGGTGGATATTCGGCTTGTGGCGGCCACCAACCGGAATTTAACCGAGGAGGTCCAGGCAGGCCGGTTTCGTGAGGATTTGTACTATAGGCTAAATGTGATCGAATTGGCTGTACCGCCATTGGCCGAACGGCCGGAAGACATCCTGCCGCTGGCCCGACAGTTTGCCCAGGAGGTTACCGGCGCTACAGTACGTTTTTCGCCCCAGGCCACCGAGTGTTTATTAGCATACTGCTGGCCGGGCAATGTCCGCCAATTGCGAAACGCCATCCACCGAGCATGTCTGATGTGCCGGGGCGATGTCATTTTGCCAGAGCATTTGCCTCCTCAGATAGCTCGCTTGGCCCAGGCAAGCGAGCCAAGGTCGCCCACGGTCGGTCGGCTCACCCAACTAGAACGAGCCGCTATATTGGCCGCCCTCCAAGAATGCGGCGGCAACCGCACCCAGGCCGCCAAAAAGCTCGGCATCAGCCGTCGTACCCTCCTCTACAAACTCCGTGCCCTCCAAGAAGAACAACCCTCCTAAGGTGCCCTGGAACAGTTTCCTCTTTTGTGTCTAAAAAGGATCGAGTAAAATTCTCTTTTATTGGTAGCTCTTCCGCCCAGTTACTGCAAGAATACTGTGGGGTTGCTTGGTTCGGATGGGAAGGAGAGGCCGCAATGTGGGTCCGGATGCGGTTTGACATTGGGTGGTCGGATATTCTTTATGGAATTGCATCGACAGGCCGGTTGTTGGATCGCCGCCGGTTGGAGTGGGAACTGCGGCACTATTGGACGCATCCGGAACAGATTTTTCCCTGTCTTTCTGTTCGGACCGGTTTTGACTTATTTTGGGCTGTTGTGGGGCTGCCGGCCGGAAGCGAAGTGATGATGACGGCTCTGACGATTCCGGATATGCCTCGGATAGTGGCTCATCATGGTTTGACGCCTGTTCCGGTGGATGTGGAACCGAGCACGATGGCCCCTGGCCTGCAGATGCTTGAACGAGCGGTTTCACCCCGCAGCCGGGCTATCGTGGTGGCCCATCTGTTTGGGATCCTTGTACCGATGGAGCCGATTATTGATTTTGCCCGTCGTCATCATCTGTTGGTGCTGGAGGACTGTGCCCAAGGGTTTATCGGCCGAGGCTATGAGGGCCATCCGGAAAGTGATGTGGTTATGTTTAGCTTTGGTCCGATCAAAACCGCCACCGCCCTGGGCGGAGCGATCCTCCGGGTTCGGGACCCGGAACTGTTGCGACGGATGCAGGAACGGCACGCCCAATACCCTCGGCAAGATCGGCGGGCGTATTTGAAACGGCTTTTGAAATATGCGGTACTTAAGGCGGCTTGTTCTCGGCCGATTTGCGATCTGGTAATTGCCACCTGTCGGATGGCAGAGTGGGATCATGATCAAATAATTAGTAATGCAGCCCGCGGTTTTCCCGGGCCAGGCTTCTTCCAGCGAATCCGTTGCCAGCCACCCGACCCTTTGTTGGCCATGCTCGTCCGACGTCTGTGGAATTACCCGGAAGCCCGGCTTCAAGAGCGGATAGCCCGCGGGAGTTATTTGGTTGGACTTTTACCTTCCGAGCTTCAGCGGCCAGGCAATCGGGCCAAAATGCATTCCTTCTGGGTCTTCCCTATTTTGGCCGAAAACCCACCGGCAGTGATAGCCACGCTGGCCCGAGCCGGTTTCGACGCCACCAGCCGAAGCAGCCTCCGACTAGTGCCTACTCCCGAGAACCGCCCCCACTTACATCCGGTCTTAAGCCAAGCCATTTTGGACCGGGTCGTCTTTTTGCCGTTCGGGCGGGAAATCCCGCCCCGGGCACTTCGACAAATGGCGGAGCTGTTGGCCGGCTTGGGCAGCCACCTGACCGGCACATCGCTAGAAGAAATGGTGGCCAGAGGAGTTTCACCAATACACGCTTAAAGTTTGCTACTTCTGCATAATGCGAAGAAGATCTTTTATAGCTCGACTTTTGCCATTTTTGGCTTCGGCATGGCAGAGGACTGTTCTAAGTCCTTGTAAATATTGCCCTAGGAAATTGGGTGAACACAGAGGAGTTTCGTCGTAACTGTCGGCAATAAAACCAGTTAGGGAAAATGGCAAAAGTCGAGTTTTTATAGAAACCTCTGCAAAATACTGAACATGTAGTGAACTTCATGACTTTTGATTTATAGCCGTTCGGTTCTTCTATCCGAACACCTACTATCTATTGGATGCTAGCAATGCTGCAGCTCTATATGTTGTGTTAGCGGAAAGGCATCCGAAATGGTATCAAAATATCGCCTTGAATTATGCAGAGGTTCCAAAACATTTTGGTCCTTCCGCCTCTGAGCCAACATATTAGGTTATTCGTACTGTTAGCAATCTACAAGAGTAGGTGTTTAGATAGGTGCAGCTAAAGGCTATCGAATCAGAAATCCACAATGTTCACTATATGTTCAGAATTCTGGAGAGTTTCCTATTACTTGACTTCTGCTATTTGTTTCTACTTTCTGAAAAGTTGCTTTTTATGGGGGATTAACTTGCTCTGGGAGCAGCTTAGCTTCTGCGCCTCCCAGCCAGGCACTTGCAGATGCCTGCCTCGGAGCCTCCGGTGTTGAAAGGCCGATAGGTTAGAGGAGCCATTTTGGAAAAGCTCTTACGCCAAGCTCTAGAAGTTGAAAATGGTCTGCAGGAATGAGCAAGCTGGTTGGGCTGGCTGAATAGCTCTAGCTACCGAGTAGTTATTCAGAAAGTACCGCGAACCTCCCCCGATACAAAAATGCGGCCTTTTTGCCTAACTTTCGGATTGTGCTATTAGTGGAGTTTTAGCTGGGTAGGATTCCTTCAAACAGGGCGGTACCGATGCGGACCATGGTTGCTCCTTCTTCGATGGCAACTTCGAAATCACCGCTCATGCCCATGGAAAGTTCCTGCAGCTGGACGCCTTCGGGGCAACGGGGTAAAAGCCGATCCCGGAGCTGGCGCAGAGCGGCAAAATCCCGCCGAGCACGTTCCAGACCGCCTTCCAGACCGGCTAAGGTCATCAGACCGTGAACCTGTACATAAGGAAATTGGGGCATCTGTGCCAAAATGGGTTCCAGTTCCTGAGGGGGGAGGCCGGTTTTGGTAGGTTCCGAAGAAATGTTCACCTCCAAAAGCACCGGAATCGGCCGGGCCAGTTTGGCGGCCTGTTGATTTAACGCCTCCAGGAGCCGAAGACTATCGACCGATTGGATCATCTGCACTAGCGGCAAAGTGCGGGCCACTTTATTTCGCTGCAAATGCCCTACCAGATGCCATTGGACAGGGAGGTCGGACAGTGCGGCGGCTTTGGCCCAAAGGGCCTGCGGCCGACTCTCACCCAAAAGGCCACAGCCGGCCTGAACTAAAAGCCGAATCTCCTCCGGACCCACATATTTCGTAACGGCTACCAGTCGGATCTGCTCCGGACTGCGACCACTGCGGCGGGCCGCCTCGGCGATCCGATCTAAAACTCTAGC
>JANXAQ010000131.1 GCA_025062105.1 Thermoguttaceae bacterium
GTAGTCCGGTGGGACGATGCCGTACAGTCCCAGTTGGACCTTTCGCCCCCGGCCTACACCTGGGAGGCCGAGCCGCCGGCCAAACCGCTTCCCGATGGCAGCTACCCGTGCGCAACGCCCGGCGTAACCAAAGCCTGGTAAATAGCCCCACGGGCGGATGAAAATCGGTAGCACTACAGCCCAATGGCGAAACTGCCTCTGTCCAGGAGTGGGAGATGCCGGCTAAGCCGAAGGCAAAGCCGGCTGTGGGAAGTACTCACCCTCTGACCACCGCGGGAGAGAGGCGGGGGTGAGGGGGAACCATCCTCTCCCCTTGGGCGGGAGAGGGTGGCCCGGCATTAGACGGGCCGGGTGAGGGGGCCTTCTGCCCTCTTCCCACCGCAGGAGAGGGTTAGGCTGAGGGGGGCCTACCATTGTCATTGCCGCGCAAGCGGGAATCCTGGCCCCTGTTCGTCTGCCCCCTGTTATCCCTGCCCAAGGAGGGATCTAGGTTCCCTTGTGTCTGCTGCTTTGCTCCCCGCCTCTGGCCACCGTGGGAGAGGATGGGTAGCCGTCAGGCTAGCCGGCCGAGGGGAAACACCTACCGAAGACGGAGGACTGCGGGCAGAAGGCAGGTGCGCAGCTTGCAGTACATTTGTACAGTTCCAACGTGTTCTGCTCTCCGCCTTCTGCCTTCGGTCGGAAAGGCCCCCGCAGCGAGCATTGCCTTCGGCAGTGTCAGTCTTTTGACCCGGAGGCCAGGGCAGGTTTGTCCGCTGGGCTGAACTGGTACGAAAATGTTTCTTTTCGGTCAAGGAGTCTGTGGCATGATCGAGGGCAAATTAGGAGTGGCGATTCATGGGGCAGGTCAGGTGGCGTATGCGCATGCGGCTAGTTGGCGCAAGAATCCGCACTGTCGGATTGTTTCCGTTTCCAGCCGACGCCGCGAAAGTGCCCAGCGATTGGTGGAAAAACTGCATCTGGACTGTGAAGTGGCCGACAGTTTCGAGCAGGTGTTGGCCGATCCTAGGGTGGATATTGTCAACATCAGCGGCCCCAACCACGTGCACGCCGAGCAGGGCATTGCTGCGGCCAAGGCAGGTAAACATATCATGATCGAAAAGCCCATGTGTATTTCCATGGAGGAAAATGTTGCTCTGCGGGATGCGGTGGCTCGAGCCGGTGTGCGAAGCGTAGTCAGTTTTGTACTCCGGTGGAATCCGCTGATCTTGAATCTGCGGAACTTGCTGGCCATGGGCGCTATCGGGGAATTGTTTTATGTGGAGATCGATTATTGGCATGGGTTGGCTGAGTGGTGGACCGGCTGGGAATGGGGCAGAACGCTTGCTAGCGGCGCTAGCACTATGCTGACCGGCGGCTGCCATGCCGTGGATGCTATTCGGTATCTGACCGGCAAAGAGATCGTCGAAGTGGCCGCCTTCGCCAACAACAAAAAAGGCAAGTTCGAGTACCCGGCCAATGTGGTGGCCATCCTCCGGTTTGAGGATGGTACGATCGGCAAGACGTCGGCACTGTTCGACGCGGAAATGCCCTACAGTTTCAATATCGACCTAGTGGGCACCGAAGGTACGCTGCGGGACAACCGGATTTGGTCCAAGCGACTTTTCCCAGGCCAAACTGGCTGGACCACCATGCAGACCATTCTGCCCGATTCCGGCGCGGTAGAACATCATCCGTTCGACGCCCAGATGAACCACCTGGTCGAATGTATCCTGCAAGGTAAAGAATCCCACTGCAACGTGGCCGACGCCTATAAAACCCATGAGGTCTGCATCGCCATTGACCGCTCCATCGCCCAAAACGGCCGTCCCGTAAAACTCCCCCTGGAACTATGAACATCTATCGCCAAGGAGGGTAAATATTAGTTTACCATAGAGAATGCCAAAGGTTCCAAAGACATCGAGAAATACATCCTGATGCTGGAAAGCATCCCCCCTGTTGGCTCTGTCTAGGCCCGGGTGGACAGGGGCTCCAAAACCGGGTGCGGCTGATTTTTTGTGGCCGTTTAGGAGGAATGGGATAAGATCGGTAGTTCCCCCTCCAATCGAACTGCTTCTTCCGGGACTTTTTAGGAAACAAGTGGAGCGTATTCCAGCTTCCAAGGCCTATGAACTCTCTAGGAGAAGTTCAGGTCCTTTGAAGTGTTTAGGTGTCTATATCATCCGGTAAACGGCTAGGGCTGAGCAACGCAGGAATTCCAGGGGTTGAATTATTTTGCCTATATTATCGATTTTGTCCAATCGGACCCACAAAATTGCAGCCGCTCCCCCCAAAAACCTTAGGGCTTGCCAAATAGCGGAATGTGAAGTATTCTAAAAGAACCGGCTCATTTATGTCAACAATTGCCAGAACAAGGGATTTGACCTCCCCTGCGAAACGAGCGGCGATTATGGTTTGGCATCCCTGGACAAACAGGCCTCGAAAGGCAAGATATAGAATCTCCGTTTTAGGCATAATAGAGCTTCGGAGGTTTTCCACAGAACCGGATTTCCTTTTTACTCCGGAAAGAGAAAAGAGAGTTGATCCTCCAGAAAAGATCATTCCGGCAGAAGTGTGAAAGGGTGTCTGAAAAGAGATCCGAAAAGGAGTGTTTTGGCTCACTCGGCTGCCAAGTTGTTCCCCCACTAAGATGGGCTACAACCCAGGAGTGGGACACCTTGGCACCCAAAAGTCTTCCCCGGCCGGTGGAATAAGGAAGTCTGGTTCATCCCTTTTCAGACAGCCTCTTAGAAGAAGGAATTACTTATGACGACGGTTGCCACCCCTCCCACAGCTGCTCAACTTAGTCCGGAAGAAGCTGTCCGACGAATCGCGCAGGCCAGGGAGCTTCTGCTCAATGAGGTCCATAAAGTGATCATCGGCCAGGAAGAGATGATCGAGCAGATGCTCATTTGTATCTTTGCCCGGGGACATTGTTTGACCATCGGAGTGCCAGGACTGGCTAAAACACTTACCGTTTCCACCCTGGCTCAGGCCTTGCAACTGAAATTCTCCCGTATTCAGTTTACACCAGACCTGATGCCTAGTGACATTACCGGAACCGAAATCATCGACCAGGATCCGGTAACCGGCAAACGTTCGTTCCGGTTTGTCAAGGGGCCGGTCTTTGCCAATATTGTGCTGGCCGACGAAATCAACCGAACCCCGCCAAAAACCCAGGCGGCCCTATTGCAAGCCATGCAAGAATATGAGGTAACCTCCGCGGGGGTAACCTATCCGCTGGAACAGCCGTTTTTCGTCATGGCCACCCAAAACCCCATCGAACAGGAAGGTACCTATCCCCTGCCGGAAGCCCAGTTGGACCGGTTTATGCTGTCGATCCATGTTACCTATCCAACCCGGGCAGAAGAGCGAGAGATTGTGGCCGCTACCACCCAGACCATCCGCCGAGACATCCACCCGGTCCTTACTGGCAAAGACATTTTGTGGATTCAGCAACTGGTGCGGCAAGTGCCGGCCAGCCAGCATATGATTGACTATGCGGTGGATTTAGTTCGGGCCACCCGGCCCAAAGAACCTCCTAGTCCCGATTTTGTGAAAAAGTGGGTCGCTTGGGGGGCAGGACCTCGGGCGGCACAATATCTGATTCTAGGGGCAAAGGCCAGAGCCATTCTCCATGGCCGATATGCGGTAACTGCAGAGGACATCCGGCACATGGCCTTCCCTGTGCTACGGCACCGGATCTTTACCAACTTCAATGCGGATGCCGAGGGTGTAGATGTGGATCAGATTATCGAGAAACTCTTAGAGACGGTGCCGGAGCCTTCTTATGGGGAACCAGTAACCCCCCGACCGAAGATCGAAAGAGCGCCCCGGCCGGCCGGTGCTGCGGCTCCAGCAGCCTCCCCCGCCCCTCCCCCACCCACCCCCACCCCAGTCTCTCCTCCTTCAGCAGTCCCCCAACCAGCGGGGCCGGCACCAGCTCGACCCCAACCTGCACCAGCCATCCCCCCAGCAGCAGGTCCTGTTCCCCCACCTGCGGCGGCACCGCTGGTACCTCCCCCACCCGGACCAACACCAGGGCCGGCCCCTGCTACTGCCCCTGCAACTCCCAGTCCGGCGGGTATTCCTTCTGGAGCTCCCCCTATAAGCCCACCCCCTGGGCCTCCGGTCTATACGCCAGCGGCCTGGACGGCCAACCCCGCTCCGCCGCCCGGACCCTCAGGGACTCCTGGGCCGATCAGTCCACCTGCAGCCCCGGTTCCTTCTCCACCCGCCAGTGGTCCTGGCCGACCGATTCCTGTGCAACCTCCACCGGCTTCCCCGCCCCCCAACCCAACCCCCCCGCCAAAACGATAGCCTTCTGACGCCTTAAATGGCTCGGAGGAGGGGACACCCGTCCGCTCTGCTAGCCCTAGAC
>JANXAQ010000171.1 GCA_025062105.1 Thermoguttaceae bacterium
AGACGAGCCAGGCAATAGTGTACATAAAGATCAACTCCGCTATTGGGAAGGGCAGATTTTGGGGAACCCCTATCTGCCAGTAGTCAAGAGCGTGTTTGAAAAGATGGTCGAGGAATACGGGACTGAGGAACACAAGTAGGCTGTGTCGCCAAGCAGTACTAGGAACTGGCTGAACCCCCAGCTGCTCAAAGCCTCCTGCCAACCGAACGTGGCCAACCCCATCACCGTCAACTTCAACCCCACATACCTAACCGCACAAACCCCAACGGATGCCGTCCAAAAGCAGCTTCTGGACCGGATGCTGGAATCGAACCGGAGTTTTACGACTCCAATAAAGCCGAGCGACGAGCAGCCAGGCCAAAACAGCCCAGCCAACAGCTTTTCGGACAGTGGGCAGCGACACGATCTGCCCCATATACCATAGGCTGAGCACTATCCCCGTTCCATAAATTAATAGGCATGTATTCCCGTCGAAAGTCACGGCTCGGGTTAATTCCAAACGCTCATGCCAATCCGGCAGAAACCAAACTTGTACAAATATATCTGCCTATATATAGATACACACAGTTCTTCCTAGCAGTCCCCTTGGCCCACTCTTCCAAAAGATCCCAAGAAATATCGGCGTACTACGGAACAAAAAGAAGAAGATCGGAGGATATCGGCCAGGTAGAATTGCTCGGCCAGGATCACAATGGAGCATAAATGTTCTCAAAAACTTCGCGTGGGCAGAAAATCTTCCAGCACATAAGGAATCCGGATTAGTCCTGCCTCGGCGCCTGCCAATAACAGTATCCCTCCACTAGATAATGAAGCAACAGAATGCTTACCGTCAGCCCAGATAGTGTGCTATCCGAAGGCTAGCGGGCGGGAGGCGGCTTAGACCCATCCTCACCCAAAGCCCTGAAGTCTCCACGAACCTCTCGGCTACAAAGTTGAGCCCCTGGATCACTGGTAACAAAACCAACGAGAAAAACTCTGGGGTGGGAGAGCATATGTGAGACGGCCATGCCGAATATATACATACCTCGCCAAAAATCTATGCGTTGATTCCCAGAAATATTTCTAACCGAAGGAGCAGACAAAACCGCTTCAGAACCGCCATGGGAATTCATCGATTGCGATCATTTATCTAGAGGGCAACTTTTCCTCTTTAAGATCGGCGTAGGAGCCGGCCAATAGGTCCTCCGACTGGATGTGGAATATCTGGACCAGATGGGCCAGCTGGGTCTGGGCCTCGGCTTCCCCTTGATCGGGTCCTAGCATCGCCTCAAACTCTAGGAATGTACCCATACCGGGCAATTCATCCAGATGAATCCGTACATTCTGCCAGAGAAAAATCTCCCGCCGCTTTTGCACAACCCCCCGGATGCCCAGAGCAGCCGCTAGCACCGTTTTTACAGTTTCCGGATTGGCTACCGGCGCTCGGTAATACAGGCTGCAGCGAGCCTGGGGCTGATCCGGCCGATCATACCAGATAAGTTCCGCCTGCAGGCCGTTGATCTGACGGAGTTTCAATCGGCCTTGGCCCACTCGAAAATAGGTATCTATCTGCTCCTGGCAGCCGACGTATCGAGCCTCCAAAGTCGCGAGGATCTTTCGGGCTTCGGCCAGGTCACCAAGTCGAGATTTTAACTCTATATTTTTACCCATAGTGGTTGTTCCTCATACTTGGGCTTTTGTCATTTTTTAAAAGTTCGTTGACTTTGTTGAAAGGTTCTCCTCCCAGGGGATGTTTTGCCATTCTGATTGCATTTGCTCCACTTTTGAGGGGTTTATGAGTCCAACCGAAAACCTGTTCAATAGAGCCAACTTCTTTTTCAACTCGAGCTTTGCCATTTTTTAAGGGAACCTTTGCAAAATCCTGAACACATAGTGCACTTCATGACCTTTTGATTCTTAGGCCTTCCGTTCTCCTAGTCGAAGATCTACTATCTATTGGCTGCTAGCAATGCTAGCAACTCTATATGTTGGGCTAAAAGGACCACAAGCCAAAATAGTATAAAAATATCCTTCTTGAATTATGCAGAGGTTCCTAAGTTCTTTTATTTCAGGAAGTTAGAATTTGAGAAATCTTTATTCACAAAGTCCCTAACTTAAAGATGTTCAAAGGGTTAGGATATCCCAAAAGAGGCGGCACCCTGGAAAATGGCAAAAATCGAGTTTTTCAACTGGGGAGTAGGATTTGAGGATTCTCTGTTCAGGAAATGTCCCAACTCCAATATTTTCAAAGAGTTAAGACATCTAAAGGAGGTTGCCCCCCTGAAAAATGGCAAAAGCAGAGCCTCACGGCGCAGGAAAACAATCATGGTACTCTCTTCGGCAGAAACAGGATAAAGTAGTTTGTACTTTTTTGCGGTCGGTGCTCTGCTATAATAGTCATCCTGCATTGTGAGTTACTGTGGTTTCTACTTCGCCAAGCAGTGCTATGAAACTGCTGGTGCTGGATTTCCGGGCGGCGGTTCCCGGAGGGGCAATTGAAAGACCAGTTCTCGCACCTGCTCCAAGGCCCATTCGGCCTGATGGAGCAGAAGGCGGCATCGGTCCTTGGGTAACATAGGGCCAAAAGGCGAAGATGCCCAGTCCAGGGATTGGCTAAGACGTTCTTCTGACAGAAAGCACGGTCGGTTGGCTAGAGCAGGATGGGAAGGGGAAGACGGCGGCTGGGGGGTGTCTGTCGGGGCGAAAAAAGCCTCTGGGGTTCCCTTCGCCATTAGAGTTTCGGTCGATCTTGGATATTTATATATTCGTTCCCCTTTAGCCCAACTGCGGATCGTTTCCACCAGGACTTCCATTGCTCGCAGAAGGGCAGCATCTCGGTGGCTGGGCTGGAGAGCAAAATGCAATTGGGCATCGGCTCGGTCGGCCAACTGGGCCGCCCACGGATTCATCCAGCCCGGCTGCGGACGAAGATAATCCCGATAACTTCGTACCCGTCCCGGCGCCAGCAATCCTCGATACTCCAAATCTCGTCGGGTTTGGCTGTCGTAAAGGGGAATGGTAAACGGACTGCTAGCAATGCGCATCCCCGGCCGACGTAGCGCCGCTTGCACTAGTAGCCAAACCGCATCCACCACTTCCTCCGGCGTACTCTGAAAATCGCTCAGGAGAATAAAGACGGTATAATCCTGGCGGGTGGCTTCCAGGGCGTCGGCCACTTGCTGGAGTTGGGCTACAGTGTGACGTTTCTGCCAGCGGTGCAGCTGTTCCGGATGAAACGACTCCCCACCCAGTTGGATCATCGGTTTAAGTCGGTCGATCCACTCAAAAAGTTCCTGATCCACTTGACCACGCCGATTCAACAAGCTCCGGGGGTTGGTTTGGAAGCTAAGCCGATATCGGTATTTCAAGGGGCTTGATTCCCAAAGTCGAAAAAACTGGATGGCCCGATCCCGTAGCAAGAAAAAATCTTCATCATATACAGCAGCCCATGCGACCCGAAGCTTTTGCCATTCAGGCTGTTTGGTATAGGCGAAAAGAGGCCACCGCTGAACAGGAAGGCGGCCCGCCTGCACCAACTCATCAGCACGCTCGATCTCCTCCAGAAGCCGAGCCGCACTCTTCCACCGCACCTGAGAACCGTGCAACTTGGCGCAGAAGGTACATCCGCCCGGACATCCCCGGCTACCAATAAAAAATAAACTCTCCATCGGTCGGTCGAATCCTTCCAGCAGCGACCAATCCAACCGGTTGGCTTCCAAAACAGCCGAGCTAGCTATCGGCCGTACCCAATGCCTTCGTTGCCAGCTTTGGCTCCAACCGGTAGGAAAGTCCGGATCGGCACTCTGAAACTTTTCCCCGCTTTCTGCAAAAGCGGGGGGCAGTTGGCCAACCGGAGTCAATTCGACAGCCTGTGCAGCGTGTCTATAGGCATTCTGGGGTCCGATGGCTCCGCTGGCCGCAGGAGAAGCTTCGGCCATCCTGTCAGCCGGGTCGCTGGGGCCGGCTATTTGCTGGTTTAAATCGGCTCGGAGAGAAACAGACAGGGAGGCGGAAGGATGGGCATCGGGATCGGCAGCGGTCCGCCCGTAGCCATCGGCAGGCAACGTATTATGAAAGCACCGGCCGCCATATTCATACGCCAAGCCAGGAATTTCGACTACCGATTCCTTGACATTCGATGTTCGAGCAAGACGAAGAAATTGAGCAAATGTTTCTTCTGCTTCTCCGGCAAATACATAGTCCGCTCCAAGATCTTGGAGGACTTCGATCGGATGGCTGGTGGCGGTTGGCCCTCCCAGCACAATCTCCGCTTTGGAGAAGAGTCGGCAAGCCCGAATAAAACTAGCTACCTGCTCCTCATCGGCACCTTCTAGGCGGAAGCCGATCACATGGGGTCGAAACCGAATCAGCCGATCCAAAAACGCCCCGCCTACCGCACCTAATGCATCCCACAACTCCGCCGAGAGACTTTGTCCGGTAAGAGGAAGATTCCAATTATAGACGAATTTTCCTACCTGATGGGTCGCCCTCTCATATTCTCCAATTGCCTGCCGGCAGTCTGGCCAAGCTAATCGGGTGGCATCGAACAGCTCGGCTCCTTCCGGCCGACAGAGGATATAAAAATCTATCTGTTGGTTCGGCCTTTGGATGATCCAACCGCCTGCCACTGGCATCAATTGGGCTTGGTCTGAAGTGGGGAGTGGGGCCTCTTCTAATCGCTCTTGGAGCCAATCTGGCACCCGGCCAGCACATAATTGGACCGTTTCAACCGCCGAAAGCTGGAGCACTTTCGCCGGGTGTATCTGGCGAATGACCACCTGGGCCAGGCCCTGCGCGACTGCCCAACTGCCCACCTCCAGCAGACCGCTCGGCCAACCTGGTGTACCAAATAAAACCCGAATCATCCATTTGGTCCTACGACGGCTATTACGGGTGAGATTTTCCAGTAAACTCCACTTTTGTCATTTTTAAGAACCTCTGCAAACTCCACTTTTGCCAATTTTCCTAACCGCTTTTGTTTCCAGGAGTTAGGACAAATGCTGCTTTTGTGCACCGAATTTCCTACCCCCGATAATCACAAGCAGTTCGAACATTACTCTTCCAGGCTGAAGCCAAAAGTGCCAAAAGTCGAGCTGCAAAATCTTGAACATGAGGTGAATCATTTGAACTTTTGAAGCCATAGCTTTTAAACACTGCCATTTAAACACCTATTATATGTAGGAGCAGTGCTGCCAGAAACACAATATATTGGGTCAGCCCTGGAAGGAGCCAAAACGATATAAAAATATCTCCTTCGAATTATGCAGAGGTTCCTTTTGTATTATTTCGAGCGGTTAGGCTTTGAGGATTCTTTGCGAACTGAATTTCCTAACGCCTATATTCTCAAAGGCTTAGTAGACCTTAAGGAGCTACCTCAAGAAATCGGCAAACCTGGACTCACGAAAACCTTCTCCTATAGATACTATATTCGTACCACTTCGGGCTGGTAAGGGAACCTTTTTCTCTAGGAAATGCCATCTAGCGGAATTCCTGCAAACGGGGCGGTCTGGATTTCTTGGGGTGGAAGCAGGAAGGGGGGCCTGCTATTGCCCGATGGACAGTTGCGATTCTCCGCTTGACGGACGTGTTCCTATGGTTTTGTGTGTTTATGGCTACCCGCAGTTCCTGTGGCGGCTTTCTCTGGCAGCATGGGAGTGGTGAGGAGTTAGACTGGGAAATTGGTGGTTTCCGCTTGACATTGTCAGGAAAGTGGTCATGATAAAAGCAAGTTTTTAGCTGGATGCCGATAGAACTTACTGAATGGAAGGGTTTGTGTTTTCTCTGGCTTGTTTTGGTGGGAGGTGAACCATGTTGCGACAAGATTCTTGGCTAGGTTGGCTGTTTTTGGCTGTTGGTCTGGTAGCAGCAGGGGGCGCTGGTGGGACGTTAGCGGCTGAGGGAGAAAAACCGGCCCTCCAAGCCGACTGGAAGCCTCTGATGGATGGTAAAACGCTGGCCGGCTGGCATCCGGTGGGCATGGGCCGCTGGACCGTAGAAGACGGCGCTTTTGTCGGTCGGGCCAACAACGAGAAACTATATGGCCTTTTGTTTAGTGATAAAACATTCAAAAATTTTGTCGTGCGATTCAAGTTCCGATGTCCCAGCGGCGACAGCGGCTTCTATATCCGTACCATTTTCAAAGAGCCAGATCAGGCTCATGGCTTGCAGATCCAGGTAGGCCCTGCTGGCAGCGGTTGCGGCGGAATCTACGAAAGCTATGGCCGCGGCTGGCTGGTCAAACCGCCTGTCGAACTAGAAAAGAAATTGCTAAAAACCGATGATTGGAACACCATGCAGATCGAAGCCCAGGGCCCGAAGATCGTCGTTACTCTTAACGGCGTGAAAACCGCGGAACTGGTGGATGAAAAAGGTCGGCCGGAAGGCCATTTTGCCCTCCAAATGCATGCCGGCTGCCTCATGGAAGTCCGCTTCAAAGACATTGAAATCCAGGAGAAGTAATCGCCCAATACTTGGAAGCTCCACCTGTTGGACTTTTGCTATTTTTCCTAACTGCGTTGGTTGCTGGGAGTTACGGGAAACGATTCTTTCGTGCCTGTAGTTTGCTAACGCCAATAATTCTAGGGAGTTAATCGCTTCTAGCAAAATGGAGCATCTGCATAATTCAAAGGGGATATTTTGATACCATTTTGGCTGGTCCTCCCCCTAACACAACATAGCAGTCCCCAATTGATAGTAGATATCCAGATAGGACAACCGAACGGCGAGACAATCGAAGGTTCACGGGGTTCCCTATATGTTCAGGATTATGCAGAGGTTCCTATAAAAATATCTGCTTCGAATTATCCGGAGGTTCCCTAACCGCCGGAAATCTAGCTTTCCACAGCAGCTATCCATGCTATTCTGGATAGGAAGAGATTTACACCTCTGCAGAAAGCCTAGCCCCTGGCTTTGGAGCCTGATTTTGGCATTTGGGTTTTTGTTCTTCCAGATGCCAGGCAGATCCCGTTGGATGGAACTGGCCTGTAGCTATCTTTCTTTCTCATCCTTCCTAAACGTATCACAAAAAAATCTGCCCCACCGCAGATGCAGTTTGGCCACTGCGCTGAAATGTAAGAAGGCCAGTTGTTGGCCAAAGCTGGCTTAGTGGAGTTGGAAGGCTAGGATGTTCTTATCTTGCCCAATGAGCTACTAAATTTCAGTCGTTCTTTGTTTTAAACTCTCCCTTGACCGGTTACGGGGGTTGATTTTAGGATAAAGGATTCCAGCTAGTCTAGAGGTAGGTTTATGAAACCGATCAAGGTGGCTATTATTGGGTTTGGCACGGTGGGTTCTGGGGTGGCCAAGCTGCTGTTGGAGGAGCGGGAGCGACTTGCGCGGCAGGTAGGCTGCCCCTTGGAACTGGCCCGGGTGGTGGATGTGGATTTAGAGCGGCCTAGGAATGTGCGGTTGCCGCCGGGACTACTGACCGATCAGCTTTCCACCGTATTGGAAGACCCTGAAATCCAGATCGCCGTAGAACTGATCGGCGGGTTGGAACCGGCCCGAACGATTGTACTTCGGCTGCTGGAGGCAGGCAAAGATGTGGTAACAGCAAATAAAGCCCTGTTGGCCGAGCATGGCACGGAACTATTTGAGGCTGCCCGCAAATATGGCCGTTCCATTGCTTTTGAAGCCTCGGTTGCTGGCGGTATCCCAATTATTGCTGCCATTGCGGAAAGCCTTGCTGCTAACCAAATCCAATCCATCTATGGGATTCTGAACGGTACGACGAATTTCATCCTCACCCAGATGGCCGAGCAAGGAAGCATGTATGCCGACGCGCTTCGCACGGCGCAGCAGCTGGGTTATGCCGAAGCCGATCCCAGCTTGGACGTTAACGGCACCGATGCCGCCCAGAAATTGGCCATTTTGGCCCATTTAGCTTTCGGCGTACACGTGCGCTGGCAAGAGATTCCGCGTACCGGGATTGATACCGTGCAGGCGGCCGACATGAAGTATGCAGCCGAATTGGGCTATACGATTAAGCTGTTGGCTGTAGCGGAGTTGGTTGGAGGCGGTCTGGAGCTGCATGTATCGCCCACGTTGGTAAGTCGGCACAATCCTTTAGCGCATGTACGCGGAGCGTTTAATGCCATTCGGGTTGTAGGCGATGCGGTGGGGCCGGTATTTTTCCATGGGCAGGGAGCCGGACAAATGCCTACCGCCTCCGCCGTGACCGCCGACATCATCAGTACCGCCCTGGGCCGTACCGCTATCACCTTCCGCACGCTTCGGCTCTGGTCGCCAGATCGACCTTCCGTGGTCCCCCTTCGGGACCCGGCTGCTATAAGCAGCCGTTATTACCTTCGGCTGAATGTAGAAGATCGGCCCGGCGTGTTGGCCGAAATCGCTGGCATCCTCGGCGCCCATCAAGTCTCTATCGCCTCGGTCATCCAACACGAAACTGAAGAGCCGGGGGATCATCCCATGGTCCCGTTGGTCATAATGACCCACTCCGCCCCCGCTGGTAAATTAGCCGAATCATTAGCCAAAATCGAACGTCTCTCCTGTGTGGAACCGGGCGTAGTCTGCATGAGAGTACTTAGTTAAAGTCTGCATGAGAGTACTTAGTTAAAGGGACGTGGCCGGGGAGGTCTACGAGGGAAATAGTGGGGGACAACGGGGGCGTGGTGAAGGCGCCTGGTTACGTGGCTAGCAATAAGCACACTGCGATGTACGTCGCGGAGAACCGATTCCCGATAAACGATGGATCGGGCAGGCGGGTTTTCCTCGCCAACATCTCGGACGGGAGGGGCAAACCATGACGACAAAAGCCGGTTGGAGTACTAGAGGATTTCTGGTTGCCGGACTGTGCGTGGGTATCGGAATGAGTTTTTCTCCGGCTTGGTATCGAGCTGGTAGGCTTCGGGCAGCGGAAAACCCGCAGGCAGTGCTGGCTGCTTTGGAAGCGGGATTGACCGAAGCCATTGCGAGAGCAGAGAAATCGGTAGTTGCCATTGCTTTGGTAGCTCGTCCTGCTGCAGGCCATGCTTTTCAGGGCGAACAGCCTCCCGATGCGTTCGGACGCCGACACCCTGTGCCTGTTCAGCCGGGTCCTTTAGACCCCGATTTTGTTCCTAGCCAATATGCTACCGGCGTGGTGATTGACCCGAACGGGCTAATCCTGACTGCCTTTCATGCTTTGCCCGAAGAGTGTGAATATTTTGTTACCACACCGGATCGAAAAACATATCGTGCTTTGATCAAGGGGGCCGATCCTCGGAGCGATTTGGCTGTCTTAAGCATCGAGGCCAAGGGTTTGACACCTATTGCTTTTGGTGATGCGCAACAGGTGCGAAAGGGGCAAATCGTCATTGCTTTGGGCAATCCGTATGCGATTGCCCGTGACGGTCAGGCTAGTGCCAGTTGGGGCATCGTTTCCAATCTGTCGCGAAAGGCGCCTCCACAGCCAGATGAAAACGATCCGGTTGGCAAAACCGCCTTATATCATTTTGGTACCCTGATTCAGACGGACGCCCGGCTGAATTTGGGCACTAGCGGCGGTCCGCTGGTGAACCTGCAAGGGGAAATGATCGGTTTATGTGTGTCGTTGGCTGCAGTAGCAGGCTATGAAACCGCAGCCGGCTATGCCATCCCAGTGGATCCGACCTTCCGTCGGGTGGTGGATACCCTGAAGACAGGCCGGGAGGTGGAATACGGGTATTTAGGGGTTCGCCGTTCCAGCGGAGCTGCTGCTCTGGAGACCGGGACGGCTGTAGGAGGCCGGGTGGAGGATGTGGTACCCGGCTCGCCAGCCCATCGCAGCGGCCTTCGGCCCGGTGATCTGATCACTGCGGTCAACGGGAAACCGATCTACGATTTTGACGGCCTGGTGCTGGAAGTCGGCAAGTTGCCTGTCGAAAGTCGGGTTCGGTTGGATGTGCTCCGAGATGGCCGGAGCATGACTCTGGAAGTGGTCTTAAGCAAATATCCGATCCGGGGGCGGAAAGTGATTACCCAGCGGCCGCCGGCCTGGCGAGGTTTGTGGGTCGATTATCTCAGTGGCGTGGTAGATGGGAGCGGCCGGCCCATGTTTCCAGCTTTACCGTTCGATCTAGGAGTGGCCGTGACTGAAGTACAAGAAGGTTCACCTGCATGGCATGCTGGACTGCGCCCAGGAATGATCATCAGTCATGTGGGCCGGGTACCAGTCCGCACCCCACGGGAATTTCAAGAGGCCGTCGCTCAGCAAACTGGCTTTGTGGAAGTCCGCTTGGCCGATCAGCCAGATCGGCCGGTCCGAATCCCTCCGCCTGGCTCCTAACTTAACAGTAACCTTTCAGCCGAACAAACTACTACTCTATTCTTCCAAGCCAAAGCACCTCATTGCCAAAAGCAATGCCAACTGGAGGCAAAAAAGACCGTCTACCGGATCGTTTCCCAATTACCTTTATCCCCTTTGGGACACAGGGGAGGGAGAAAACGTAAGGGAACCTTTGTATCATATAATTTAAAGAGGGTATTTTTACATCATGTTGGTGCTTTCTAACTCTACCCAATAATAGAGTTGATAGCACTGCGAGCAATCTACCTGGCATGGGTCTTTGAATGGACCAGGCCAATCTCGACGAAATGAAAGGTTCATAAAGTTCACCATATGTTCAGAATTTTGCACAGGTGCCTAGAGGTACTCGATTCGGCTGAGCTGTTAAGTTCGAAGGACCTGCCCAGCCTGCTAAGGAAACCTCTGTAGGGTGAGCCCTCTTTTGCTGATAGAGGAGAAAATCGATGCCTCTTTGCGGGGGTCCACTGCGAGGCAAACGGATTGCCATTGTGGGACGGCTGATTAGCATCAGTCGGCGAGAGTTAGCCCACCTACTTCGTCAGCAGGGAGCCACCATTGTAGAACAGCCCGATCCGCAAACAGACATCGTTATTCTGGGAGAAGGATATCTAGGAGCCGATTGCCAGCCGGGGTCTTCGGTCTGGCCTGGGCTCCCGCCGACAATTCAGGAATCAGCGGACCAAGGTGGATGGGAACTTGTGCGGGAGAGCCAGCTTTGGGAGCGTCTCGACTTGATGGACGAATATCCAGATATCCGGCGTCTTTACACCCCAGCCATGTTGGCGGAGCTACTGCGGGTTCCTTTGGCGCAAATACGGAGCTGGTATCAGCGAGGATGGCTTCGGGCCAGAAAATTGGTCCACAAATTGCCCTACTTCGATTTTCAGGAAATAACGGTTGCCCGTCGATTAGCAGAACTTTATCAGGCTGGTGCTTCGCGCCAGGCTATTCAGCGTCAAATGGCCGACTTAAGCCGATCTCGGCCCGATCTGGATCGCCCTCTTGGTCAACTGCCCGTGCGGATTGAAGGAAAACAGATTTTGTTTTGGGACGGGGATCGGCTTATGGAACCTGGTGGGCAATTGCGCCTGAACTTTGAGACACCGGCCCCTCTGCCCCAACAAGACCAAACAACGGAGAGCCTTTGCGAGTCGGCTTTGGCAGGTTTGCCCCAGAGGCACGCCATTGCCTGGGCGGCGGACAGCCCCCCTTATTACACCCCCGAGCAGATGTTGCAGATGGCCATGCAGTTGGAAGACAGCGGTCAACTTCGCGAAGCTGCCGAAATGCTGCGGGCCGCCTTAGCTGCCGCCGGACCCTCGGCAGAAGTTTGCTTCCGGTTAGCCGAGCTGCTCTATCGGATGGGCGACCTCTCGGCAGCAAGGGAACGTTATTACATGGCCATCGAATTGGATGAGGATTTCGTGGAAGCGCGCTGTAACCTGGGATGTCTGCTGGCAGAAACCGGAGAGACAGAGCTGGCTGTGGCGGCCCTGCAAGGTGCCTTGGCCTATCATCCCCAATATGCCGACGCCCATTATCACCTGGCTCGTCTATTGGACCAGTTGGGCCGCACCGAACAAGCCAAATCCCACTGGCGCAGCTTCCTGGCTCTGGCCCCAGAAAGCCCCTGGGTCCAGCAGGCCCGAAGCCGCCTGGCAGAGGAAAACCTTTAAAGGTTTGTCCTATAATGGTATTTTCAGGAGAAAAACTTTACCCTCCTGAATTGCTCAGAGGCTGTCTGAAAATTGAAACATCCAGCGGTTTGCCAGGACCTCGCTCAGGGGATTGCCTTTGCACCACCGCAAAAATAAGGGTTTCATTCCCATCGCAACAAAGGGCTCTCCCTACCTTCTAGCCTAAAATACTTTTTCAGATAGCCTCTTAGCTCGACTTTTGCCATTTTCCCTAAGTCCTTTTGTTTCCAGTAGTTACGACGAAACCTCCTCTTGCTCAGCCAATTTCCTAAGTCCAATAGTTACAAGAAGTTAGAACTTTTCCCCTCCGGGAGGAAGCTAATAATGGCAAAGGGCGAGCTAATAGAAACCTCTGCATAATTTTAAGGAAATATTTTTGCCCTATTTTGGTACCCCCTTTACCCCAATAGATAGGACTGATAACACTGCTAGTAACCTCCGTAGAGTAGTTCTCTGCACGGGGTGGAGGATCCCCTACCGAATCAAAGGGTTGTGAAGATTACTGTATGCTTAGGATTTTCCACAGCTTCCAAATATTTTTCAAAGCCTTAGCACATCCAAGGGGCATTGCCTGCTAGAAATTGGCAAAAGTCAAGCTTAGGAAATTAGGTGTGCAAAAAGGGGCTTCGCTGGAACGGTGGGCGACAAACCAAGTTCGGAAAAATACAAAGATTGAGAATACTGCCTCAGGTTTTGACCATGGCCAAGCACTGTCATTTCTTCCGATTGCTTTTGGGATTGCTTGCCGGAGGATGTTTGCAGGACGTGGTTATATGCCCCTATGCATCGGCTGAGCAAACCACCAGTGGGGAGCAAACGCCTAGTGGTTTACCGGCTGGATGGGCGGACCGACTTTTTGAACAAAAAGTGTATGATTTTGGTCGGGTGCCAGCTAAGGCACATGCCGAGTTCGATTTTCAGATTACCAATCCTTATCCGTTCGACGTGGAAATCAGTCGGGTCCGGTACACCTGCGAATGCACCGAACCGATTTTACAAAAAGCGAGTTTAGCTCCCGGAGAACAAACGCATCTTACTGCCCGCCTGCGGACCGACCGATTCCAAGGGCGCAAAGGCTCTACCCTTACTGTTACCTTCATCCGTCCGGAATTTGCCGAAGTCCAATTGCATGTAACAGCGTATATCGACCCGGGAGTCTCCCTCCACCCGCCCGAATTGGATTTCGGCACACTGCAACCAGGCCAAAAAGCCCTTCTGCAAGCCGAGATTACCTGCCGGGACCGACCCAATTGGCGTATTGACTCCCTCAGGAGTCCTCAGCCGTACATCCAAGCCACCCTAACACAGATCGAACGCTCGGCGGCGCAAGTACGCTATAGGCTTCAAGTCCAGATGGAAGCTACCGCATCCATAGGTCCATTCAAAGAAGTCTTATGGCTGCAAACCAATGAGTCGCAGACTGCTGAAATTCCAGTGCTGATTACTGGTCGGGTGGCAGCGGAGCTGGAAGTGCATCCGCCGGTGGTTTGGTTCGGAGTTATGCAGCCGGGTCAGACAGTAACCAAACTGTTGGTGCTGCGCAGCCACCGGCCTTTTACCATTCGATCGGCTACGACGAATCTAGCTGGCCTGAGTGTTCAGTTGCCACAGACCGCCCAAGGACAAACGCTCTACCGAGTTACCATCCGGTATCGATCCCCAGCTAGTGCCGGGAAATATAAAGGCCTTATCCGTCTGCAGACCGACCTCGGCCCACAGGTTCTGGAAATCCCGGTGCAGGCTATTGTCCTAGCTGAATAGGGAAGTTGGAAGGTGCTCTATCCATTCTCGACTTTGGACATCGTTTTTTTTAAACTTGGTTTGCCTCCAGGAGTGAAGGCTATCGCTTCTTTGGAGCACGCAATTTCCTCACTCCAATAATTACTGAGATTTAGATCTTTCTGCTTTTGGAAGGATGCCAAAAAAGGCAAAAGGCCAGGTTATGATAAAAACTTTTGCATAATTCAATGGAGATATTTTTATACCATTTTGGGGTGCAACGCCTCTAAGCCAATAGATTGGGTGCTAGCAAGTTAGCCAGCCTCTACGGGGCGGCTGATTTTTGCGGTCCGTTTAGGGGATTTGGCAAAGATAAGTGGCACTCCGAGCCATCGAACCATCTCCCCTGCTAGCGACACCGGCTAAGAGGCTGCGTACTGTAGGAAGCAAGGAGTCGGTCGCAGCGTTTAGGCCCTATATGTTGGACGGAAGAAGGGAAGGAAAAGAGGGTTTCTATTGGTAGCTGCTATGCAAAGCTGGTTTGCAGGAGGCCGAAGCCTATTTTGGCTATATTGTCTATCTTGGCTATTTAACCCACAAAATTTCAGGCGCATCCAAGCATCTATATTGGGTTAGGGGAGGGTAAGCCAAAGAAGGTATAAACATATCCCTCTGCCATGACGCCTCGCTGTTATACACATCTTTTGGGATTGGATTTCCCATCCCAATGGGCTAACGCGATTGCCCCACCCAGGGGTATAACAAACCTCTCGAAAGAAGCCAAACGTTACTTTGGCGAAATGACACCATTAGGAAAAGATCATTTCGAAGGTCAGGAAGTGTTTGGTTTCAGAAACTGTTTTGTCTATATTGCCTGTTTTATCCATTCAATTTCCTTCCACAAACTTTCGGAATTTTCCTAAAGCGATGTCCGATCCCCGGAACTCTAACTTGTGTATAACAGCGAGGCCATGAGGCAGAGGTTCCTGCATATCCGGAACGGAAGCGGGATGCAAGAAATAAGATGAACTAAGCGATCATTCCAATTTCTCCAGGCCAGCGATTGGGATTCGACCTGCAGCGCCGGTCAACCGACGTTTCGGTAAAAACCGAGGTTCCACACTCAAAAATACTCCTGTATCTTTGCGAATCGCGTCTACACTAACCCCCAGATTCACCACCAGGGATTCGCCGATTCGGGTTACAGAGGCACTTTGCCCGATATTTTGGCCGGTTAAATCCACCGAGGCACTTACGGTGCCGATCCATTTGGGGCTCATCTGATAGGAGAAGGAAGCCAAAAGCACCTGGCTTCGCAAGGGGCCTTCCAGCAGGTTGAGGCCCAGATACAGCTGGCCCCGAGGCGGGCGTTCCAAATAGCCTCCAATAGTAATCACCTGTGCTCCGTCATGGAAGAAATCGAACAATCCGGTCGAAACAAGCGTCAGCCGATCACCGATAAACCACCGGTAATGGTAATCCAGCAGGCCCACGGCTGTGCCAAAATTATCTCGGTCTGGGTCTGGGAAAATGGTGAGATTCGTATCCAGGGTCATCCAGTCGATAATTCGGCGGTTTTCCGGTAGGCCGCGTTTGGTCTGGAGTCGGTGCTGCATCCCGAGACGGAAAGCCATCAGGTCGTCGGCCACTTCCACCGGAGCGGTCACCCAACCGGCCAGACCGGTCCGCACAGCATAAAATCGTTCATCAAATGGTAGCGGAATGGCTGCCACTGTCCCCTGGGGTAGCCCAAAGGTGCGCACGGCAAACCGTCGGCGCAGCGCCTCAATGCCGTCGTCATCCAACGGGTCATAAAGGGGCAGCAGACTGAGATCCCGATTGGCCTCAGCAAAAGCAAACTCTGTTTCCAAGGTAACTTTGTGGGCCAGGCCGTGGAGATTCCACAAAAGGCTTTCTACCTCCGGAAAGCTCCGCCAGAAAGGCAGACTGGCCCGGACCCCTACTTGATAGTACAGCCGTTGCAAGTCATCGCCGGTGCGATCTTCACCCCAATGGGCTATCTCGGCTAGGGCATACGGGACCAGCTTGACTGGCCCTAATTGCAGCGGCCAGTCGATCTCCTGTCTGGTAAATACTCGTTCTCCATCAGCCTTTAGCGGTACCCCTGGTGAGCCGGGCGGGCCGGGTGATTCCCAAGGCAAATAGCTAAACAAAGCAGCGTCTTTGGCAAAGGTAGGTGCCGCAGCGGTCCGAAACCGCCCATAGCCAACGCCGGAATGCGAAAACCAGGTCAACCCCTCAGCGAGCCGTTGACCCAGAATAAAATGATCTGCCCTAGGCAACCACTCCGTCTGTGTCTGAAAGTCGTTTAGCCGAACGTCTGCCGACACCCCCCAGCTGATATGATCCCTGGCACGGCGTAATTGCACCCCAGTAGTAAAATCCTTAAACGTCTCCCACTCATTCCGGTAATACTGCTCCAGGAAATTGCGATCACTAATCCAGTTGACTTCCGCCGATAGTAGATACTCGCCAGCAATCTGCTGCCGGTGTTTCCAGAAGAGACGATAGCGGTATTCCGATTCGGGCCGCACCCATCCTCGACCGGCTAATAGATCCTCACCGTGGTCCCGAATACCCCAATAGTCCACCAGTCCAGATACCGGTCCCCTAATACCGAGAAAATCATTCCGGCGATAGGTGAACGTAGTACCATGTCCTAAACCCCGCTTGTCCAAATAATCAATACTGGCATCCCACCGGGTTCCTTCCGGTCGCTGTCGGATGCCGAAGATCTGATATGCGTTCCAGTCGGTAAAAACCTGATTGCCGAACGATTTGTCGTATTTATACCGCACCCGGCGGATGTAAAGCGTTGGTTCGCTCAGATCGGCCGCCATCCAAGGCCAATATAACACCGGGACTTCTTCCAGAAAAAGGAAATTGTGCCGACTCGTAAAGTTTTGCTGATGGTCCAGAACCAGTTCTCCGGTTTGCGGATCGACCTGAACTTGGCCAGTCGCTGGATCGTATATCGGCACTTGCACATCTTCAAAATAGACCTCCCGGGCCTGAAGCCGATACCGCGGAGTTCCCAAGCGACTCGAGGTAACAAAGGCATCCTGCGCGAAAAAGCGACCTGGACCTGTCTGCTGAAGCACCTCGGCCCGGAGTCGTAAAAGGCCTTCATACTTAGGGGCTGGGGTAAGCACCTCGGCCCCCAAAACGGTTCCCCAACGCCGACGCACATCATAATAAAGCCGATCCGCCCAAATGATCCGCTGGCCCTGCCGGAAGACTACATTGCCTTCTAGATAGATTTCCAGCGGTGTTTCTGAATCCTGGAAAGCCTCGCCGGAAAGACCGGGTTCCTGGTCAGCACGTGTCCAGATAACCATTCTGTCTGCGGAAATATCTACGGTCCCCCATTGGCCTGCCTCATCAATGACAATATTCACCCCACCGTCAATGACAGCAATGCCTTGATTGGTCTGAGGATCGGGAAACCATTGGGCCTGGATACGTACGTCGCTTCGGGAAAAGACGCGGATGCGGCGAGTTCGACTTGGAAGCGCTGATGCTGGTTGAGCTGAGGCCAGTCTGGCCAAGTGGGTTTCCGGCCCTGCCATAGCTACGGGTGGGGCTAAAGCATATTGGCCTCCCGGCATGCCCGATCCGGTTCCAGACCTGGCCTGTTGGGCCAGGCCGGCTGCTGCCTGAAACAGTTGTTCCGAAGGGGCTATGCTTCCTCCGGCTCCCGGGGCGCTAATCGGCTCCGCCATGCTAGCAGAGCTATGGGGCTTTTGTTCAGGAAGTCCTTCGGGTTGTTGTTGAAAGTCCTCCGCTAGCTCCTGGCGACGACGGGCTACTGCGCGGTGGTACCAGGGGGGTTTTTCCCTTGGCTCTGGGAGCAATTGGCCGACCTGTACCTCCGGCCCTTCCTGCGTGATCCATCGGCCTAGCCAAGTTTGGTCAGCCCATCGGGCTTGGTTGCCGACCCCTTGGACCTGGGCTTCCCCTTGGCCTTCTAGATAGCTAATCAATGGAGTTTGACCAGGCTGGAAAACCCCTTGGCTACCGATCCAAATGATTGCCCGGGGTGCTTGGACTCTGGTAGGACCTTGAACCAGCTGCACATTGCCCTCCAGGGCCCAAACTTGGTAGGTCCCTTCGGTCCACCGGGCCCCGCGATCAGCGGTGATTTTCATGGGCAAAGAGGGTGCGGGGTTCGGCAGTTCCACCTTGGCTTGCCAACCGGAGGCTGTACTAGCCCAGGCCGGGCACCTAGGGGCAAGCCCGGAAAAAAGCAAGACTGCTAATGCCGCTCTAACCAGCAGGAGTAAACAGGGGAAATGGGAAAAAAGCTGGCCGCCCAAATTCCAAACAGGAAATAAAAATCTGCGGCCTCCGGCAGCGGATCGGCAGTACACACTCTGAGCGGCCTGGCCAAGAGCCGGTTTGTGCCACTCAAGACAGTCTTGAACCAGATTACCTGTCTGCAAGAGGCATCCTTGTCAAGAGGAGACGGCCGCTTTTCCTGCTCAAAAACCTAACCCAAAAATACCAAACCACTTACAATCGAAAAGCTCCTTCCGGCGGGGCAAAGATTATAAAGAGAACCCCCCAGAGAATCAAGGCGGGTTCTTCTGGGCCCAGGATGCCATAACCATTTGTGTGGCAATCAGTTACGACAATTTGCCTGCCGTCGAGCTTACCAGGAAGGCCTCAACTGCCAGTCCATGTTAAACAGCATCCTCCCTGAGGCCTCCAGACTAGGTCCCTATAGGAAGACCTTGACTACCCACAGTGTCGAAGCTCCCTGACAAACCCAGTTTTTCTAGAGTCCGGCGGAAAAACGGGTTTTGGCACGGTCGATTGCCAACTTGGTTCCACCACCAGAAGGGCTACAGCGCAGATTTAGTTACCTTGGCCATCCAGAGCTTTCCTCGGCCGTTGGAATTTGGCATTAGGGAGAGTCTCTACATCGCTTTTCTAACAGCCTCTAAGCTCGACTTTTGCCAATTTTTCTAAGTTGACTTGCCTTCGGGAGTTAGGGCGAACGCTCCTTTTGTTCACGCCTAACCCCAATAATTACAAGGGCTTAGCGTTTTCCCCTTTTCGGCAAGAGGCAAAAATGGCAAAAGTCGAACTAAGGCGGTTAAAAGACAGACTAAAAGCTGCCGCCAGAGCCAGGACCGTCGTTAGAGGGGATCGCATCCGCATTTCCGTCCAATAAAAGGTATGAAGCCCAGTTAATAGGACCGCCCAAACCAATCCCAGCAAAAGGGTGTTTCGAAGGATAGAATTCTGATTCGATTTTGTGTAGATGCCCCAAATTCCCCAAATTGCCAGAATAAACTCCCCCCCGTACCACCCTACACAAGCATAATAAACCACCTGATCGAAGAGATTGTCACCAACCCGAGAAGGGGCGAGTTGCCAAAGTCGGCCCCACCGTAATAAAACCGCCCAAGCAAAGATGCTCGGATTTTCCCAGATGGTGCGCATTGCTTGCTGATAGGCCCACCGATCTGCCCCGAATTCGTCGATCATCCAACGGCACGGGTCAGGAAAAAGGCCTTTGGTGCTTGGTTGCTCAGAAAAGATATCCGAAGGCTGAGGTGCCATATTCCTTAAAAGAGGTTTATGGAGAAGAAAACGTTCTTCGATCTGCTGATGCCATGCCTGGTGGAAGGGTTGGGGATTCCAATCGGAGAGGCTGCCCCCTTGACTAAGGTGCTCATATAGCCAGGAATTATTGGCCAATAGCATCGTATAACCACCATGGGTAGTGGTCAGAATCGGCCAGCCGAATTGCACGGCGTTTCGGATTACCCAAGGCACTAGGACCAAGGTGGCTCCTACGGTATAAAGGGCCAAAGAGGCACATACCATTGGACTGCCCTCCCCTCCGTCTGCCTGCCAGAGGGAATGGCCTAGGATGTGAGCGTCGGAAGAGTTCGAGCGGCTTTTGTGCTTGGGGCAGATCAGCAGGATGGCGGCGCTAGCAAGCAGCCACACAAGCCAGCCAGGCCGACACAACACTCCCAATCCCATTAGAGCACCTAGCAAACCAGCCTTCCAAGGGGTAGGTTGTCGGAGGTAGCAGGCCCACTGATGGAGAGCAGCCGTTGCTAGAAGGGTGGCTAAGGTTTCGGTCATGACCAGGGTGCTTGCCCGGAGGAGTAGCGGATCGCAGGCCACCAGAGCAGCTACTAACCACCGCTGTAGCCTATGGAGTCGACACTTATGGGTCAAATCCCAAGCCAGCCAAACTGTGGCCACTCCCATAGCCAAATGGCCCAGTGCGAGTACCCCTCGAGCAGCCGGTCCAAATACTCCGCAGAAGGCCAAAATCAGCGGATAAAGCGGTGGGCGCACCGCAGTCGGCTGGTTCCCATGGCCTAAGACCCTATGCTGGAGCAGGTTTTCACCAACGGTTCGATAGCCGTCCGGATCGGCTTGAAGGGCATTGGGCACCAGCAGCAGTACCACCGCCCGCACCAGGAAGGCGAAAGCAGCTACCCACAATCCTTCCGGCCAGCCTCTCAAAGAGCTTGGAAATTGCATCACTGGTGGATTTCTAGCTACCGATGCAGTGCGTAGAGGATGACATTGATAGCGATTCGGACGGCGTCGTCACGCCTGTAGCCGAAGCATTCTAAAGAGTCGTGCTTTTCCAAGGCACAGCTTAAGTCGTACGGGGAAAACAGGACGGCCCACCGGTTGTCGATTTTAATTCCTTCGAACGAAGGCGGAGTTTGACGAATGGCTGCTCGAAGTTTGCCTCCGGAGGTTGACGGCTGCGGATCGCGACGGGAAACTGTTTTCAGATCGAATCCGCCAAAAGCGGGCGTCCAGAGCGGATCATTCGGTGGCACACGCTCCAGGGGTGTTTTTGGAAAGAGCAGGGCCATTTCTTGCCGGAAGGAATCGACAAAGGCCTGACTGCCGCAGATGGCGTTGGCAAAAAGCGTGCCGCCCCGTTCTAAGAAGATGCGTAGTTGATCCCGTTCGGCCGGAGTCAGACGGAAGGCGCTGCGGCCATGCATAAAAAGCAGATGATAGTCGAACAGAGCTTCATCTGTAAGGGCCAATTCTACCGGATCGGAGGGCACGCGGAGTTTGAGTTCCTGGTGCAAGGTTTCTAGCAAACTGCGAAGAGCTCGAGGGGCGGCGGTGCAACCGCCCGGATGGCGGAGACTGGCAATGGCTAAACGTCCACGTACCAAGTTGTCTTTGCTCCCCCCGATCTCCGGACGCCGCAGATAATATTCTTTCGGCTTTAGCTCCCGATTGGTGGCATAGGCCAGGACATTAATTCCAATCGAAAGAGCAGCGTCGATCTGGTTCTGGACCGCTGCAGGTAAACTGCTAGGCCGACCAGGCTGGGATAGCTCCCATAAACAGGAAAGCGAAGGACCGGGGGATTCCGCCGGATGGGGTGGAAAATAGATTAGACTAGTTCGGCAGCCGAATTCCACGCCCAAAATTGGCCGATGATACTTTGGATCCACTGTTTCTTCCGCCCGCCAGATAGGATGCTCCGGGGGTAAAAGCCGAAGGCGGTATTCCGGTTCGGGAAAAATCCGTTGCACCAGGGAGCGAAATCCTTGATCAAATTCTTGGCCTGTGCAGTTAGCCTCGGCCCAGAGAAACCCGCCCCGTTCCAGGTAGGCGCGAAGTTTGTCGGCTAGTTGGTCGATCGCTTCTGGCGAAGCGGGCCTGGGATCCAAACTGCCGCTCATAAACAGCACCGGACACTGCAGAAGATCCTCCACAGAAGCGGAACGGATATCTACGCTCTGCCAGGTCAAATCCAACCCCCAGCGGGGCTCCACATACCGGGTCAATTTAGCCACATCGTTCGGATGACGGTTCCAATCCGGGTCGGAACGGTACTGAAGTTTGGCTAGCAGCGTAGGCCGCCGACCTTTGGATAAAAACAGCAGTGCCAGACTTGTAGCAATCAGCGGATCGTTTTCCGCATAGCCTCCTCCACGCCAAAACCCCGATAGGCCATCAGGCGGATCTCGCAGGACCAGTTGTTCACAGCCTTCCCGATACCAATCATGTTGGCCGAAAAACCGCCGCCCGGTCATTCGCCCCACACGTTCTAATCCGTACAGATAATAGAAAAGCCATTGCCGAGAACCCGGATTATGGCTTACGGCGAACACGCCAGGTCGGCTCAGCCAAGCAAGTCCTCGTTGAATGGCATCCGAGGCTGATTCCGAAACCTGGCAACAGAGGATCCGGCCGGTGGTCGGATCATAAGCCACGTTCGGCTGGGCCAATACTTCATTACAAATAACCAGGCTGGCAATGCCCGCACAGGTCATGCTCCCGGTCCCGGGCACTCCTTTATAGTAGCCCCAGGAGCCATCTGGGTTTTGACAATCTTCCCAATAGGCCTTGGCCAGACGCCAATTGCGTTCCGGAAACCGCACCCCGACCCGATCAGCCTCGTAAAGGGCTAGAATGGCGAATTGACTGTTGGAATTATCCCCTTCACCCAGGCCCGCTCGATACGCCCAAGCTCCTTTCCGAGGCCCGTCTTGCTTTTGAATCCGAAGCAACATCGCCACATTATCCCGAATCAACGGTAGGTCCCGGAGCGGTTCCGCTAGACACAACACCATCGTCTGCAAAGAAATCGCATACGTAGAGTCCGGACGGATTTTTCGGAGGTTGGCCAGCGCTTTTTGGATAGTCGGCTCTGAAGGTTTCAGCCCCGCATTTAAAAGGGCCAAAGTACATAGGGAAGTTCGGGCACCCGGTTGCAAAGGCCAATCCCCCCAGGAACCATCCGGATTTTGCGTATTCTTTAGGTAGTTTACCCCCCGTTGGATGGCTTCCCGAACCATCTCCGGTGTAATTCCCTGTCCGGAGGATTCTGAAACCCCCCAAAAATAGCAAATCAATCCCCCTGTCACCCACATCAGTCCCACTATCCAGTTCCGAGAAGATAGAGACTTCCCCATCGGCAGGATCCTTTGAAGGATTCGGGCTTTAGCTCGACTTTTGCCATTTTAGCTCGACTTTCCCATTGTAAGCTTCTGGACGAACGCGGAAAGTTCTAACTCCTTGGAATTGTTGGAGGTAAGCAATCGTGTGGACAATAAGGGGGTTCGCCGTAACTCCTTGAAACAAAATAAGTTAGGGAAAATAGCAAAAGCCGAAGACTCGCCCCTAAAAATTAACAAAACTCAAGCTTAGAGAGGCCTGTTTGAAATATGTTGGAACCTCTGCATAATTCAAAGGGGATATTTTGATACCATTTTCGCTGTCCTCCCTCCAACACAACATATAGAAGAGTTTTTAGCATTGTAAGCACCCAATAGATAGTAGCTGTCCAAGTAGGGTAACCAAACGGCTAGAGAATTAAATCTTTCCAAAGTTCACTACATGTTCAGGATTTTGCAGCGGTTCCTTTTTATTTTGGCGGGTTCCTGGAGGTTTGGCTCTCCCTAGTTAAAAAAGAGATTTTAAGAGTCCTAGGGAATTTAGGGAAAATAGGAAAATTGGTCATGGGCAAAACACCCTCCCTTTTCAAAAAGGAACCTCTGCATAATTGATTCGTTCCCCCATCTCCGACTCCCAATTAGGATTGCTAGCACTGCTAGCAACGGACATTAGGTTTTTATAGGAGACAGCCAATGACTTTAATCAAAAATCCCTGATGTTCAGGAACCTCTCCATGGGAAGCTCGCTGTGATACCCATTTGGGAGGTATTTTCCATTCTAACGGCGGCAAAGTATTACCCCAAACAGGGGAATAACGAAGCTTTCAAAAAGAAGCATTGTTCCTTTGGAGAAATTGCAGCATTTAGGAAAGATCACTTCCAAGAACAAAAAGTGTTTGATTTCAAAGACTGTCTTAGCTAGATGACCTAATTTTTTTCATTTTCCGTTTGTTCAACTAAGCTTTTGGTATTTGCCTAAAGTGAAGTTCGAACGCTTCAACGCCAACTTGTGTATCACAGCGAGCCATAGGAAAGGGGTAGTATCTTTTTCCATATAGGCGGACCCTCCCTCTAACCCAATATATAAGCTTGTAAGCAATTGTTAACACCTAGTGGCTAGTAGGTGTTCGGGTAAGCCATCGGCTATGGAATTAAAAGTTCATGAAGTTCCTTAGTTCAGCATCATGGAGAGGTTTCTTAATTTTATCCCAGCTAAAACACTCATTGAAATGAGATGAGAATCCCCAGATTACTCTCAAGAGGGGTTATCACCATTGGAAGGGAGTCTTCTCCTCTCGACTTTTGCCATTTTCCCTAACTCCTTTTGCCGCCAGTAGTTACGAGTGCCTTTCTTTTGTTCACGCAATTTCCTAAGTCCAATAGTTACAAGTACTTAGAGTTTTGCCCTTCCGGTAGGAGGCCTAAAATAGCAAAAGTCCAGCTCCTATAGCCCTACTTATTTAGGACCACCCCCCATTTTAGGGGATTCAGAACTTCGTCCGGAAGAACCCCGCTTCTGGGAGCAGATCACAATGAAGCTATAATGAAACATAAAGAGGAATTTTTGGCTTGCATATGAAAGTGCAAACGGCTGTATCTTAGTCCTTCGAGATTTAGGTGAGTTCCCCCCTTTAGTAGCATAAGGAAAAAAGGAAAAGCCTTGTCCACTAAACCACGTAGTCTTGGAGAGGTTCTTCAGGAGTTCCGATTACAGCGGCAGCGCATGCAGGAGGAACTCCAGAAAGTTATAGTGGGGCAAACCGAAGTCATCGAACAGATATTTGCGGCCATATTTGTTCGGGGGCATTGTCTGTTGGTCGGAGTGCCGGGATTGGCCAAGACGCTGATGGTCAGCACGCTGGCCCGGATCTTAGACCTGGATTTTAAACGGATCCAGTTTACGCCGGACCTAATGCCTTCGGACATTACTGGGACCAATGTGTTGGAGGAGGACGAACACGGGCGGCGGAACTTTCGCTTTGTGCCAGGCCCGGTCTTTACCAATATTCTGCTGGCTGACGAGATCAACCGCACTCCGCCCAAAACCCAGGCTGCCCTTCTGCAGGCGATGCAGGAACGGGAAGTAACCGTTGGGCAGAAGACCTATCCGTTGCCGGAGCCTTTCTTTACCATTGCCACGCAAAACCCAATCGAACAAGAGGGTACCTATCCGCTGCCGGAAGCCCAACTGGACCGATTCATGTTCAATATCAAGGTGGATTATCCTTCGGCCGAGGAGGAGGAGCAGATATTGGCCGTTACTACCCGAAGCGAAAAAGTGGAGGTTAACAAGGTGCTAACGGCCAAGGCAATTTTGAACCTGCAGAAGTTAGTGGCTTCGGTGGCGGTAAGTCCGTACATAGTAAAATATGTGGCTCGGCTGGTGCGAGCCACCCGGCCGTCAGATCCTTCAGCACCCAGTTATATTAAAGAATGGGTGGATTGGGGGGCGGGGCCCAGGGCAGGCCAATTTTTGATTTTGGGCGGCAAAGCCCTAGCGGCTATGGACGGGCGATTTTCCGTCTCCATCCAAGATGTGCAAAAAATAGCCATCCCTGTGCTCCGCCATCGTATCAGCACCAACTTCCAAGCCCAAGCCGAAGGCATCAGCCCGGAAGATATCATCCAACGATTGCTTCGAGAGATCCCGCCGCCGCCCATGCCCAAGTTCGAAGGTCGAGAATGACGTTTTTCGGAATTGCTTCGGCTATGCCCACAGCCGAGATACCTACGGCCCATTGGTATCTACAGCTCTTTTCGGACCCACAATATGTTGGGCTAAACTGCGGGACAAGGCCACAACATCTGGAAGAAGAAAGCCGTCATGTAGATACCAATGCCTACGGCCAGAGCCAGAAGAAGTCGAGACCGAGGTTTCTCGGAAACTACTCGCCAAAGAGGCTAAAATTGGCCCGTCTCCCGAGGGAAAGAGATTTCCCCCGAGAGCAGCTGCTCCAGGGGGAAAGTAATGGTTTTCCGAAGCAGCCGGAGCAGCAGCTCCTGGGGCTGCTGCTGGCTCTGGCAGCAGCCTATGTGGGGAGGAGTTGGGTTTGCTGCGTGCTTCGGAATGTCACCAAGAGTTCCGCCGGAAAAAGGATTGACCCTTAGTACCTATCATGAAGTGGATTTTGAGGGCCTATCCGGAAAGAGGAATTTTGAGGTTTGCGGATGCCCTTTAGACTGATCAGTCTTTTCCCTCGACGCTTTTGGAAAATAGAAGGTTCGGGATCTAGGGAATTTTAGGAAGAAAAACTGTCGTTCTGGGGCACATGGCTGTTTTAGGCTGCTTCTGAGGGCATTCCCTAGCTGCATCCAGTGGTTAATTACCTATGTCCTTAGTAGCCAAATACCTTAAACCGGAAGTAGTTCGGCAGATCCGGCGATTAGATCTGCGGGCGAAGTTTATAGTCCGAGGCTTTTTCCAGGGCTTGCATCGGAGTCCGTTTCATGGGTTTTCGGTGGAGTTTAGCGAACATCGCAAATATACGCCCGGGGATGATCCGAAAGACATCGACTGGATCGTCTATGCCAAGACAGACAAATACTATGTCAAAAAGTTCGAGGCCGAGACCAATATCACGGGGTATTTGACTTTGGATTTAAGCCGATCGATGGGTTACACCTATCGACAGGAAGTCACCAAATGGGATTATGCGGTAAGTCTTGCGGCGGCCCTCTGTTATTTGATGATTCAACAGCAAGACCCTGTGGGCCTTTTTACGTTTGATGAGAAGGTGCGTGCCAGTCTTCGGCCGAAAAGCAAACGGACTCAGTTAGGCGATGTACTAGCGATCCTGGCCCGCTCTCAGCCTACGGGCCGAACGGATGTGGCCGCCTGCCTCACCCAAATAGCCGGAATGCTTCGCCATGCCAGTTTGGTAATGGTCTTTTCTGATCTTTTGGGCCAACCGGAGCCGATCTTGCAGGCACTGTATCGGCTGCGACACCGAGGCCATGATGTTATCGTGTTTCATATCTTAGATGAAGCAGAGGTGCGATTTCCCTTTGACGGATTGGTGGAATTGGAGGAGCCGGAAACCGGACAACTGGTGGAAGTGGATGCCTCCGATTTTCGGCACGCCTATTTAGAAGAGCTCCAGCAGTTTCAAAACACTTTCCGGCGAGAGTGTGCCCAGGCCAAAATTGATTATGTGCCTTTAGATACCAGTATGCCGTTCGATCGGGCTTTGAGTGAATACCTGATCAACCGAAGCCAACGGTCCTAACTGGCAGCCTGTGTTCTTCCTCTGTCAGTGACCATGGAAAGCAGTTGATTCGGCTTTGTGCAGCCTGGGCTAGAGAGAGTAAGGGACATGTGGAATTTTGTTCTCTTCAAGGTTACCACTCGCTGGCCGACCTTTTGTCCTGGTACATCCGTGGGACCTGTGGGCAGTTACCGGAAATAGGCTTTGGGGAGTGGGCGGGGATGACATTTTTGAATGTTAGTTTGTTAGGAGGCATGGCGCTGATAGCGGTGCCGATATTGTTGCATTTGCTTTTGCGGCGTCGGCCTCGGCGGGTGGAGTTTCCGGCCATTCAGTTTGTTCGGCAGCGGCAATTGCCGCAGAAACGGCGGCTTCGGATCCGCCATTGGTTGCTTTTGGCCTTACGGGTGGCAGTGATAGGTTTGTTGTCGCTGGCCATGGCAAGACCGAGTGTGATTTTCTCAGGCGATTGGGCCTTAACCGAAGAGCCGGTAGCTGCCGCCTTGATCTTCGATACCTCCGTGCGCATGGAATATCGGCACGAGAATCGGACACGTTTGGAGGCGGCCAAGGAGTTGGCCCTTTGGCTTTTGGCGGAATTGCCTCAACAGAGCGATATTGCGGTGCTTTCCAGCCGGTCAGGTCCAGTGGCCTTTGAGGTGGATCGAGCTTCTGCCAGGCAGCGGATCGGTCGGTTGGAATCCAGTGCGGACAGTCTTCCATTACCTACCGTCATTAGCCGAGCCTTGGAACTGCTGCAACAGAATGAAAAACGGATTCGGGAGATATACATATTTACTGATCTCGCCCGTGTTGCTTGGCCTACCTCGGCACTAGCCCAACTGGCTTCCCAACTGCAAAACAGCGTTGGCTTAAGTGTGTACTTAGTGGATGTGGGTGTGCCAGAACCGAAAGATTTTGCCCTATCGGGTCTCCAACTGCCTCGGCAAATCCTTTCCAGCCGGGGCACTCTGGTAGTCCAGACGCAACTGGAAGGAATTGGCATTGGCGGCCCCTGCACGGTCCAACTGGAGTTACTGGAAGTGGATCCGAGCACCGGTCGTCGCAGTTGGCAGAAGCGTGAGGAGAAACTCTGCCAGGTCCAAGCCGGTCAGGCCCAGCAGGTGGTTTTCCGCCTCCGAGGACTATCGGCCGGTCTGCATCAGGGGCAGGTGCGGATCGTAGGTGGAGATGCCCTGCCGGCAAATGATGTCCGATATTTTACCTTCGAGGTCAAAACCCCTTGGCAACTGCTGCTCGTTGCCCCGGATAGTAGCCATTTAGTGCCTGGGTTTGTCAGCGAGGCGTTGGCCCCGCGGGAATACCGGTTGACCGGTCAGGCCCGGTATGACTGTCGGCTGATCCGCCAAGAAGAATTATCCGGAGTGGATCTGAGCCAGTATGCGGCGGTCATCCTTTTGGACCCAAAACCCTTGGAGGAGCTCTTATGGCAGAAGTTGGCTGGCTATGTGGCGGACGGCCATGGGCTGGCCATTTGTCTAGGGCGTAACGCCCAGCCGATGGATTCCTTCTTGACTCCGGCGGCGCAAAGTCTTCTGCCCGGTCCGCTTCAGATGCAAGTGCGGCGTCCGGATTTTGATACCTATTTGGCCCCATCGGATCGACAACATCCGATCCTGGCGGAGTTCCGTCGGCTGGCCGGCACCGTGCCATGGGACGATTTTCCGGTGCTATGCTACTGGCAACTGGGCGAGTTGGCCAAGGGGGTCAATGTGATCGTCTCCTACAGCGACGGACGTCCTGCCCTGCTGGAACGGCCCGTAGGCAAAGGCCGGGTACTGACTCTGACCACCCCCCTAACGGACGATACCAATCAGGAACCATGGAACTTGCTACCTGTGGGAGACGCCTGGCCCTATTTGATTTTGGTCAACGAGCTAGCTGCCTACTTGGTTGGCGCCGCTGAACATCAACTCAATTATACTGTTGGCCAAACTGTCGTCCTTAAACTACCCTTTTCCGGCGGAAGACGCTCCTACGTTGTCACCGCTCCAGATGGCACGACCTTTACTGCCCAAACCGAAGGGCCAAGCAATCAATTGCTCCTTAGCCCACCGACTTTGCCAGGCAATTACCGAGTACAAGCCGGGGGAAGCCCTGATAGCGGATTCAGCATCAATCTTGGGCCGGAACAAACTCGCCTGGAGCGGCTCCGGCCCGAAGAACTCAACCAACTGCTGGAGGCGAACAACGTTCGATTGGCACGCAACAGACAAGAAATCAACCGGCATGTAAGCCTGGGTCGGGTCGGCCAGGAATTGTTTCCTCTCCTGATCGCTCTGGTCGCCTGCTTATGGGGCGCCGAACTGCTGGTAGCCAACCGGTTTTATAAAGATTAACTCGACTTTTGCCATTTTTGGCCTACTGCCGAAAGGATAAAGTTTAACGTGGCTCTGTTGAACGGTTCTCCCCACCGTGGGATGTTTTGCCGATTCTGATTGGTTTTGTTCCGCTTTCGGGCGGTTCATGAGTCCAACGGAAACCTTTTCAACAGAGCCTTCTACCTTCTAAGAATTATTGAACTTAGGAACCTCTGCATAATTCAAAGGGTGTATTTTTATACCATATTGGCCGGACCTCTCTAACACAACATATAGTTGTGTTAGCATTACGCCACCCAATAGATAGTAGGTGGCCAGGTAGGGCAATCCAACAGTGAGAGAAGCGAAGGTTCACAAAGTTCACTATATGTTCAGGGTTTTGCAGAGGTTCCATTAAGCGATTGGGTGCACAAAAGAAAGATTACCCCAACTCTTGGGGTCAAAACAAGTTAGGAAAGACGGCAAAAGTCCAGCTCAGGACGAAAAGGGCAAAGACAGATTGTATGGTCAGTTTAACCTGGGAACCGGTCGGTGGTTGGTTGGGAGTGGTGGCTCTGGTAGTGGGGCTGCTTATGTTATTGCCTTGGGGGCCGCCTCGAAGCAAAGCCAGGGGGCAGCGCCGCTATGTACTATTGGGGCTCCGGTTGGGCAGTTTTGTGGTGTTGCTTTTGGCTTGGTTTCGGCCCACTTTGGTTTATACCCAGCTGAAGCCGCAGCAGGCTACTGTAGTGCTGCTGGCTGATAAGTCCCGGAGCATGTCGATTCCGGACGGCATTGGGGGCCAAAGCCGCTATGAAGTTCTTCGACAAACCTTAGCCGATGCCAAAGCTTCCCTTCGCAGCCTGGCCGAGCAGTTTGAACTAAAAGCTTATGCCTTTGATGCCTACTTAGAGCCACTCCAGGTGGCCGATGGGCAGGTGCTGTTACCCGACACGCCCCAAGGCAATCAAACCGCCTTGGGCGCCGCCTTGGACGACCTTTTGCAACAGGAAGCGGGAAAGCGCATCTTGGGGGTGCTGCTTCTGAGCGACGGCGTTCAACAGGCTCGGCCGCCTCGGGATCTACCCGTACAGACGGCCGCTGCCCGTCTGAAAGCACAAGGTATCCCTTTATATACATTTCCGATCGGCCAATCCCGTGGCTTGGGTCAGGCTCAGGATGTACGCCTTTCCTCCCTCCGATGTAATCCGACCGTTTTTGTCAAAAATGAGCTGAACGTTTCAGCCGACTTAGAGGCCTACGGCTATGTACATCGAAGTCTGGTGGTTCGACTGCTTTTCGAAACTCAGCCGGGGCAACTGCAGGAAGTAGCGCGCAAGGAAGTAGATGTGCAAGCTGCTGGCGAGCGGATGGCGATCGACTTCGTTTATGTTCCTTCCATGCCGGGCGATTATAAGTTATCGGTCCGGGTGGAGCCGCAGCAGGGAGAACTGATTACTACCAATAATGAAATGGCTACGTTTGTTCGGGTGCTCAAAGGCGGCATTAACGTTTTATATTTGGAGGGGCAAGTGCGAGTAGAAAGCCGATTTCTCTTGCAGGCCCTGCAAGCGGCCCCGAATGTGCAGGTGGATTTTTATCGAATTAGCCGGGATCCTACCATCCCGCTGGAGCGTGGGCCAACAGCCGCCTTCGTTCGACCGGCTGAGTTGGATTTATCCGAAGCGTTCCGACCGGGCAAATACGATGTGTATATTCTAGGGGATTTGGATTCGGCGGCCTTTCGGCCCGAAGAGCTGGCGCAGCTGGCTGAGGCCGTCTCCCAACGGGCTGGTTTGCTCATGCTGGGTGGTTTTCATAGTTTTGCACCAGGAGGCTACGGGCAAACCCCCCTGGCGAAGGTCCTGCCGGTGGCCATGGATCGATTCGGCAGACAACGGTTTGAAGAAAAGATACGAGAAGATATGCATCTGCCGGGGCCGATTCGGATGGTGCCCACCCCGATCGGTCAGAGGGCTTCCCCCATGCGCCTGGCTACCGATCCGGAAGAGAATCGCAAACTCTGGCTTCAGTTACCGCCACTAGAAGGAATCAATCGACTGGGTAGTCCGGCTCCTGGGGCATTGGTCTGGGCCACCGATCAGGCGCAGAACCCGGTGCTGGTGGCCCACAGTTTTGGCGGAGGACGGGTGCTGGCTTTTGCAGCCGACAGCACCTGGCGATGGTGGATGCGCGGCTTCCAGACGGAGCATCGCCGATTTTGGCGGCAGGTGATTCTGTGGCTCGCCCAGGCTGACGAAGCCGAGCAGGCCGACCTCTGGATCAAGCTGGCTCAACGTCGCTTTGCCCCAGGCGACCGGGTGGAATTTCAACTGGGTGTTAATGACCCAGCGGGGCAACCGATTCGGCAAGCCCAATTCCGAGCTGAAGTCCAGCTGCCCAATGGCCGCTCAGAACCAATCCCCCTGGTCTCGACCGACTCAGGTTGGCAAGGCGCCTTTTTACAGACAGACCTGCCAGGAGATTACACCCTACGGGCTACCGCCAAATTGCCTGATGGGCAGGAGCTAACCAGCACCGCCCGATTTTTGGTCTTTGAACAGGACTTGGAACTGGATCTGGCGGCCGCTGATATCGGCACCATGGAAACCATTGCTACCATGACCGGCGGCCAAGCACTAGCACCAGAACAACTGCCAAGCCTCCTCCAGAAGCTGCTACGGGAAACCAGCAGCTTACAGATCGAACAAGTGCGCAAACTGTCTCTCTGGGACACCTGGCCAATGTTTTTGCTATTTGTCGGTCTGCTAGGCACTGAATGGTATCTGCGCAAACGCTGGGGGCTGGTGTAAGCAAGCAGGGCAGGTGAGAATCTCGCGGCCGGTAGGCTCCTAACCACGTTACGTTCCGGAGGGTTCAACACAGCAATACAGGCAAGGCCCTCTTGTGTTCCAAGAGCTTCTACCAAAATCCATTTGCCTCCTTTTAGGAACGGGAAGACGGCCTCACCGATCTTGCTGGAGTTTCATTTTGTTGGAGCCTCTAAACTCGACTTTTGCCAATTTTCCCTAACTTCTTTTCGCATCGAAAGTGGCGGAGCACCTTCCGTTTGTACATGCAATTTCCTAACCCTAATGCCGATAAAGACTTAGAGAGTGGCACATCCGCTACATGGTCAAAAATGGCAAAAGTGGAGCTAAAACTATCTCGACCTTTGCTATTTTGGCCTTCTGCCAACGGGAAAAGCTCTAACTGCCCGGAATTATTGGACTTAGGAAATAATGAAAGGAAGAATCGCCACAACTTCTGGAGACAAACCAAGTTCGCAAAAATGGCTAAAAGTCGAAGTAAACTATGGGGTCTGGTGGAATTTTTTGGCCAATTGGGCGATGCGCTGGCCGAGACGGCGAGCGGTGAAAAGTTCTGCTTCGCTTAGGCCTGGGTCCAGCGGGCCGGTGGCGGCCGAAGCGCCCAGTTCGCCCCATTTATCTTCGCCCTGTTGATCTTCGTACAAGGGGCCGGCCACGATCATCCGATGGTTGATCATGAACAAAAGCAGTGAGGTGATCACAAATTCCTTTCCTCCGGTTAGTCCTCCGCCGGTGGCAAACGCTCCGCCTACCTTGTCCGTAAAATCCACCTTCCACTTCCAGTTCCAATCGTCCATCAACACCTTCATTTTGCCTGGGATATTGGCAAAATAGGTCGGGCAGCCCAAGATTAGGCCATCGGCTTCGATTAATTCCTGTTTGGTAACCTCTTCTACCTTTTTTACTTTCACAGTTACTCCTGCCACCGAGCGGGCCCCTTCTGCTACCGCAGCCGCCATCTTTTCGGTCGTGCCGCCCAGGGTGTAATAGACGATCAGCACATGGACATCGGCTGGTGCGGTCGGCGGTACGGCCTCGGAGGCTGCCCAGCCCTGCCAACCCCATCCCACCAAATAGCTCCCCAAGCCCAAGATCCCCATCCCCACAACTATCCACCCACCTCCTCTCCCGATCTGTCTTTGCATAGTCGGCATTTTTATCCTCCTTTGCTCTAAAAACCTGTAAGGAATCAGCCCTATCCGGAGTACTCCAAAAAGTAGCATGGTCCGGGCTTATCCGGCTGTCAAGATTGAGGCGATCTCTGCCCATTGCTCCCGGCAATCAAAAAGCTTCCTGAAACCGGGGACCACTACTTTACGCTTGACCATCTTCTAGATATCATTAAAGGTCTCTAACAAAAAGGGTAACAGTTCAGTGGAAGGGAGACTAGGTACTTATCCTCCCTGCGAAAGTTTCCAATCCAGCCTTGTTTCCGCCCCAAGCGGAAAAAAACAGGCTTGTTCCCGCGAAAGCAGGAAACCAGAAAACTACCAGCAAAAACCTGCACCGCTGCTTACGCAGGAATACCTTCTTCCGCTATTCGGCGGAAGTGGTACATTGATTTTAAGGAGTTAGGTGGGGAGGTCTCTTTGTTCAGGGAATTTCCTGACGCCGATATTTTCAAAGGGTTAAAACATCCAAGGGGGGCAGGAGCCTGAACAATGGCAAGACGGGAGCCGGGAAGTTGGGATTTCTAACCGGTAGGTAGTTTTCCTGTTAGGGCGGATTCGGTGTGAAATATGTAATTATTATTCCGGATGGCGCTGCCGATGAGCCGCTAGAATCCTTAGGGGGCCGAACTCCGTTGGAGGCGGCCCGAACGCCCGCGATGGACCAAGTGGCAGCGGATGGGCTGGTGCTTCGGGCCAACCACACGCCGGCTAGCCTCCCGCCTGGTTCGGATATTGCCTGCATGAGCCTATTGGGCTATAACCCGTTGGATTATTACACCGGCCGGGCGCCGTTGGAGGCAGCTGCTCAAGGAATTGAACTTGGCCCATACGATTGGGCTATCCGCTGCAATCTGGTTACCATCGAAGATCAGATCATGCGCTCCTTTACGGCCGGACAGATTAGCACGCAGGAGGCCGCGGCACTGATGGCCGCAGCGCAGGAAAAGCTCGGCTCGGAACGAATCCGGTTTTATCCGGGCGTGGGCTACCGGAACTTGGTGATTTATCGGGGTACTGCTGAGCAACCTGCACCTTTTTCTGCCGATACCCGAACCACGCCGCCCCATGATTTAACCGACCAACCTGTGCTGGACCATTATCCTCGGGGACCAGGCAGCGATCTGTTGAACCAACTGATGAGCGATAGCATAGGCGTGTTTGCCGAGCATCCGGTTAACCTGGCTCGGCAAGCCGCCGGAAAACTGCCGGCCACCAACATTTGGCTCTGGGGCCTGGGCCAGGCGCCGAAACTGCCCCGATTTGCCGACCGCTTCGGTCTGCAAGGGGCCATGATTACGGCAGTGGACCTGCTGCGCGGTTTGGCAGCCCTTTTGGGCTGGCGACGGATCCATGTGCCGGGAGCCACCGGATACTTGGATACCGATTATGCTGCCAAAGGTCGATATGCCATCCAGGCCCTTCAGGAGGTAGATCTGGTCTGTGTGCATATCGAGGCGCCCGATGAGGCCTCCCATGAAGGTCATCTGGAGGCTAAAATTCAAGCCTTAGAGCAGATTGATCAACATATTGTGGGCCCCATTTACCAGGCCCTGCAAACCATAGGGGAGTATCGAATCATGATCCTGCCGGATCATCCCACACCGATTCGGCTAAAGACCCATGCCCACGGCGATGTGCCGGTGGCCATGGCCGGTTCCGACATCCAGCCGGACCAGGCACGCCGATACGACGAACTCACAGCAGTCCAGTCCTCCCTCTACTTCCCTGAAGGCTGGAAACTAATGAATTTCTTCCTGAGCCGATCCGGTTAAGAAAGTACCTGAACTCAAAGAGAGTTTTTTCAAGGAGCACTTGTCCATGTCCGTGATTGTGCAGAAGTTTGGGGGAACCAGTGTAGCAGATAGTGCGAAGATTTTGGCAGCAGCTCGAAAGGCCATCCAGGCCAAACGCGAAGGCCATGATGTGGTGGTGGTTGTTAGCGCCATGGGCCATACCACCGATATGCTCATTGACTTGGCCAAGCAAATTACGGATTCTCCTTCGCCCCGAGAGATGGACATGTTGCTATCGACGGGCGAGCAGGTGAGTGTGGCATTGATGGCCATGGCGGTGCATCGTCTGGGTTACGAGGCGGTCAGTTTCACCGGTGCCCAGATCGGCATCGTGACCGACAGCACCCATACGAAGGCCCGGATCCGCTCGATTTCTACCGATCGGCTCAAAAAGGCCTTCAAAGAGGGGAAGATTGTCATCGCTGCCGGCTTTCAGGGAGTGGACGAGCATGGCAATATCACCACGCTAGGTCGGGGCGGAAGCGATACGACGGCCGTGGCGCTGGCGGCCGTGTTGGGCGCAGAACGATGCGAAATCTATACTGATGTCGATGGCGTCTATACCACCGACCCCCGCATCGTGCCGGAAGCCCGCCTGTTGAAGCAAATCAGCTACGACGAGATGCTGGAATTGGCCAGTGCCGGTGCGGCCGTCATGCATAACCGATCCATTGAGTTCGGCAAAAAGTTTTTGGTGCCCATTTACGTGCGGAGCAGTATGACGGAGTCGCCAGGCACATTAATCACCACAGAGCCGGAAAGTCTCTCGCAGCCGGTCTGTGGGGCTGCCATGGTCAAAAACGAAGCCCGGATCACGGTGCAGCGGGTGCCGGATCGGCCTGGGGCGGCCATGACGCTTTTCTCCCGAATTGCCGCCCGAAATATCCCAACCGATATGATCGTGCAGAATGTGGCCGAAAATGGCGAGGCAGATATTTCCTTTACCGTCTTTCGGGACGATCTGCCTGGAGCATTGAAAGCCGTGGCCGAGGCCGTCCAAGAGTTAGGAGCAGGCGGCTACAGCTATGATGAAAATGTATCGAAAATTTCGATCGTTGGTCTTGGGATGGCTCAGCAACCCGGCGTAGCACAAAAGATGTTCGCCGCCTTGGCAGACCGAGGAATTAATATCCTGATGATCAGTACGAGCGAGATCAAAATTTCTACCGTAGTGGATCGGGACCGGGCCGAAGAGGCGCTTCGGGCGGTGCACGAGGCATTTCGGCTGGACCAGCCACCAGAAAAGGTCCTCCCCGCCCATCCGCCCGCACATCCCAGTAAGGCGAAAGCGGCCGTCAATTATGCCGCCCGAATGGCTGGCATGGAAGACTTGGTCATTACCGGTCTAGAGCTTGACGATACCCAAGCTCGGATTACTCTGGTGGGGGTTCCGGATCGACCTGGTGTGGCCGCCCGGATCTTCGATCAAATCGCTCAGGCCGGCGTCGTAGTGGATATGATCGTGCAAAGCATTGCCCGAGAAGGCAAAGCCAACGTTACCTTCACCGTCCCCCAAAAAGATCTAGAACGTTGTTTGCAAGCGGCCAGTGCGGTGGCCAAAGCCCTAGGTTCTCCGCCGCCCAGCAGCAGCCCCAAGGTGGCAAAACTCTCGCTGAGCGGCGTCGGCATGCGCACCCACACCCTCCTGGTCCGCCGAATGTTCCAATGCCTGGCCGACGCCAAAATCAACGTCGATATGATCTCCACCAGCGAGGTCCGATTCCATGTGGTGGTCGATGCCGCCCTCGGCCGAAAAGCTCTGGACGCTCTCAAAAAAGAATTCGCCGACGTCCTGGTCTGACCGTCCGTAAGTTGCAAATCCTCCAAAGGTACTTCCTGCTACCGCACCTCTCTGAGTGGGGTGCAGGAGGGGGTGTAGGTCCTGGCGGCTAAAGAAGACGATGATCTCTACAACCCAAAAGGCCCGGTTCCGCCCCGAAAGGGCCGCTCAGCTAAACGCCCCTGCAACCTACAAAAGAACTCCGCCAGCAAGCACGAAATTTGCAGGCCACTTTCAAGGGTTTACTGGAAGCGTTTTGGTTGTCCGGTAGCGGCCAGAACGGCGGCCCACAGATCGCCCTCTTCATCCACGTAGCGCCGTCGGCCTACGGAGAGGGTCCACGGTACATGGACAAATGATCCATTCAGTAGCCCGATCATCATCCCCGTCTTGCCGGCCATGGCCGCATGCACGGCATGACGCGCAAATTGATCACACAGAATGTCATCTTCGCTCGAAGCCGGCACACTGCGAATGATGTAACTAGGATCAATATATTTGAGGCTCACCTCTGGGCCGTGCTCGGCAAAATAGGCGGTGATCCGCTCTTTTAAAAAAAGGCCGATGTCCCGGAGTTTCCGGTTGCCGGAGGCATCGCGTTCGTCCAACGGCCCCCCCATGAGCTGTTGGCCTGCTCCTTCTGCTACTACTATGACGGCATGACGCCGATCCAACAGACGGCGCCGGAGAGCTGGCAAAAAACCACCAGGCCCTTCTAAGACAAAAGGTACTTCTGGGATTAGGGTAAAATTTACCTCTTGACTGGCCAAAGTGGCTGCCGCTGCAATGAAACCAGATTCCCGCCCCATGAGCTTGACCAAACCGATTCCATACGGAGCACCTTTGGATTCGACATGGGCGCAGTCCAACACCCTGGCGGCTTCGGCAACAGCCGTGGCAAATCCAAACGAACGCTCACAGTACAAAATATCATTATCAATCGTTTTCGGCACACCCACCACGGCAATTGGCAACCCACGGCGCTGGATTTCCTCGAAGATTTTCTGTCCGGCCTGTTGGGTACCGTCGCCACCGATGCAAAGGAGCAGATTGATTTTTTGATCGACCAGAAAATCTACCATAACGGTTACATCCTGCGGCCCCCGCGACGTGCCCAAAATCGAGCCACCCGCCTGATGGATCCGTTCGACCATCTCCAGCGAAAGACGAACCGGAGGATCACCTATCGCCGGATTTAATCCCCGGAAGCCATACCGGATTCCCAAAACCTCCGAAACACCATAATTCAGGTGTAATTCCAAAAAGGCCGAGCGGATCACATTGTTTAACCCTGGACATAATCCGCCACAGGTAACCACAGCCGCTCGCACCGCACCCGGCTCAAAGAAAATCTGCTGCCGGGGACCGGCCTTTTCGAAAAGCAATTCTTCCTCCGGCGGTTGCTGCGGGTTCCATTCCACAGGATACCGCACATATTGCGTCGGAGCGACAAACTTTGGCAACCCATCGCCCACCTGGCTGCTACGCCGCAGCGGCGAAGGCACCCACGCCGACCCTAAACTCGGCACCGAAACAACCCGTCTATTACCCTCCATTGTCAATGTCCTAAAAGAACCTCCTTCCAGAAGATTCGCACCGAAAAAGGAAAACTTCTTCTACCTACCAAGGCGGTAGGCTTGTCAGTGCCGCAGAAGCAGGAATTCAGAAACCCACTAAATCCCTGCTTGCGGAGGATAACATACCAAAACTGCTCTCTGCCGGAGGCCCGGGTAGTTTGCTCGGTAGAAATAGAGGTGTTTAGTTTTTGGTCTGCGGTAGATTCCAGCCGGTGAGTTTCAAGACCGGCTCTTGGCCGTCTGCCTGGGCCGTCGGAAACCGGGCCCGGATCTGTCGGGTTTCGCCTGGGAGAATCGACAAGTAGTTATCCTCCCACCAGACCGGCAGGATCTCAGCACCGTCGCTCGGCCGGCAGATAGATAACTGTACCATAAAAGCAATCCGATCGGAAGGGTTCTGGACAGTTAGCTCGGCTACTGTCTCGATGGTCTGGGGGTGCAGGGTCATCTGGGCCACCACCGTTGCTGGCGGCAGTTTTTCTAAATGGGCCAGTTCCTTCAAGTCTTTTTGGGCCAGCCAATAGAAGTTTTGCGACATCGGCCTCCCGTTTCGATCGGCCAGATCCAGCCGAACAAAATACACCGGGCTAATATCTTCCGGCACTTCGATAGCAAAAACGTCCCGGAAGCAATTGGCCGGTATGTCTAAGTTGGCCTGTCGTTGCCAGCGGAGTCGGCTTTCGAAGTCTAGTAGCCTGGCTTGCACCCGAAGGCCCTCCATCGGTGTGAAGCGATTATTGACCACCTGCACCATCCGATCCACCGGCTCCATCTGCACATGGACCGGCTCGCACGCCTTTCGGACCGCAAAGAAGCTCACCATGGGCCGAAGGTACCAGTCGTAAAGTTGCCACTCCACCGATGGCCAGCAGGCGTTCAGCTTCCACTGGGAAAAGCCGCTGGTAATGTCCCACATCCGGTGCTGTGCCGCCTCGAACATCGCTCGATGCTGATCATAACTGAGCAGGTTCGCCCATCGGCAGTACTCGGCAACCGATTTCGGTTGGCCGAAAATCCTCCGTAGCGCCTCGTCAAACGGCTTGAAATAACTGCATGCATCATGATGCGCCCAGGCATCGGTAAGCGGATATACCGGACTGGCGGGGTCTGCTTTGTCCAGGTCCGGTAAAAACCGGCGCAGGCTTTCTATCGGCGGGACCGATGGCGCACCAGTTTCTAGCATGAACATCCAATTATCCTTTTCTCGGACCCACCGGAAAAACTGCTCCGGCGGAACCCAGCCATAAGAATTTGGTGGATAGTCGTTTATCCCAGCTGGTAAATCCTGCCGAATCCACTCCGGCACATCCTTCCGATAATCCGGAAACGAACCCGAAGGAATCCAAAGTCGGGTGCCGTCGTGCTGTTGGATCGCCTCCCGCCACATGGTATAGACTTCCCGCCGGGTTTCGCCTTCGTTCATCGCCATATAAAGCACCAAGCTCGGATGGTTCCGAATGCGTTTAATAATATCCACGGTGCTGCGAGCCAGCAGCTCCAGGTCTTCCGGATGGTTGGTGCCGGGCTGCATCCAGTAGCAGCCATAAAAACAATTGCCGAACATTAGTCCATATCGATCGCAGGCATCTAAAAACTCCTCCGGCGGCACCGGGATATCTTCAAAATAGACCAGGTTCATGCGGGCCTCAGCTAGATAGCGGACTTCGGTTTCCATGCGACGGGCGTCCCAATCGAATAGTATTTCAGGCTGGAGATAACCGCCCCGGCAAAAAATGCGTTGACCATTTACATACACTCGTAACCCATGGGCGTGGCCCCGCCGGTAGAGCTCCCGTTTGACCTGCCGGATGCCAAACCGCACATGCTCTTGGTCGGATAACTGGCCCAGGTTGGCGCTGGCGTTTAGCCCGCTGGCCCTTTTTTCGGATAGGATTTTCTCCGAGTAGATGGTTTGGGTTGTTTGGGCCAATTGGCCTCCTGCCTCCGCCGAAAAGACCAGGCTAGAAAGCATGTCGGCTGAGGGAGCCAATTCGCTCCTCCCATCCGCCGGAGAGACCGGTTGAGCCGAAGGCGAAGTTACACAAGGGGCTGACGCCTTCCTCTGCTCCGCCCTTTCAGCCTGCTTTTGCACCGGCTTGGTCAAATAAAACTGTAGCCGAAGGTCATAAAGCGGCTGGTTCCCATAGCCGTTTGGCCACCATAACCGGGGATTTTCCACTATCAACGCCGGATGCTCTTCCGGCTTGAAAACTACTTCCTGAGTTTGGCCGGGTGGCAGGACCACCCGAGCGGAAAACTCTCCGCCGGTCTGTTCCAATCGGCCACAAAGCACTCCTTCGATCGCCGTGTGGGAGCAGTTGGCCAGCTCGGCTGATACGGTCAGCTTGGCTGGGCTGGTCGACGGCAGGGGCAACTCGGTGCGCACAAACGGATGCCGAATATCGACCGGCCCGGTCCACTCCACCGCTACCCCTTGCCAGAGGCCCAAATGCCGGTCCGGCACGGTGGGCATACAGTCGTAGCCGATCGACATGACCAAAGTTACATCTCGCATGATTTCTTTCTGGTAGCTGCGGCATGGGCCGAGCGGCTCCAACTGCAGGTCCGGCTCGCCGGGATGATCCACCGTATGGATGGATAGGGCTAAGCCGTTTTGCCCGGGCCGGGCCGCTTCGGTAATATCCAGCCGATAACGGGAAAATGCGCCCACCACCTGCCGGGCGTCGGCAATCTGTCGGCCGTTGACCCATACATCCGCCCGATAATTGATCCCCTTGAGCACCAACCAGATCCGCCGACCTTGTACCGATTTCGGCAATTGGAAAACAGTGCGGAACCAGTACGGATCCCGCCACGGATTCCGGCCATCCGGCAAATAGCTATACTTGGCCAAATCATGCTGTTTGTTGAACTCATCCGAGGCGTCCGGGATCCGAAAGCTATTTAGGCCAATTCGTATATCAGGATAAACGCCGTTTCGGATTAGCGTACTCAGGGCCGTAGCCGGTAGCCTAGTCGGATACCACTCGTTGGCCTGGTAGTCCGGCATCGAAACCTGCTGGCCCCCGTCGGCTACCAACACCGAGGATTTCATCTGCCAATTTTCGTCCAGTTGGATCCGGCCGACCGGCGCGGAGGGGATATCGTGGCCGGCGCTAGGCGAATAGATCAGCCCGGCTCCAAGGAACCCTACCATTCCCAAAAACCGGAGAGGTAATTTTGCAATTCGAGCGTTCTTTCCCGATTTTTCCATAACAGAACACCTATGCGAGAGCAACAAGAAGTAGGAGCAGTGTGGTTTGCGGGATTCAGGATGCGGCCAGGGGTGCAGGACGGCGGCCGCGGCGGGCTGCATACGGGCCTAGGTATTGCAGCTGTTCTTCCTCTTGCTTCGGACTGAAATAATTCGAGACAAAAGTTTCAAACACCAACACGAGGAGCACCGCCGTGAGAAACGTCTCCCACAGGCTTTCGCCTTCATGAAGGAGTTTGAAGGTACTCGAAAGGTCTTCGGGATTTTCGGCAAACAGAAGGCCGGCGGGAGAGAAACGTTTCTCCAGTTCTGCCCGATCGATCTTGGTGGTATTGGCTTCTTCAGGGTCAACATTGACTGAATACCAGCGTTCTTTCGGCTGGGGGCCGCCCAGGAGTTTGACGGTGTAGATGCCCGGTTCGTAGGTATGCTTGAAACGGACTTCCGCCAGGGGGGTGCCGGTTTGAGTGTCGATGGTCTGAAGTTGGTCTCGCTGACCCGACGGAGGAACGACTTCGACAATCGTGGGGCGTTGCGGGTCATCCAGATGCACGACAATAGGGTGTCCGGCCAACAGAGAGGCCTGGGCCTGTTCGACGCCCAGCATGTCAAAGCAAAGGCGGACAAACAGTGGCAAGAACAGCGGTTTTAGCGGCAGGTTGGTCCAGCCGACATGCACACTGGTGCCCCAGAAATAGACTCGTCCCCGTTCCACAGGGCGTTCGACGAAGATGGGCTGGCCGTCATCCAGGCGGGCCAAGACGCGCAGGCCGCCGGCCTCGGGCGCCCGCTCGTCGATCCGCACATATTTATAGACCAATACCGACTGATACAAAGTAGCCGGTTCCAGGAAGAGTTTCATGGTTTTGTGTTCTCGGTCCAGAGTGCTGATGAACCAACTTTCCCGTCCACTGCCCGGCGCCGGTTCCTGCACATCCAAAAGCGGGGCCGGAAGCAGTCGGCTCTGAGCCTGTTCATTCATGGCGTTATACTCAGCTGGGCGAACGTTTTCGCCGCAGATCCAGATCAGGTTGCCGCCGTGCTCCACATACTCCCGGAGCCGTTCCACTAGGCCTGCCGATGGCGCCGGAACATTGACCAAGAAAATGGCCAGATACTGGCTTAGATTTTCGCTGCCCAGTTCAGTCAGGGTAAGGACTCTGGGTTTTATCGCCCAGCTTTCTGCCCCGCTAGGCATAAAAGCCTTTTCCAGGTAGAAGGTATCGTTCAGATAGGTGATTTCATGAGCCTGGGCTTTGACGATGGCGATGGGGATATTCTGATTGACTTCCATGGCGAAAAAGTAGCGGTCGTCCATCGAGGAGCCGTCTTCGCCGACCAACCGTACTTCACACCGATGCCGACCGCCGGTTCGGAACCGGAATTGGAAGGAGAATTCTTTGGTGCCTTCGGCGGGGATTTCGATAGCCGGACTGGTTTGATCCCGCACGCCGTCGATGTAGAGTTCCAGGTGGCGTTGTTGGGGCGCGGAGGAAGCATTATACAGAAGAACATCGGCCTTGATCGGGACCCCGGCCACCGGCACAGCCGCCTCGGCGGTTACTCGCTGAATGGCCACATTCGGCTTGGGTGCCTGATGGCAATCGACAATCACCACCGGGATTTTCAACTCCTTTTGTTGCTCCTGGTCCAGATCTTCCAAACGGGTACCTTCGGGTTGGGCTTCATAACCCTCCCAGCTATTGGCTTGCAAGTCAGTAAGGACATAGATGAGCTTATTGCGCACATCCAGTTTGGCCAATGCTTTTCGGGCATCACGGACATGAACGGCCAGATCGGCCCGTTCATAGCTAGGAGCAGCTTGATTGAGCATCTGGATTACCTTGTCGGGCGACTGAGCCAGTTTGCCTTCTTCAGGAAACTGGGGGCCGCCCGTAAGAAACAGGCCCACATAGTCGCCATCACGCAGCTGGTCCAGGATTTGTCGGGCCGCACCCAAAGCGGTCTCAAACCGCACCCGCTCCCCATCCACCGCTCCCATACTGGCTGAGTTGTCCAAAATGATCATCACTCCAGTAGAAGACCCGGCCCCCAGCAAGCTACCCAATTTAGTAACCGTCGGTTTGGCTAACCCCAGGGCAATCAGGATCAAAGCCGCCATCCGTACCACCAGCAGAAACAGGTCTTGAATCCGGCGGCGTCGCCGCGTCTTTTGCGCAGCAATGCGCAAAAACCGAAGCGTCGGAAATGGCAAATCCTTGGCCCGCTGCCGGTTGATCAAGTGCAAAATCACCGGAATGACCGCAGCTAACGTGGCTAACAAAAACAAGGGGGCTAAAAAGGTCATGGCAAAAATCCGTTTATCCCAATAAAAAGGTTCCCATGAATCATTTCTGTGGAATGGATTAACTGCTTATCGCTGTGTAAATAGCGGGAAGCAAGTTTTCCTCACCTGCCCTACTGGCGCAGGCTGAGTTCTCGCCCAGAATGGCAAAGCGAGATTGGACGCACACGCTGCCCCTACTCTCAGTACCTGGCTTCCTGCTTGCGCAGGAATGACACTTTTTACAATCGATTTCGTTTAGCCAGGTATCGGGAGAGCATGAAGTCATACGGTACAGATGTATCTGTCATGATATAGTCAATCTGCGATTCGGCGCATTGTCGGCGATAGGTTTCGGTAAACTCCCGGATTTGCTCCAAATAGGCCTCTCGGATATAGGCCGGGTCGATCTGGATGCGTTCGTCCGTTTCCAAGTCGTGGAAGGCAATAGTGTCTTTAAAGGGCAGTTCCAGTTCAGCTTTGTCGAACACATGGAAGACGATTACCTCATGACGGCGATGGCGGAAGTGGTGCAAGCCCCGCATCACCTCTTCCGGATCGTCGTATAGGTCACTAATCAGCACAATCAAGCAACGCCGTTTGAACCGGTTGGCCAGCCGATGGAGGGTCTGGGAAATATCGGTCTCCCCGCCCGGTTGAATCGCCTCTAATTGCCGCATCATCTCGTTAAAATGCCTAGCAGAACCCCGAGGCGGCATGTCCAGACGAATTTCTGTATCAAAGGTCGTCAGTCCGACCGAATCCTGCTGCCGGATCATCAGATAACTCAAAATCGCCGTCAAATAGCAACCATATTCTAATTTGGTAATCTTGGCCGAATGGCGGTAGTTCATCGATCCGCTGGTGTCCAGCAGGATCTGGACTCGCATATTTGTCTCTTCTTCATACTGTTTGATATATAACCGTTCGGTGCGGGCCAACATCTTGTAGTCCAAGTGCCGGGGATCATCGCCGGGCACATATTCTCGGTGCTCGGCAAACTCAATACTAAAGCCCTTGTAGGGGCTGGCGTGAAGCCCACTGATAAAACCTTCCACCACGCCTCGGGCTACCAGCGAGAGGTTTTTAACCCGAGCTAAAGCTTCCGGCTCTAAAAACCGATAACCGGTATCCATCGGAAAAAATGCTCCTTCAAGTGCTCAGGCAGAGAGAACCCATGGTACATGATCAAGGGATTGTTATCGCAGTTGGAAACGACGGCGTAGAATCCATTCGACGGTCAGTACCAGGACAAACAGTGCCCAGAAGCCCGGGGGCCAGTACAACTTAGCTTGTAGTTGTTGCTGGCGTTTACGCACAGCCGTATCTAGTTGATCCACCAACCGATCCGCGGCCGTAATGTGCATATACCGGCCTTTAGCGTGTGCGGCAATCTGGGCTAGCATCTTTTCATCCAAATCCAGTTTTTCAAATTCCAGATTGGGTCGGCCCACTTCGATTTTGAGTTTTTCGGCCGAGATAGTTTGATCGGTCAATCGTGCTTCGACGTCGATTTCGTAGGGGCCGGGGACTTTCGGTTCAAAGGTGCCGCTGTAATGACCGGCCGGTCCAGGAATGGCTGTCAGTTCGACCAAGTCCGGTCTTCCCCCAGGCCCCCGAATTTTAGCCTGTACCTTGGCGTCTCGTGCGCCTTCGCCTCGGCTATCGCGCACAATGGCAGAGATGCGGACCGGTTCTTCGGGTTCATAGTAGCCTTTGTCCGTGGCAGCGGTGATGCTGGCTTCCGTTTTGACTTCTTCGCTTCGGCCCGCTAACCATCGGACCACCTGCCCCCAGAACTGCAAAAACGGCGATTGTTGGTTGAGAGCCCGTGGGCCTTGTTGCCATTTGCGGGTGGTATCCGCGGTGAACACTGCCACTCGGCCTTTGCCCTGAGTGCGGATGGCCAGCACGGGCATATCGTTTTCCAACGGGCAAGTGGCCAAGACCAGGGCATCCGGCTTGGCGGCGCCAACACGAGTACATCCATCCAAAGGCGGCAGTCCCTCCACTTTTGGGCTGCGTTGCTTGGTAGGGAAAAAGTCGGCGATATTGGCAAAAATTGGATGGGCTACGCCCTCGGGCGTAAGCTGCGGCAAAAACTCATCTGTTACTTGCCCGATGTCCCGGGAACCCAGGACCACCGGCAAAGCCTCGCCAATTGGAGTGCCGGCATACCCGCCCGGCCCTAAACTGTGATAGCCGCCCAGCATCATCAGGCCCGCCCCGTTTTCCACCCGGTCCATGATCAACTTTTGTACCTCGGGGCGTAAAAACGAACTATCCAAGTCCCCAATTAAAAACACATCAAACGTATTGATCACGGCCGGATCCGTAGGAATCTCGGTTAATGCCAGCTGGGGGATATTGCTCCGCATGACGAAGTTGTTTTGCTTGGTTTGCCAAAGGGCGCAGAATTCCAGGTCAGGATCTTTGGCCAGGAACCGGCCCACAATTGCACCGATTTCCGCCCGGATAGTGCCTTCCAGATACAAGACCCGAATGCCCGGCTCAACCACCAGCGAAACGGCCGATCGCCGGTTGTTTTCCACAATGCGTTCTTCCGGGACCGGTTCCACTCGGGCAGTGTAAACATGCCTGCCTTTGACGGTGGGCCGAAACTCAAACTCCACTATCTGCGCCCCTTCGACTTCGTCGAGCCTAAGATCTTGCTGAGCGATTTCCTTCTCATCCTCCTGAAGCAGCACCTTCACCACTCGCCCGGGCAGTCCTACTCCCTCAACGGAGACCTTGATTTTCGCCACATTGTTGATGAGCATCCGTTCTGCTACATCGAGACCCGTAACCTGTACATCCCGATAGGAGACATCGCTTTTCAACGTAGCGCCGACGCCTACCGTGTGGATGGTAACCCCCAGCCGCGCGGCTTCATCCACAGGTCGGCCTATGGAATTATGGATGCCATCGGAAATCAAAAACACAGCTTCAATCTCACTGCGAGGAGCTTTCTTACAAGCAGCGCGAAGGCCTCGGGTAATGGAAGTTGCTTTGCCGTCCGGTCGCAGGGTAGCTAGTTGTTGCGGATCCCCCACATCCACCGCATCCTCGGCAAAAGCCAACAGATGCAAATGAACTGTATCTTTAAGCCGATCCCACCATCGCTGCACTAACTCACAGGCCTGTAAATAGCGGTTCTGACCAGTAGCACTATCGGCAATGCTCATCGAAGCCGACCGATCGACCAACAAAATCACCGTCCGCTTTTCTTCCAACTCCTTCTGGTAGCTAAAAACGGGACGGAAAAGCAGGAGTGCCACAATCACAATGGCAATGATCCGAAGCACCAAAAGCGTCTGCCATTGCAGGGGCCGAAGCTTGCCAAAGGCAAAATAGTAAAACACCGACACCAACCCGATGGCCGTCACCGTAACCAGCAACGCCATTCCTAACGTAGAATGTTCTAATGTCAGTTCGACCACGACCAGTCCCCTTCTGGGAACGGAGCGAAAATAATGAGAACCTCAGGATAATTCAAAGGATATATTTTTACACTCTTTCGCCGCCTTTACCTCTAACCCAATCGATAGGGCTGCTCACACTGCTAGCAGACTCCATACAGTAGGACTTGGAATAGATGGGCCAATGCCTCCGAACCAAAAGTCAGTAAAGTTCACTATATGTTCAAAATTTTATATAAATTGCATGCACGCTTTTTGCTTTTTCCTTTAGCTCGACTTTTGCCAGTTTGGACCTCCTACCGAAAGGAGAAAACTATAATTCCTTGGATTTTTCGAAGTTAGGAAAGGCGTATGAGCAAAAGGATATTCTGTCCTAACTACTTGGAACAAAAGCCGCTAGGGGAAATGGCAAAGTGAAACTTACCAGTCCTTCGAAAAGGAAACTCCAGAAAGTTCAATAGGTCCCTCTTGCCGTTCATAAAAGGAAGCCCTCTTATTTTGTGGAAAGCTCTTACTGTTTTTGGGGTTTTGGTTCGGGGGTCTGTTTGGAAGCTGCAGAACTGCTCCCCGGGCGGGCTGCCGCTTTCCGTCGTCCCTCCTCCAGGGCCTCTTCTCCCAGTTTAATACATTTCACATAAACAAGCGACTTTAGACTTTGACCAAATTCGCCTTTATGTCGCTTGTGCAGAATAAATCGCATGGGTTCCACCTCCGGCTGATAGGTTTTGGAGCCGGGTTCTGGCTTCGGCATATAGGGTTTGACATAGATGATTTCGGCCAACGGTCCGGTGATTTGGCGGCCATCTTGCAGAGTGATGGTATGGAGGTATTCACGAGCGGGGTATTCTCGTCCTGTGTACATTTTTTCGTCTAGCGCCAACTCCTTAAACCGCCACTCCTTCTCCATCCATTCTTTCTTGATATGACAGTCGATTTGTTTAACCACCCGGAGCGGAATTTCTCGCTGACGCTGCAACTGCTCGTCGTAGAGTTTGAGGCGTTTGTCTCGGGTCATGTAGATAAGGCCTGGATACACTTTCCCGTCGGAAGTTTCCACATAGCCGGGCACCGCATCTTCCCGGTCAGTAGGCCGAGGTCCGAAGGGATTAATCACGGGAGGTTCTTCCTCAGCGGCCCAGGTGGCCAGATAGCCCAGTGCCACCACTGCCCAGCCAGCTGCTGCCAACGCCAAAGCCAAGCCAGTTGCCCCACAGGCGCCAACTGGCTGCTTTGTTCGGTCGCTCTGGCCCATCTGCCCCTCGGCCAGAACACTGCTCCGAAACCAATTCCTCCCTATCCACTTCATACCCAACCTTCTGGTCATCGCTAGTCCTCCTTCTCCTGTAGGCCTCCTTCTTCAAACCAGTGGAACAAAGTCTCAAGCGGTATTTCTCCAAACCCTCTGATGGTATCTTATTTGCCTGAGTGGCTCTCCGGAAAAACTCCCCCCGCTTCCAAGCACAGTTCTGCCTAGAGGCTTCACCCATAAAGCCATCGTTTATCCAGTTGCCGAAAGCCCCTTAGGCCAAAAATCTGTGGGAAACCGCTAAAACTCAGTTTACAGCACCTTTCAGCTCGATATGTACCCTTTTCCCTAGCTCCTTTTAGTTCCAAACTTCCAAAGGATTTACCCTTTCTCCACACAATTTCCTAAGCTTGGCTTATGCCATTTTCCCTAACTTGGTTTACCTCCAGTGGTACGGGCACCCTTCTTTTGGTCCCGCAATTTCCTCCCCCTAATAGATGGAGGAGTTAGAACATTGGTCTTCCAGCTCCACAGGCTCTGTTGAAAGGTTGCCCGCAGGCTGGGAAGTTTTGCCCATACTGGTCGGTTTTGCTTCAGTTTTGATGGGTTTAGGCCTCCGACCAGAAAGGGTTTCAACAGAGCCAGCTCCATACCCAATATAGCAAAAGGCGAGCAAAAGCTTCTAACAGACGGATTTTTTCTCCCATCCCTAAAAGTGTAGGTAGAGCAGATCCACTCGACTTTTGCTATGGTGGGCCTTTCCGGGCAAGATCAATATTCCAACTCTCTGTAGGAGTTAGGGAATTAGATGAACAAAAAGGAGGTTCGCGGTAAATCCTGGGAGCAAACCAAGTTGATAAAAAAGTTAGATAAAATGGCAAAAGGCAACTGCAAGATGCCTTGGAGGACATGGCTTTGTAGCCAAAGGCTAGCTCCGCTTGATTTCCTCTGCGAGGCCCCATCGGTAACAGTTAGCCAAATGGCGGAGGCTTTATTTTCCCCATCCTCTTGATGGGAAAGCGGGCCTATTTTTTTTCCCCTCTTACCCGGCCAAGAGGCACATGCTAATGGGGACAACCATCGAGGCCGAAGGCAGCAAGACAGAACGCAGACACAGACTTCTCCTCTTTCCCTCTGACGATGATTGTCCAAAGTGTTTGGTCCTCCACCTTCGGCCTTCAGGCTTCGGTCTGGGAGCTTACCTCCGCTAGGCAAGCTTATCAGCCGAAGCGGCCTCTGGCTTGAAGCCAAGAAGCAATTTCAACCCTTAATTATTATTATCCCCAAAACTCCCCTTGGTGGGTACTCTCCGAGAGGGACTTTGAGCGTCGAATGGGGTGGGGATGTTGGAGACCCTATTTGGCGGTTAGTAGGAGGGAGATTTGGCAACTTTATTTTGGGCTGGGGTGGAGAGATTAAGCCTAGGGGGATCCGAAACCTCCTTCAGGTTGGTGTACTTTGTAGAAAGATTATCCTGAGGGGTATATTTTGCACTTTTGATATTTTTTTACCAGTTTCCCTATAGGTTCTAATCGGCATAAGCGTTCGGTTGTCGGTTTTTCCTTCTGGTGGGGGGTGGGTGAGCGAGTAACCAGATTGCTGGTTGTCGGCTAGAATTCAATGGAATTTCGGGAGCAGAGGCTCAATGGACCACGGAGCGAGGAAACTATTGGCCTTGAGCATTTTGGTAGGGGGGCTGGGCTTAGCCTGGCTGCTGCGTCCAGCGGGCCAAGGATTAGGTTTTGGCCTGGCCAGCGGCCGGTTGATCCTTCGCAAACAGGCACCAGCGCCAGACCGATTGGTGCAGGATGCCTTCCGACGACCTCTATTACCCTCAGTTTTTCCAGATACCCAGCAATCGGCTAGGCCCTCTGGGGGGAATTCCAGTAGGGATTCGGTGGCTTCGGTTGGCCGACAGATTCCCCACCTAGCTCCTCCGGTTTTGCCCCCCGAATTCCCTTACCCCCAGGCTCCAACTGGTCAACCTCCCGACAGCCCAAATGCCACTGCGGTCCGGCGTCATTCTACTGCGGTCCGTCGTCATCGGATCGCCGATGGCGATAGCCTGGAGAAACTGGCGGAACGGTATTTAGGTTCGCCAGCCTTGGCCGAGCAAATCTATCAGGCCAACAGGGCCTTGCTGCCGGATCCCTCCCTCCTGCCGATTGGACTAGAAATTATTATCCCCGACCCCCACACGCTCCAACCGATTCCGTTTAGCCAAATTCGGCAGGGAAAACTGGTGCCGTTGCCGGACTTCTGTGCTGAGGCAGAGGGTTCTAGGCTACTGTCTCCCCCAGGCACACCCTAGCTGCTTTTCTCTCCGTCTGCGCTTTGGTAAGCAATGGCAGCAGGGCCTTCTGAGGAAGGCGGACTTCCTCAGCTCGACTTTTGCCTTTTCCCTAATTTCGGTTCTGTTCAGGACTTACGCTAGCCCCACACAATTTGGAGAGTCAGCGATTTCTCCTTTCGACAAGAGGGGCCAAATGGCAAAAGTCGTGCTCTCAGAGCCTCTAACAAAAGGGCTCGCTGTTATACACATCTTTGGGATTTGGGATAGATTTACCATCACAACACCAGCAAATTATTGCCCCAAATAGGGGATAACAAACCTTTCGAAAGAAGCTAACGGTATTTTGAAATTCCACAATTTGGGAAAGATTATTTGGAAGCTCAGGAAAAAATTTGGTTTCCAAACTGTTTTGCTTATATTACTGGAATCTCTGCAAGATACTGAACGTATAGTGAACTTTGTGAACTTTTGATTCTCTAATCATTCAGTTGTCATATCCGGACAGCTACTATCTATTGGGTGCTAGCAATCCTTGCACCCTTATATGTTGTGTTAAAGGGAGCCCAAGCCAAAATGGTATAAAAGCATCCCCTTTCAATTATGCAGAGGTTCCTACCTTTTTATTCATTCTGTGTTGTTCTCCTAGTTTTCACAATTTACCTAAAGTGATGTCCGATTCGTTGAACTCAAACTTGTGTATAACCAAGAACAAAGGGGAACTCCCCGAAAGCGACTGGTTGTTATCCACATCTTTTGGGAGGGATTTCCCATCCGAATGGCAAAGAATAATTCCCCCCAACTAGGTGGATAATGAACCTCTTAAAAGAAGCTAACTGCTACTCTGGAGAAATCACCCATTAGAAAGATCATTACAGGAAGTTTTTGGTTTCAGAAAATATTTTGCCCATATTGGCTGTTTTATCCATTTTTCCTTCAACAGATTTTTTTCCTTCGACAGATTTTCGGCATTTTCCCAAGGGTTGTTCGAGCCCTTGAACTCTAACTTGTGGCTCACAGCAAGCCTAAAGCGTGGGGGGGTGTTTACCACTCTCAATGATTGAGCTGTGTTGACACGGTTTCGGGTGGTTGGTATAAACCAACAAAAACTTAAGAAAAAGCGACCAGCATGGGCAACACATTCCCACACTGTAGACAAGCTTTGAACAAAGACAAAGAAAGAAGGAACCTCTGCAAAATCCTGAACATATAGTGAACTTTATGAACTTTTGCCTCTCTAGCCGGTTGATTCTCCCATCTGGAAATCTACTATCTATAGGGTGCTAGCAATGCTAGCAGCCCTATATGTTGTGTTAGAGAGAAGACCAGCCAAAATGGTATAAAAATATCCCTTTCGAATTATGCAGAGGTTCCAGAAAAGAGTAAACCTCATTTGGTTAGAGGCTCGAAGGATTGAGGTTAGCAGATTAGACGAAGGAAAGGAGATTTCGTGTAAATCGACTTTTGCCACTGTAGGCTTCAGCCTGGCAGAGCAATGTTTTGATTTCTTGGAACTTATTGGAATGGAGAATTGGAATGGAATCGTGTGAACAAAAAGGGCGCTCGTCGTAACTATTGGAAACAAAACAACTGAGGGGAAATGGCAAAACTCGAGGTTGTAAGTACTGGAAGCAAAAAATAGCAGAATGGGCAACAGGCGAGCGAAGACGGTACGGGGGTCAATCGTATTGAATGAGGCTAAATACCGGATAGCCTTCCAGCCGGTTTCGCCCCCCCAAAGATCGCAGTTCTACCAAAAACGCACAGCCAGCCACTTGCCCCCCTGCCTGCTCGATCATTCGGCAGCAGGCTTCTACAGTGCCGCCGGTGGCCAATACATCATCTAGGACAAGTACCCGTTGGCCGGGAGAAACGGCATCGGCGTGCATTTGAAGGGTATCCGTGCCGTATTCGAGTTGGTACGTCCAGGAGATGGTTTTCCAGGGGAGTTTGCCGGGTTTTCGGATCGGCACTACGCCGACGCCTAGTTCCAAGGCCACTGGACCGGCGAATAAAAATCCTCGGGCTTCGGCTGCCGCCACCACCTGGATTCCAGCGGTTCGGAAAGGCTCGGCCAGTCGGCGCACCGCCTCTCGAAACGCCTCGGCCGATCGCAAAAGCGGGGTAATATCTCGGAACAAAATCCCCGGCTTTGGGAAATCCGGGATCGAACGGATATAGCCGCTCAGATCCAACGACTTCCGGCCCTCACAATCACAGTCTTTGCTCACCGTAGGATGCTCCTTTTTGAGTTTAGAGGTTATCTCTCAGCGGGTTTATTTTGTTAGAGGCTGTGCTAAAAAGCATTTTCTAGGAGTTCTAGATGAAAGGAGGTTTTCTTCCTATAATTCCCCAGAATCCCCAAAATCTCTGTGTTTAAGGGTTGTGGAGGGTAGGAACCGCTCGGCCAAAAACCATTGGAAACCGCCCAAATTCCAATTTCAGAACAGCCTCTCAGACAAGGTCTTAGCGGTGTTCAGCCTGTTAGCCGATGCCGAGCCAGCCGACGGTCCATCTGCCCCCACAGGAAAGCCAAGCGTCCTGCCAGATACGCTCCCAAAGTCTGCACGGCAAGCACACAACCAAACCAACTGGGAGCCCAACGCCGAATCTGGCCGAGTCCCCAAGGGAGCTCCTCATAGCCCGGCGCCACGAGGGTAAATGCCGTGGTTACCGCACTCAGGGTAGCCCCCGCCGCAAACACTACCATCACAATCCACAGGGCGATCCGGTGCACGCTTAGGATCATCCAGGCCACATAAGCCAACTCCCATAACCCAAGCAACACAACGGTCCTTGCCCAGCCAGGAGCAGTACTGAGCATAAGATACCGAAACGCTGGCCCAATACTGAACAGAACAATCATCCCCAACCAAATTCCTAACCAACGAGCTTCCTGAGATCGGGCTGGATCTAAAGCCACAGACCTAGGCGAGGCGCATGGCGCGGATAGCGTCGTGCTGCGTTTTTTTACTAGGGTTCCCTTTGGACTGGACAACGACTCCATTTCGGCATGGTTTTGGGCGGAGGAGTTGGTCTGTTGTGGGCCAGTCCTCTTTGCAGCACCATCGCCTACCGACGGCTCCCTACTTAGAACGGAGCGAACTTCCTGGGCCGAGCCTGTAGGGCAGGCTTTCCATTTATTCTCCTTCTCCAGTGTAGCAGCAGAGAGCTCTTGAAGGCTCTCTAGATGTAGTAAATGAGCCTCGGAGGTGCTTGGCTCCAGGGGAACAATGGCAGCTTGGTTTGTCGAGGGGGCTTCCGGCAGAGTGGGCAAAGCCGCAGAAACCTTTCTTTCACTGGCTGTGCCAGAGGTTTGGATTTCCTCCAGCATCGGATTGCACCGCGCATTGTCTTGGGACAGGTTAGACGGCTGCTGAACAAAAGAAAGTTCCTCCAAGCACCCCGGCTGTTGGGCGGTTGCTGGTAGCGTCTGGGACGGCGAGCAGACTCCGGAGGATCGCCCCCCGGCAAGATCAGCCGCCCAGCCAGATTCCTGTCGATTTGGCTGCCCAACTGTCAACGCATCAGGATCGGAGGCCAACCAAACCAAGTCCACCAATGGCTCCTGTGAGCCGGGCAGAGTCCCACTTTCTGATAATAAGGGCTGCCTGGATTGTCCATCCTCTGGCCATTTTCCCTTAGGAGCCGAAAAACTACTCTTCTGTTCAGCCAACGCTAATTCTGGTGACAAGGAAGACTTGGATAAAGAGGGTTCGAATTCGGCTAAAGTAACAGCTTTGAAGCACGTAGCCGGTTCTAGAGAAGCTTCTTGGCTGGAAACCAAGGGAAGCCCCTGTCCGACTTGCCGATTCTGCTGGTGGTCGAAGGGGTTTTGTGGCGCAGAGGAAAGCGACTGGGAAGGAGCTCGGCTTTGCCAATTCAGCAAGGGGACGATCACCCGCTGTCGGCAAGCGGGACAATGAATTAATTTCCCCTCTTGCGTCTCCGGCGCTTGAAGCCGATGGCCTAAAGGACAATAAAATCGAATCGGCATATCCGGCCCTTAAGGAGCTAGGCCTAAGTCGGCTGAGTTGTCGGAGGACCCGGGTTTATCTTCTGGAGCCGAGGCGGTTGAGGTGGACTCGGCCGACGTTTGGGGAACTTCGGTTTCCTTTAACCCTGCAGAAGGGGGTTGTCCTGCGAATTGCCACGAAGAAAAATCGAGTCCTTGGGGAACTTCCGCCCGCTCCTTAGCCCCCACCCGATAATACAGCACCACTGCAGTGGCAATGCCCAATCCTGCCGTGGCAACCAATACCAGCACCAAAGGGAGACCGGTTAAAGGTGGGGTATCCGGTCGCAGTTTTGGCCGCGGCAGCCATCGGACGGTTTTGGCCACCAATGTCGGTGCAGTGCGCAGACCATCTTGGGCCATGTAGGCCACCCGCTTGAAATAAAAACCAGTAACTTCCACCTCCTCCTGAATCCGCAGACCTAACGGAAAACCTTCCGGCAGATGCAGGCAATAGATTTGTATCGGATTGGAGGGTTGATCGACCGGTTGAAGCCAGGTTTGGTAATAATACTGCTGGCCCCAGGAATTGCTGGGCATGGGTACCTGCTCAGCCCGGCGCAGTTGCCCTCGCACTGTTACCAGTCGGCCCCGATAGGCCGCCGATTGACGGAACAACTGTCCGTAGGTAACCAACCCCTCGGATCGTTTTTGTAACTCGGACTCCTCCGTTTCTTGCAGCAGTTCCAAAAGCCGACTCCACACTTCCCGCTCCGCCCGCCGAAATAGCGAATCATCCTGAATCAGCTCTAACTGTTGACGGGATAGAACCGGCTCCTGCCGAAAACCTGCCGGCAGTATCTTGGAGGCCCAAGCCTGGCTTTCGACCGGTATAAACACCACCACCTCAGCATCAAGTTCTTTATCAGGAGGAGCTAAACGAGTATCGATCGGCGGCTCCTGACCTGCCCCGAACCAGAAGCCTCGGGTAATCAATTGCCAGGTGGCCGGCTCCATCAAGGGCCCAGCCAAAATTACTATCACCCCCAAAAAAAACAGCATCCATACCCAACGGGACACTTCCGGACCATAGGGAAGTTTCTGGCTCCTAACCTTGGAGCGAAAATCCAACCTGCCCGACGGGGACCGAACATTTACCATAGCCGTCGCCTACTGCATTAAAGCCTCACCGGCCGTTTTGGGTACTGTGCAGCACCTCTTTTTTTATTGTAACCTGTTTTAGCCAGGTTGTCGCCGGTGGGAGGTCCGCCAGGTATCTAAAGGGCTTTTCAGCTCGGCCGGAGGAGACTTTGTACCAGTTCCACCAAATGGACACGCTCTTATTCCTGCGCAAAGAGCAGCCTCGTTTTTTACTGGTTTCTCTGTTCTGGGCGGCTAGCTTCGCTGCAATGAAAATAGAGGCTCTCTCTAGGCTAAAAAACCCAGCTCCTTTATTTGGGGAAATGTTATCTCGACTTTTGCCATTCTAGGCCTTTTCCCGGAAGGGGAAAACTCTCAGTGCTTGCCACTGTTGGAGTTAGGACATTGTGTGAACAAACGGAAGTCTCGTCGTAACTACTGGAAACAAAAGGACTTAGGGAAAATGGCAAAAGTCGAGGTTAAGAGGCTTTTTTATCCAGCAGTTCCTGTGCCGCCTGTGCCATTGTCTCAAAAACCCCTTCGATCTGGTCTTCATCCAAGCCGGAGAAGGCAAATCGTATATCTGCCGTCCCGTCAGCAATCACGCCGATGCCATGCTGCAAAAGCAGATGTTGCCGATAGCTCTCCGCATCCAGACCCTTTAGCCGCAGACACATAAAATAGCCGCTGTTAAATGGATACGGCTCCCAATAGGAGGCAAACTTGGGATTTCGGAGGATCTGGGCCACTCGGTGAGCCCGTGCTTGGAGGATCTGCTGTTTGGCATGCCGCTGGGCGTCGGTAGCCGGGTCTGCCAAAGCTTTTGCCAAAATTGTCTGGGCTGGATGGGAGCAGTTGGATATGGCACTTCGGATGGCCCCGGCCACCTTTTTCTCCAAGGCACCATAAAGGGTAGGCGGGCTTTGGGCAGCCCAAGCGCTGAAAGTCAGCATCCCAATGCGGAATCCCCAGACGAACTCTTCCTTGGTCGGTCCATCCACTTTGATAGCCACCAGGCGTGGGTGCAGACCAGCCAATCGGGCAAAAAGCGACTCCCGATACACATCCTCCTGGTAAAACAGACCGAAATAGGCGTCATCCGTAAGTACCAGGAGATTTCTACCGGCCGCTGCTGTCTCGGCCAGCAGAGCCTCAATCTCTGCCGCCTCCCGCTGGGTGATCGAATACCCGGTGGGATTATTCGGGAAGTTGAAAATCAGGATGGTTTTCGGCTTGTGGGCCTGGCTGGCTAAGGCCTGCCGAAGCCCTTCTAGGCAAAACCCACCAGCCGAGTTGAAAAACGGATAGAGCACTAGTTGGGCCTGGTATCGGATACTAAATAGAAGTTCATAATTTTCCCAGAACTTATCAGGCACCAGAACCACATCCCCCGCCTCAACGAACAAATCGGCCGCCAAACTCAAGGCATGGGTAACGCCACTAGTAACAATAGGCGTGGAAAAACTCTTACCCTGTAAGCTGGGGTTTTTTCGCAGAAGACCGTCTCGCCACTTTTTACGCAGTTCCGGCAGTCCCAGAGCCGGAGCATAGGGTAAGACCTCGTCGGCCTGGAGCCCTGAAAAATACTGCATCACACTGTCCAGTCCCATCGCATGACCCTCTTGCCGGGCAATGCCAATGGTGGCATCACACCGGTGGGCCTTCTCTTTAGCTTCTGCACTTTGTGCCAGGATGCCTTTAGGAAAATAAAGCCTTCGTCCCAAGGCCGAGAACATCTCATACAGATGGGGATTCTCTTTCTGGATGATTTCATTCAGTTCCTGGGCTAACGGTCGCAGTTGGCTTCCGGGCGGCAAATACCGAATCGGCATCGGCTGCCCAGATAGCGAGGTCAGTTGAGTTCCGGAAGCAGTTTGGCTAACTTGCACTCCACCAGACGGATCATGCTGACTCATAGCGCTTTTTCTCCTTATGCTAAACCTTCTTCTTCCTCTTAACTCAGGTTAACCTTGGTTTACCGATCGGCCGAAGCAATGTCTTCCTCAGTGGCCGAAATCCACTAACTACTTACAAAAAAACAACTCCTTATGGGCAAGCCTTTGCTTCCCCAGACCGATACCACTGATGCCCAACCAACAAGAATCTCAAAACTGGCGGGTGCGGCTGAAATTCTGGGGTTAATGGGATACGATGAGTAATAATTGGCCAAAATAGGCTTCGGCACCTGCCAACCCACTTTGCACAGCTAAAACAAACCCTTCTACTCCCTTTTCCCTTCCAACATATAGGGCCCTAAACTCCTTCGAGCAATCCTGGCCGCTACAGTACGGAGCCTGTTGGCCTTTGTGAGCTACCAGGGGGGAAGGTTTCATGGAGGTGAAGGCTACCTATGTGCTTCGAATCCCATACCCGACCACAAAAAATCAGTCACCCACATTGGGTGGGTAGTACTTCTGCCCCTCGCTTTGGTATATTGTAAAGAAAATTGAAGCGGCCCCAAGGGGAGTAGGCACTATAGAAACGTGTGAGAAGTCTGGGACCTTTGGGAACTTCTGCATAATTGAAAACAGGGAATCTCTGCATAATTCAAAGGGGATGTTTTTATAGCATTTTGGCTTGTGCTCCCTCTGACACAACATATGGGGGTGCCAGGATTGGTAGCCCCCAATAGATAGTAACTGTCCGGATAGGACAACTGAATGATTAGAGGCTCAAAAGTTCACAAAGTTCACTATATGTTCAGGATTTTGCAGAGATTCCCCAGATATGTTGATATCATTTTGGCTTCCTTCGCGTCTGCCTCAATAATAAAAAAATATTAGGTTGCTACCACACTAGTACCCTACATATAATGGGCATTTGGATGGAGACACTTAAAGCCGAGCCAGCGAAAGTTCATGAAGTTCATTACATGTTCAGTATTATACCGAGGTCGCAACCTTTATTTCGAAAGGGGAGCCGATGCGCAAGACTCAAAAGAGGGTTTTCCTTCTGAGGGAGTTATGGATCGCGGGGATAGGATGGCTGATAGGGCTTAATACCTTAGCCGCCGACAAGCCGGGATCGGAAGCTCTGGCGCAACGGGAGGGCTGGCATAGCTATAGCCCCCGGCCCGAACTTGCCCCTCGTTTCTGGACGGAACAGACTAACGGCGGCTTGGTCTTAGGCATTGCCAGCCAGAGGCATCCCTCGCCCGATGGGCGATGGATTCGCCATGTGCCAGTGCAGGCAGGCAAATTCTACCGCTTTCAAGCTGACTGGCAGGCAAAAAATGTACCGTATCCTGTGCGTTCGGTGGTAGTGCGGATTGGCTGGGAGGACCAGCGGGGGCAACGTTCTGCGCCGCCGGAATACATCTCGATCTTCGGCCCGACTACAGCCGACGGCTGGCAACAGGCCATCGGCATTTTGCAGGTACCGGAAAAAACAGTGCAAGCCCGCCTGGAGCTGCATCTGCGTTGGACCTCGGAAGGCGAAGTCCGCTGGCGAAACATTCAGTTTGTCGAAGCACAACCGCCTCCGGCCAAAAAGGTACGACTAGCCGTAGTCCATCATCGACCACGCGGCGGAAAGACCCCAGAAGATAATCTTCAGCAATTCGTACCGCTTTTGGAAGAGGCGGCACGACAAAAAGCCGACATCGTCTGTCTAGGGGAACTAATCACCTACTGTGGCCTCGGGAAAAAACCAGCAGAACTCGCCGAACCGATTCCCGGCCCGTCCACTCAATTCTTAGCCAACCTGGCACGTAAGCACCACTTCTACTTGGCCACCAGCATCCATGAACAAGAAGGTAACCTGATCTATAATACAGCGGTGCTGCTGGGCCGGGACGGCACCTTGGTGGGCAAATATCGAAAAGTCTGCATCCCTCATGAAGAAATCGACGACGGCATTACTCCCGGCGATGCCTACCCGGTCTATGATACCGATCTGGGGCGGGTAGGCATGATGATCTGTTGGGATGTTCATTTTCCTGAAATCGCTCGAGCCTTAGCCTCCCAAGGTGCAGAAATCCTTCTCCTGCCCATCTGGGGCGGTAACGAGACGCTTGCCCAAGCTCGCTCCATCGAAAACCAAGTTTTCCTATTAGCAAGTGGCTATGATTTTCGGTCGGCTATATACAATCGCCGCGGCGAAGCCCTCTGCCGAGCAGAAAAAGAATCCCAAGTCCTGGTAGTGGAGGTAGATTTGGCTGAAAAGGTCTATTGGCCCTGGCTGGGGCACTGGCGCACTCGCATCTGGCCGGAAGCCCCTCCCCTGTTTCCGCCCAAGCCGATTAGACCGTAGCACCCGAGGTGCCTTCCGCCAAGCTCACCCGAAGCCCAGCCGCCGGCAAAGCTAACAACACCAGCTTCTCCCCCAGGTCCTCCGGTAACCAGGCGTACCCAGCTTTCTAATCCTGGAAGTCCGGCTAGACTCTCACTAGCAGATTCCTCTGCCACGTTGCAAGAAAATACATCCGCTTGTAATGCTGGCGGTCTAGAAGATGTTATCGAATTCAAGGGAAGATATTGTTATCCCATTTCGACTTCTCCTGCCTCTCATCCAGGATATGGGTTGCACGAATCGCTCGCAGCCAATAGACTACAAGTGTTTATCGATAAAATGGTCATGCTTAAGCTTGGAACCTTTGCGTCATTCGAGGGAGATTTTTTATCCCATTTTGGCTGGCCTTCCTGGAAATTCGACTTTTGCCATTTTCCCTAACTTCTTTTGGCCTCGAAACTTACGGATCGTCTCTCATTTGTACATACAATTTGCTAACTCTAATATTCACAGAGAGTTAGAGCGGAACACATTCGGCACAGGCTTAAAAATAGCAAAAGTCGTGCTGTAAGCTCGACGTTTGCCATTTTTCCTAACTGCTTTTGTTTCCAAGAGTTACGCCGGAACATCCTTTTGTTCACCCAATTTCCTAAGTCCAATAGTTACAAGAAGTTAGCCTCCGAGAAGAAGCTAAAAATGGCAAAAGTCGAGGTAAGAGGCTGTCCGAAAAAGCATTTTCTATGATGAAAGGAAGTTTCCTTCTTTAATTCCCCAGAATCCCCAAAATCCCTGTTTTTAAGGAGTCTCGGGGATAGGAGCCGGTCGGCCAAAACCTATTGGAAACCAGCCAAATCTCCATTTTAGAACAGCCTCTAACACAACATATAGGGGCGCTAACATTCCTAGCACCCAAAGATGTGGGTATCCAGGTAGGACAACCAGACGGCTAGAGAATCAAAAGTGCACAATGTTCACTACATGTTCAAGATTTTGCAGAGGTTCCCTTTTCTCGACTTTTGCCATTTTGGTCCTCCTGCCGAAAGAGGCAAAATGTAACTTCCTGGAATTATTGGCGTTAAGAAATTGCATGAGCGAAAGAATAAAACTTCCTAACTCCTGGCGACAAACCAGGTTAGGAAAAATGGCAAAAGTCGAGCTCAGGAATTATCCACAGAAGTCTAGTTGTATATAACAGAGCGCCGATACAAAAGAGCCGAAAACAGATCAACCGCCTTTTAGCTCGCTGCCGGCTTTTGAGCAATCTGCTAACTGCGGCGGTGTGTCTTCAATCGGTAGCAATGGTACCGATCTGGTTATTCTCCCTCGGCGTCGGTTTGATCAGCGCTGGCAGCATCGCCGGCACCGGCCGCCGCCCCAACGGCCGGTTCTTCTGGCGGCAGTGGCCCCACGGAACCGACAAAGATCAACTGCTTCTTGCCGCCAACCTTTTTGACCTTGATCGTAATAGTGTCTTTACCTTCGAATTCGCCTTTGAGTAGTTCCTCAGCCAAGGGATCTTCCACATAGGTTTCGATGGCCCGCCGCAAGGGCCGGGCACCAAACTCCAGGTTGGAACCACGCTTGATCAAGAACTTTTTGGCCTCCTCGGTAAGCACCAGTTGGAGCCCCTTCTCCTTGAGGCGTTCTCGTACTTTGCGTAGTTCCAGTTCGACCACCTGACCCAAATCTTCTTGAGTCAGATGTCGGAAGACGATCACATCGTCCACTCGGTTGAGGAACTCGGGCCGGAACACCTTTTCAATATGTTCCAGCACCCGCTGTTTCATGCTTTCGTAGCTAGCGTCATCGGTGGGTTTTTGGAAGCCGAAAGCTGCTTCATTTTTGATGGCTTCGGCCCCAGCGTTGGTGGTCATGATGATGATCGTATTGCGGAAGTCGATATTTCGGCCGAAGCTATCCGTAAGGCGCCCTTCCTCCATCACCTGCAAGAGCATATTGAACACATCGGGATGGGCTTTTTCGATTTCATCCAGAAGCACCACCGAATAGGGGCGGCGCCGGATTTTTTCCGTCAACTGGCCGCCTTCTTCGTACCCCACATAACCGGGCGGAGCACCGATGAGTCGGCTCACATTATGTTTTTCCATGTATTCGCTCATGTCGATTTGGACCAAGGCATCTTCATCGCCGAATAGGAACTCGGCCAAGGCCTTGGCTAACAAGGTTTTGCCCACGCCCGTCGGACCTGCAAAGATGAAGCAACCGACCGGGCGTTTGGGGTCTTTCAGACCGCTTCGGCTTCGACGCACCACCCGGGCCACCGCCTTGATGGCCTCATCCTGGCTGACGACCCGTTTATGCAGCTCCTCTTCCATGTGCATCAGCCGAGCCGTATCTTCCGTCGTCAGCCGGGTGAGCGGAATCCCGGTCATCTTGGAGACCACCTCGGCTACCACCTCTTCATCCACTACGCCCTCGCCTTCCCGGGAACGTTCTCGCCATTGGCGCATGATCATCTGCTTCTTTTGCCGGAGTTTGTCCGCCTGATCCCGCAGAGCGGCCGCCTTTTCAAAGTCCTGATTGGCTACCGCCTCTTCTTTCTCCTTGTTAAGGCGTTCGATCTGCTCGTCGATCTCTTTTAAATCCGGCGGGCGAGTCATACTGCGCAGATGAACCCGGGCACCCGCCTCGTCAATCACATCGATGGCTTTGTCCGGCAGGCAGCGACCGCTGATATATCGGCTGGATAGTTCCACGGCGGCATGAATAGCCCCGTCGGTAATCCGCACATGGTGATGCTTTTCGTACCGATCCCGCAGGCCCTTCAGGATTGCAATGGTCTCCTCTTTCGTGTTGGGTTCGACAATAATCTCCTGAAATCGGCGGGCCAAGGCACTATCTTTTTCTACATATTTGCGGTATTCATCCAGGGTGGTAGCACCGATGCATTGAATTTCACCCCGAGCCAAAGCCGGCTTCAATACGTTCGAGGCGTCGATGGCCCCTTCTGCCCCACCAGCACCAACCAACGTATGCAACTCGTCGATAAACAGAATCGTATTCCTGGCCCGGCGCACCTCGTTCATCACCGCCTTAATCCGTTCCTCAAATTGGCCGCGGTATTTGGTACCAGCCACCATTAAGGCCAAATCCAACACCACAATCCGCCGATCTAAGAGGATTTCGGGCACATTGCCTTGGACAATCCGCTGGGCGAATCCTTCGACGATGGCGGTTTTGCCGACCCCCGCCTCACCTAATAGTACCGGATTGTTTTTGGTGCGACGGCAGAGGATTTGCATGGTCCGTTCAATTTCCCGCTCTCGGCCGATGACCGGATCGAGTTTCCCCTGCCGAGCCAATTCGGTCAGATCTCGGCCAAAACTATCCAAGGCAGGAGTTTTGGATTTTCGGGCGGCGGCCTGTTCGCCGGTTGGAGGCGTAAACGGACCGGAGCGTTCGGGGCTTTCGGCCCCTTCAATAGAGCCATGGCCCAAAAGATTCAATACCTCCTCCCGGACATCTTCTAACCGCACGCCAAGGTTCATCAGCACCTGGGCTGCCACGCCCTCTTGCTCCCGGAGAAGTCCAAGAAGCAAATGCTCCGTGCCGACATAATTATGGTTGAGATTCCTGGCTTCTTCCACCGCATATTCGAGCACCTTCTTGGCCCGGGGCGTATGCGGTAGCTTGCCCATGGTAACCATATCCGGCCCGCTCTGGACCAACTTCTCCACCTCCAAGCGGATTTTCCGCAGGTCGATGTCCAGATTCCGGAGTACGTTGGCCGCTACGCCCGTGCCCTCTTTAATCAGCCCAAGCAAAATATGCTCGGTGCCTATGTATTCATGGTTAAAACGCTGCGCCTCCTGATTGGCCAATTGCATGACCTTTCGAGCACGCTCGGTAAAACGTTCGTACATGGCCGTCGGTCTTTCTGAAACCAAGTAGCTGCTTTAAAGTTTTCTCAGCTTCCGCTGCTCAAAGCTGCTCCGAACACTCGATCTTATCTATACTTACGGCCTAGAGGAGCAACTTGGTTCGCCCGCCCCCAGGCTGACTGCTCCTCCAGTGCCCAATGCCTCCAGGCATACGGTATCTCCTCTTTTGATATTCTACCGTACCCGAAAATGTCTGAAAGCACTGCCCCGTTCAAGTCGATCTCCAGAAATCGGTAACTCTCCAGAAGCAGGGGAGAGGATTCCATTTTTAATGAAACGGCTTTTTCCACCCGAAGTTACAAACGGGAAATTTTCACGGCTTGCCGGGGAAAGTCTGCTCCCCCAGTAGGAGGACGGCCTTAGGCTGCCAAGGGGGAGGCGGTCGAATCCGGGGAGGAATTTTGAGCTTTTGCCTGTTGGATCAAAGCACGTTCCCGCTGGATTTCTAGCGCCCAGCCCTGACTTGCTTCCAAACGTTCCAATTGGTCCAACTGTCGCAGCGCCTCTTCCCACCGCCGGGTATGACGAAACAGGGTGGCAATCATCAGCCGAGCCTCCACATCTCGGGGATTTTGCCGCAATAACTGAATCAGCCTTTTTTCCGCCTCAAACCATTGGCCTTGCAAATAAAACTCCGTCGCCTCCACAAAAAGGGTATTGGTGGAGTTAGGTAATGGACTAGGAAGAGCCGACTGGAGACGGTTCCCAAGGGTAGTACTTATTGCCGCCCCACTCCATAGGAGAATTATACCCCCCCATAAGGCAATCTTCACTCCCGCCGGAAGCCACTCTTTCCATAGAAACGTACTTAATATTGCCAAATTTAGAAATACTGCCCCTACCAAAGCCCATCCTAACCCCCACCAATTTCCCTGCATCAATTGGGGCAACCCAGGCCAAGCGTACCGCCACCAACCGGCTGTCTTCATGACCGACTCCCAACAAATGGGGGGACCATTCTGACCATAGTAGTGGTATTCTCCAGTTTTGCCATTTTCTATAACTTCTTTCTTTTGTTTAATTTAAATTAAAAAGGAGTTAGGATTCTTCGTTCGGCAAATTTCCTAAACCCAATATTTTCAAAGAGTTAGAACATCTCAACGATGCCGGCTCAGAAAAGGGCAAAAGTCGAATGCACTTAGCGTCTCTAACAAAAATAAAGCTTTCTTACCACCCTCCAATCCAAGGAACCAGATAGTTCCCAGCACCATTTTTTCAGTATTTTCATTATTTTTTATTTGGTCGACTTTTACTATTTTTGGAACCCGCTTTTATATTTAAAGAATTAGGCTTTAAGGATTCTTTGGTCAATAAATTTCATAAGGCCAATATTATCAAAGGGTTAGGATATCCAAAAGAGGTTGCACCCTGGCAATTGGCAAAAGTCGAAACTACTATTTTTAATAGTTTTCTTCTCGGTTCCCTGCCCAAGCCATCCGTCACTTCTTCTGTGCTCCCTTTGAAAGAATGGTCAACCTGAGGGGGAAATGAGCTGCGGAGCCGGTTTATTCTAGAGGCTGTCCTGACATTCGGATTTTGGCGATTTCTAATGGGCCGACCGACTTCTACCCTCCCCAAACTCCTTAAAACAGGGATTTTGGGGATTCTGGGGTATTTAGGAAGGAAACCTCTTTCATCATCGAAAATGTTTTTTAGGACAGCCTCTTACTCGTTTGACCAACCCTCCTGAGCACTCTCAAGCTCCCCGCAGGTTATCTCGTCTCAAACTCCTAAGGGGCTTCTAAAGGCCACTTCCCCAGGAGCCAACTTTGCCTACTCTGGCTCCCTATAAATGGCTGGCTGTTATACACATCTTGGGGAGGTATTTACCTTTACTACGGCAGCAAGGGATCGCCCCAAAGAGGGGAAGAGGGGCAAACGAACCTTTCCAAAGGAGCTAATTGCTACTTTGCATACTTCAGGAAAGATGCTTTGGAAGATCCAGAGGAGCAAGGTTTCAGAAACTATTTTTTGGTATATTGGCTATATTGCCTATTTTAGCCATCCTTTGTTCTCAACGAGCTTTCGGGATTTGCCTAAACTGATATCCAAGCACTTCAACGCCCGTTATCTATAACAACCAGCCTTTACAAGTGGCTTCTATGGTAGATCATAAAATAGGCAAAATGGGTGAATTAAGGATTTTGTGCCTAATGCCGTGTCTGGCAGGGCTAGTTTTCGGCCAGAGTGGTCCGCCCAGGACCTATCCACTTGGGCTGCGAGTCTTATCTGGAGAGCCTCCGGTTGAGCCCCTTCAGCGAGTAAACCTCTTTTTGCAAGGTGGATTTTAGTGTGCCTAAGCTTTTAGATCAAGCGAAAACTGAACGGAGCCCTTTTAGGAGTATCCTCCGAGGCCGATGAATGCAGCTTTCCGGATCCACGCTGTCGTCCAATTTACGTGCCGAAAGGAAGGAGAGCCGGAATCTAGATTCCCACTCTTTTAGCAGGGGCCCTTTCCTCATTCTCCGCAGGGGCTCGGCATGTTCCTGGTTATCTGCCAGGCAGGGCTCTAATGAACTGGACATTTCCGAAACCTCGAAAAAATTGAGGAACCTTTGGGGAGCTACTAGGGATATATTTTTATACTAGTTTGGTGCCTTCCGGGGCTGACCCAATATATTGGGGGAAGCTTTGAATAATTCCAAGCAGATATTTTGATACCATTTTGGTTTATCCAGCTTCGGCCCAATATATAGCGACCTATCGCTCTCAGCACACAATATATAGTAGTTCCTCAGCGAAAGCAGATGACTGCCAGCCGAAACAAAAGTTCCTGCAGTTCACTACATGTTCAGAATTTTGCAGAGGTTCCAGGTTTGTAAGCACTGCTGCCAGTTAGATCTAGTAGGTGTTTGAATGGGGCGGGCCCAATCCATACCAAATCAAAAGTTCATAAAGTCCCCTTTGGGCAGGAGGCCAAAAATGGCAAAGGTCGAAAACAAGGGGCAACAGAGGTTTCGCAGATCTCCAGCCTGGTGTTGCTGAAGGGCAACATTTTGGTTGTTATTTTGGAAGTGTGGGCTTTGGAATAAAGAGCTCTGCATTGGATAAGGCGAGGAAGCTAGGGATTAGCTTTGTTAGGCAGCCAGGAAGTTTGCTCCTTGGGGTGGTATAACCTAGAGTTGTAATGAGGAGGCTAATTGGAGGAGAAGGTGTTTTTGGAGGTGGTTTAGGGGAGCAGAAAGGAATATAGCCAGGCCCGGAGGAAGCCATTTGGAGAAGAGCGTGGTTTTTGAGGGATTTTAGGAGGAGAGTGGGGAGGACAAGTGTAATTTTGTATGGGGGTTTGTGATGCCGCACTCGTCGGAGCCTACGTACGCTTTGGTGGGGTCTGCGGAAAGCTCTTTCCAGGCCTCTACGCAGGGCAGAGTTGCGGAGGAGGCGGCTATTGGGTTGGTCTCGGAAGTAGGCTCTCTATTAGAAGAGCTAGAGGGTGCGGGGGTAGGAGCTCATGGGCCGGCGCCAGAAGCCGACCGATTGGTTCAAGCCCGCTTAGGAGTGGGAGCGGGACTCTTTGCAGCTTTACGGTGCAAATCCCCGCCGGCGGCGGCTCATTCGCTCCGAGTGGCGATGATTTGTTCAGGATGGGCTGAGCATTTAGGCCTCTCTGCTACCGCCCGCGAAGCCTTGGAAATCGCTGCGCTGTTGCATGATGTGGGCCTGATCGGGGTACCGGATGACGTGTTGCTAAAGCCAGGTCCGCTGTCGGTCCAGGAACGATTACTCATCGATGCCGCGCGCAGCCACTCGCTGGAAATCTTGCGGACGAGTTGTTTTTTGCCAGAAGTGTTGGAAATCGTCCGGAATGTTGGGGCTTGGTATGATGGGAGCCGAGCGGGCTACGACTGCCGAGGCCAAGAGCTTCCCTTAGGAGCACGGATGTTAACCATAGTGGAAGCTTTCGATGCGATGACCAACGAACAGGTCTATCGGGCGGGGATGTCGCGCGAACGAGCCTTGGCCGAGTTGTTCCGTTGCGCCGGAACCCAATTTGACCCCCATCTGGTGGAGCAATTTGCCCTGTTTGTCGAGGCCGGTCTGAGCACGGTGCGCCAGGCTGTGGCGGGTCGTTGGTTGGAACGCCTCGATCCGGCAGTAGCAAACCGGATCTGGAGTTTCTGGGGGGATTGGAGCTGGGGGCGCCAACCGGATCTACTAGATTTATTTATCGGTCGGCTGCTGGAAAATATGTACGATGGTGTCATCTTTATTGACACCGCCATGCGGATCTTGCTCTGGAATCATGGAGCCGAACGCCTGACCGGCATTACCGCTGAGAGCATTACTGGCCGAAGCTGGTCGCCAGAATTACTTCAGGTGCGGGATGAAAAGGGGGCGTTGATCGAGCCGGACGATTGCCCGGTGGCTTGTACAATTCGTTCTGGGGTGCAATCGCTGCGACGGTTGACGCTCACGGGACGAAGCGGCCGCAAAGTGCCAGTGGATGTGCATATTATTCCTGTTACCACCGACCGAGCCACCGAAGGAGCCATCATGCTGTTGCACGACGCCTCCTCGGAAATCTCCCTGGAACAACGTTGCCAAAACCTCCATCAGCAAGCTACACTCGATCCCCTCACCCAGGTTGGCAATCGAGCGGAGTTCGACCGGGTATATGAAGCATTTATTCATACGCATTTGGAGCGGCAATTGCCATGCAGCCTGATTATTTGCGATCTGGACCGTTTCAAACAGATCAACGATACTTATGGCCACCAAGCCGGTGACGAAGTCATTAAAACTTTGGCAGCCTTACTGAAAAGAGCAGCCCATCCAGGGGATTTGGTAGCCCGGTATGGCGGCGAAGAGTTTGTGTTGCTATGCGCCAATTGTGATAATGCCACAGCTGCTCGCCGCGCTGAGCAGATCCGTCAGGCCTTTTCCCAATTGCAGTTCCCCTGTTTGGGCGGTGCGTCGGTAACGGCCAGTTTTGGCGTTACCCAGGTTCAGGCAGGTGATACGCCAGAAACCATGCTACGCCGCGCCGATCGAGCGCTGCTTTTGGCTAAATCCAAGGGACGTAATCGAGTAGTTCAATTGGGCGCCGGCACCGACGGTCCAGAAGGCAGTCGTTTGTGGAACCTTTTCCAACATAAACCTCCCGAAGCCGATATCCTTCTTCAGCAACGCCTGCGCACACCGGTTCCTCTTAGCTTGGCGATGGAGAAACTCCGCGGTTTTGTGGCAGATCATTCTGGTCGGATTCTTTCCGCCCAAACCGACCAGATCCAATTGGAGATTGATACCAGTCCGAGCCGAAACCGCCGTGCGAGCGATCGGCCCATGACCTTTCTGCTAAACATCCGAATGAAAGAAACCCGAGAGGCGATCGAAACAGATCGGCCATCGAGCTTTTCAAGCTCGCAGACCAAAATTCAGGTGGCCCTTGCCCCCAAGCGGACCCGGGATCGCCGCCGCATGGATGTCGTCGCACGAGCTCGAGAAGTTCTGCTCAGTTTGCGGGCCTATCTGATGGCCGAGGACGATCCTCAGCCCGATACCGGTTGGGAACCCAGTTTGCCAAAAAAGAAAAAACGCTGGTGGGCTTGGCTATGGCGCAAGTAACACCGCTCCCCGTCTGCGAACAGACGAACATGGTCTGACCAACCCAGAGAAAGCATGCCAAACGGCAGACTGCTGATTCGCCCTGCTTTCGCTTGGTTCCGCGATCGGTTCTCTGGCACCATGTGGTTGCATGGAGGCAGTTCTTCTTGCCTAACGCTTCCGCCGAATGGATGCACTTATGTTTCTTCCCTCTTCCCAGTGTTCCAAACAAGGTTGTGCTGAGGCGGGGCCAATAAGCTAGGAAACCTCTCCAAAAGCCTGAACATATAGTGAACTTGAGGGACTTTTAATTCGGCTGGGTTTAGCTATTGCCATTTAAACACTTCTATGTAGGGTGCTAGTAGTGCTGGCAAGCCAGTATATTGGGTTAGTCCCAGAGAAAACCAAAATGATATAAAAATGTTGCCCTAGAATTACCCAGAGGTTCCTATATCTCGACTTTTGCCATTTTTCCTAACTCCTTTTGCTTCCTGCAGTTACGACGAGACCTTCTTTTGTTCACACAATTTCCTAAGTCGGATAATTTCAAGGAGTTATAATTTTGGGCAAAAGACCAAAATTGGGAAAAGTCGAGCTAAGAGTCTGTCCTAAAAAGCATTTTCTATGATGAAAGGAGGTTTCCTTCCTGAATTCCCCAGAATTCCAAAATCCCTGCTTTTAAGGAGTGTCGAGGGTCGGCGTTGGTCGGCCAAAACCCATGGGAAACCGCCCAAATCCCAATTTCAGGACATCCTCCAGTTTCCTTGTTTGCCTTCGGCGACTTTGGCGAGCACCGGTAATGCCTCAACCAAAACAAAGCTCCACACTATCCCTCTCCAGATACACCAAAAGTCAACCCCCATGTGGAGCCAATGTTCACACCAATTAGCCAGCTAGCGTTGCCTCCACGGCCATCTTCTCCCAGCCGACGCCGATGCTGATCCCTGCAGCACCCAGGCAACTGCCGCATACACATATGGGGAGTTCTTCCGGAGCTCCATTGGCCACACCCACCGCCATCCAAACTGCACCTCCAACGCCCCGAAAGTCTCCTCCACTCCACACCGGAGCGGATTCCATATCCGAGGGGAACTTCTGGAAAAGCCTGGACAAGCCTGGAACTTCCTGCACCTTTGATGTGGAACTTCTAACAAAATGAAACTCCCCGAAAGCGAAGGGGGCATTTTACCGCTTATAATGAGGAAGAAAACTCCATTTTATTAGAGGCTGTTGGAAGGGATTCCCCCACCCCATTGAAAGACCCCCTCTATGTAGTTTGCCAACAGGCTTACCAACTCTCTGTATTGGGTTGGAGGTGGAAGGTAACAAAATAGTGCAAAACCAAAATAATGCAAAGGAACCTTTGCATAATTCAAGGAGGTATTTTACCATTTTGGCCTCCACTTTTGCCATTTTTAGCTTCCTCCCGGAGGGGAAAAGTTCTGACTTCTTGTAAATATTGGAGTTAGGAAATCGGGTGAACAAATGGAGGTTTCGTCGTAACTCCCGGAAGCAAAAGCAGTTAGGAAAAATGGCAAAAGTCGAGTTTGGCTGGCCCTTTCTTTAACACAACATATAGTTGTCTTAACATTGCAGCGCCCAATAGGTAGTAGGTGTCCAGGTGAGACAACCGAATGGCTAGAGAATCGAAAGTCCACGAAGCTCACTATATGTTCAAGATTCCTGCTGAGGCTCTCAAAATATCTCCTTTGAATTACGCATCGGTACCTAAAAAATTCTCCACACGGTTGAGAGCACCTAGTGCTGATCATTCTACAACGCTACGGGGTAGGTGTTTTTAAGTCCTCGTAGGCACTCCCCTCGACTGTCAACCTGATTCCAAAGTTCAACTTGGCTAGAACCAGGAATTATGCAGAGGTTCCCAATATATAGGGTTGTTTGCGTTGCGAGCGGCGAACCGATAGTAGCTGTTCGGCTAGAAGAGTCGAATCGTATGAGGATGTATGGTTCACTTAATGTTCAGTATCTTGGAAAGGTTTCTTTTTATCGTTCCGGCAATTTCCCGATCCGGATGTTGCGGAACATAAGGTCGGTCGTTGGATCATGGCCTTGGATTTGCAAAGTCCCGGGTTCCAGACGTCGGCCTTTGCGAGGGTTGGGATCGGCGGGCCGAGTGTCGGTCCAATCAGCTGTCTGGTAGCCGTTCACCCAGGTAGCCACATGCGCCCCATGAACATGGATAGTCAGGGTAAACCACTGGAAATCGTCGGCCACCACACGCCGGGCGTTTTGCCGACGAAAAATCCCGCCGGTGCCACAGTCCTTCGGCTTGTTCCGATCTCCATCCACAAAACCATTATGAATTTGGCACTCATAGCCGTTCATCGATTCCCCAGGAATACAGCGGAAAAATACACCGGAGTTCAATCCCTGGCCGTTAACAAATACCTCCAGTTGCAAGATAAAATCGCCGTACTGGTCTTCGGACTCCAATTGTCCTCGGCCACCCTGCACCCGAAGGTAGCCTTCTGGGGTCACTGTACATTTGGTGGGCGTCTGGGGATACTGTTTCCAGCCGGTAAGGTCCCTCCCGTTGAAAATGCGCCGAAGGCCAAGCGGCCGAAGCTTAATATTACGAAACGCCACCCTGCCGGTTTGGGCCTGTAACACCACATGTCCCCGGCGGATCGGTTTCGGGTCTTCATACTCAAGCACCTGTTGGCCGTCTAACCAAACGGCGATTGTCCCAGCCTCTAGGCGGACTTGCATGCTGTGCCAGTCAGAAGTCAGAGGCCTGCCTTCGGCCTTCTTTCGGTCTTTAAGGCTTCCGACAGGCCACGCTGCCAGAGCTTCCGCCAATATGAGTTCATAACCGCTCTTCAGTTCATACTCACTCTTTTTGGCCTCGCCTTCAGCCACCGGCTGGGCATCGGTTCGGAGCACTACGCTTGCCTGGCTACCAGGATCAACTCGAAAATCCAGCCTAAGGATAAAATCTGCCCACTGACTGGTGGAGATCAATCTAGCCAGTTGGCCTCCGGGAGGTTTTGCCGCTTTGGCACTTTGGCTCGGGTTTGCCTGCAGATTTGCTTGCGGAAGATCGTCAGCCACTTGCCAAGCCCCTTCCGGCTCAGCCCGCCAGCCAAACAACGTCTGTCCGTCCCACAGCAGCAACCATCCCTCGGCCACTTCCTCTGGGGTAAGCCTATTGACCTCGGACGAACTTTCTCCCCCCTGCACACAGCTTACCACTACCAGCCCCCCCCATACTGCTAGCGCTAACCTCCCAACATAAAAACGCCTAAACATATTCGCCTCCTTTTAGACCATCCTCGGTGCCTCTTATTCCTACCTACCACCTAATGAAAAAAAAGATCCCATTTAGGTAAAATTTTCGCTTCCCAAACCGCCATTTCGTCTATGGGCTTTTGAGGTATAAGAATACTGATAATCCCAAGAAAGCCGTACCAAGCAGAGACGGCTCCCCCCTCCAAACAATCATCCCTCAGTTCGACTTTTGCCAGTTGGCAGAGTGCAGCCTCCTTTGGGATGTGCTGGAACTTCTGCATAATTCAAAGGAGATATTTTTACACTATCATTGCCTCTCCACCTCGAATCCAATATATATGGATAGCACTGCTAGCAACCACCCTCAAGTAGGTCTTTGAATGGGACAGGTCAAACCCTCCCCAATTGTCAGGTCCCAAAGGGCGTGGAATGTTCAGTATCTCGCAGAAGTCCCTTCTAACCCTCTGAAAATATTAGAGTTAAGAAAATTGTTGCATGAACAAACCGCAAATCCTAACTGCTTGAAATAATAAAAAGAACTTCTGCAAAATCCCGGACATATAGTGAACAGCAGGCACTTTTGATTCTGTCGCCGCTGCGTTCTCCTATCCGAATACCTAATGGAACCTCTGCAGAATTTAGAGGATATATTTTTATACCATTTTCATTCCCCTCACCTCTAACCCAATATATAGGGTTGCTAGCACTACCATCGCCCTACATATAGTAGGTGTTTGCACGGAGCGGCCAAATGCCTATCGAATCAAAAGTTCATAAAGTTCACTATATGTTCAGAGTTTTGCAGAGGTTCCTAATATCTATTGGGTGCTAACAATGCAAACAATCCCATATATTGGATTAGAGCGAGAGTAAGCCAACATGGTATAAAAATATCCTCTTTGAACGATGCAGAAGTTCTGAAAGTTACAAAAATGGCAAAAGTCGAGTTCCTGGCAGCCTCTGGCGGAATAAAATTCCTCCGGAGTACAAATCGCCACTGCTAGCTACTTACTGCTTCGGACTCGAAAAATAGCAAAATTTCGAGCCTAGAGACGGTACTGGAACTGGGATTTTAGTAATTGCCGAGGTGTTTGCCTCAACCGGCCCCTCTCCTGGGAGTCCTTAGCTCCTAGAAATAGGGCTTTGGAGAGCTTCGGGAAATTTAAAAGGAAGAACTCCTTTTTAATCTACAGTAGTTCAAACTGGGGTTGCCAGGACAAAATAGTTCTAGCCTTTTAACTTATATCGCCTTCTCTTTATACCGCTTTTGAGGTTGGGCAAAAACGGCTTGGCTGTCCCAGTTGGGTTAGCTACATCTGCGGAAGGGCCAGTACAGCTGTTTCGATCCGGACCATAGGGGGTCCGAGAAAACCTTTCCTAACATATTGCATGATCATGAGTTAGGTTAATTTTTCCGTCTTAAGAGCTTTTATTATACCGCTAAGAAGTTATCTTAAGCCCCCTCATATGCCTGATCCTCGTTGGGTTGTTCTAGGGGGCCAGACCAAAACCGATTTGAAAAATCTCCCAAAGCTTTTCGGGTAGAAGAAGGGGACTTTCCCTACCTTCTTGTGAACTCGACTTTTGCCATTTTTGCCTCTTGCCAAAAAGGGGAAAACGCTCAGACCCTGTAATTATTGGAGTTAGGAATTTACAGGAACAAAAGGAGAGTTTGCCCTAACTCCTGAAGACAAGCCAACTTAGAAAAATTGGCAAAAGTCGAGGTTAAGTGGTTCCAGATTTATCTGTTCACTAAACTTTGAACTACTTATCCAGAAAATGCCTTTCAGGACAACCTTGTATGGAGAAAATGGGATAATGTGGGTAGGATAAGGACCTGGCGGCAGTAGCGGCAGCTTTTAGAGGCTGTCTGAAAAGAGAGTTTGGCTCAGTCGGCCGCCAACTTGTTTCCACCACCAGGGAGAGCTACAGCCCAGGATTTGGGCACCCTGGCTACCCAGAGCTTTCCCCGCCCGTGGGAAAAGGAAGATTGGTTACCTCCTTTTCAGACAGCCTCTTAGTCCCCTAGGTGGTTCTTTTCTGTTAAAATAATAAGAAAAGTTCCTTCCCACAGCGTGGCGAAGGGAATTGATTCCCTCAACCTAGGGAGCAGGCCATTACTAGCCTAGGGATCATTTTGTCCTAAGGGAGCAGGCTATAAGATTAAAATAGATTGGAACCTTTCCAAAATCCTGAACATTTAGTGGACTTCATGAACTTTTGATTCTTAGGCCCGTCCGTTCTTCGAGTCGAACATCTACTATCGATTGGCTGCTAGCAATGCTAGCAACTCTATATGTTGGGGTAAAAGGAGCACAAGCCAAATAGTATCACAATATCCTCCTTGAATTATGCAGAGGTTCCGATTGAATTAAAATAGATTGAACAGATTAAAAAGGGGCCCGTAGCTCAGCGGTTAGAGCAGGGGACTCATAATCCCTGGGTCGGGGGTTCGAATCCCTCCGGGCCTATTATACAACTGTGCACTGTACTGCAAGGTTGTGAAATGTTTTGCGTAACTGAATACTCCCCAAAGGGTTGTGTCGAATCTTGCAATTGCCCGCAAACAGGGGAAAACGGTTGCTGCGCCGCATTTTGCGCATTTCGTGCGTCTGATTTTGCGCCGCTTCTCCGCGGAGGTTGCCAAGATTTTAGTTGCTCAAAGACCATATCTGTCGGATCCACGTAATGCCGTAGCGCCGTCGAAGGCGTGTTGCCCAACACCTTGGTAGCTACCCCTAATGGAACCGTCGCGGCCAGATCGCTCTCAAAACTACTGCGCAGGTTCTGCCAAAGCTTTGGCCAAGGTTCCAGACCAGCTTTTCGGATAATCCGCTCTAACTGGGTTCTCAAGTTGCAATTGATCCAACCGCTGGGGCCTTGTGCTCTTTTGCGCCACTGTTCAGGGAAAACATAATCTGCCCCTTCCGGGGCCAGTTCCCAGACTTCTTCCAGGTACCGCATTAAGACATTATTGATCGGGATCACGCGAAACGGTTTCCCATGGTCTTCCGTCTTTGGACTGAATACCGTCAATAGGCGGCT
>JANXAQ010000176.1 GCA_025062105.1 Thermoguttaceae bacterium
GGTCGGATACCCCCGGCACAAACAACGCCCAGGCGGCGAATTTTGCCATCGGCGCGACGAATTTCTACAATTTTCCTAATAATCTAGAATTTTTTAAGGGGCTGATAGACGAGGTGGCCATTTATAATCACGCCCTGACGGCGGATGAGATCCGAGCCTTGGCGGCCGGGGTTTCGCCGCTCAGTGTGGTGCCGGAGCCTGCGAGCCTCGGCTTGGCCGCCGTTGGATTGGCCAGCTTGGCTCTTCTCGCTTACCGTCGTAGAACAAAAGCAGTGGGGATTAAAAGAGTGGAGTGTGGACAGTTTGGCCGGAGAAGTCCCCCTATTCTATCCTCTCGGATGCACCCAGCGAAAAAATTGCCCTGGGGACCCTAGGCAGCAGGCAACCGCCCGGCCAAAAACAGTTCCAAAGAAGAATGGTTCCTAACGATCGGCTTTTGCCCTAAAGGTGAGGGGAGGATGATGGCTTGGATGTTTCGAGAAACGGATGGCTGGCGCCGGTGGACGGGAGGGGTGGTCGGCGGGTTGGTAATGATCGGAATGACGGTGGCTGGTTTGGCCGGCTGTGGGCAGAAGGGGCCTACGGCGCCGACTACTCGGCTGGAAGGTGCGGTCCGGCTAGACGGACAACCGATCCCCGAAGGCATTATCAGCTTTATCCCCCAGCAGAAAAAGCAGGCTCCGCCGGCCAAGGGTCAGATCCGCGACGGCCGATACACGGCCGACAACGTCCCGATCGGCCCGGTGCTTGTGGTGATGAGTGCGCCGAAAAAGACCGGCAAAATCCAGAAAATCCCTGACTCTAAAGCAGAATATGAAGAAGTCGTGGAAACCATTCCGCCAAAATACCTGGCGGGCATCCCGGTGGAAGTAACTAAAGACATGAAAACCAAAGATTTTGACCTGAGCTCCAAATAAGAGCCTCTAACAAAATGAAAACCTAGATGGTTCTGGGGTGTTACCTGCCCCTTAATGCAGGGTTTTGTGAGAAGCCCGGAGTACCACTTCAGCCGAATGGAGAGTATTCTATGTCATCCCTGCGAAAGCAGGGATCCAGTGGAACCAAAACACGGGAGGAACGAATTTTTGCATTCCCGCTTGCACGGGAACAAGCTTGGATTGCCGCGTGCGCGGGAAGGACAATTCTTGAAGAGCATTCGGACCAAAAATAAAACTTCCTCTTACTTAGCTGAATTGTTACCAAATAAAGAGGCCAGTAACGGAGGGCATTGTTTCCGGAGGAAAGGAGAGGCAACATGGATCGGCGAGTCCAAAAGGGAAGTTGGTGTGAAAAGATGGTTACCAGAGATAAGTTACCAGACAGGAAGAAAAATTCCCCCTTCCCTGGCTTGGCCTTTGGCCAAGCCGGCCTCTGCCGCGGAGGGGAGAGGGAGATTTCCCCACCCGGCCAGGCTAACGCCTGGCCGGCCTCTCCCGCGGTGGGGAGAGGGTCCGGGGTGGCCTTCCGCCTTCGGCCTTCTGCCCTCCGCCCTCTCCGGCATGGATTCACGCTGGTGGAACTATTGGTCGTTATTGCCATCATTGGTATTCTGATTGCGCTGCTACTGCCGGCGGTGCAGGCGGCAAGGGAGGCGGCCCGGCGAGCACAATGCGTTAATAACCTCAAACAGATCGCCCTGGCCATGCACACCTATCATGATAGCCGACGGGCTCTGCCCTTCGGTGCCATCCGGGGCCCGGGCAGCGTGGATCCATCTCGGCAGGATGTAACTGTAGGCCGATGGTTCGACGATTTTACCTGGCTATCGCAGATCGGGCCGCAGATTGAACAAATGGCATGGTACAATTTGTTCAATTTCAAAATTACCGTGAGCAACCCCGTTAACGACGCAGGACGGCGCACAAAGATTGAACTATTCGGATGCCCCAGCGACGGAATTGCCGAAAATGAATTCTATAGCACCACCTGGGCTCGGGTGCGAACCAATTACGTGGTCAACTGGGGCAACACCGGCTATTCGCAAAAAGACCAAAGCAGCACTTGGAAGTTCGGCGGCGCACCGTTTACCTTTGCCCGCTCGATCAAATTTGATCACATTAGCGATGGTCTGTCTCGCACGCTGATGCTTTCCGAGACGCTGACGCCCAAAGGGGCCGACTGGGAAGGTCCATTGGGCGAAACCATTATCGCCACCGGCGGACAGACCTTCGATAGCTATGTAACGCCCAACTCCGAAGTGCCCGATGCGGTCAATCGACGTTGCCCGGTGGATATCCGTTTTCAGGGCCGGTGCATCGTGGTGGCCGACATTACTAATGACATTCCGCTCAATCACCATTGTGCGGCCCGGAGCAATCATCCGGGTGGGGTGAATGCAGCGTTTTGCGACGGCTCGGTGAATTTCTTTTCCAATAACATCGACTTGCAGGTCTGGCGGGCGCTGACCACAAGCCAAGGCGGCGAAACCATCGGCCAAGGGGAATATTGATCCTCAGATGGGATCTCTTACCCGCCCCAGCATCGGCTAAATGCCGCCCTCCCTATGGCAGTCCGCACTTTCCATCCGGAAACGAGCAGAAAGAGGCTCGTCCGGCTAAGGTTGGGCTTCAAGAGGATGTTCGCAGGAACTTCTGCTCCGGCCTTGGCAGGCATTACCTAGCTCTTTAGCCGACCGAAGAGTTTCTTATGGTCGGAATAGCTCGGCCAGGTTTTTAACTCTGGGGGCGGTTTTACCGATTTTCTGGATTCTGCCAAGAAAAAGGCCGATCCAGTCTATGGGAGGATCGACTTATGAAAAAACAGATTCTATTTTTTATCCTGGCCGTGGCGGTATTCGGGGTGCTCCTCGGGTGCCAAACGGGGCGATTGGCTCTTCCGGCAGGCAAATGTTCCGATGTTCCTGCTGGGTGCCAGCCTTGCCAATGTGAAAATACGCAAAATAGACAAATTGTAGGGGATCCAAACTGCCCTCTTTGCCGTGGCCTAGATCCCCGATGTCCCCGGTGTCCCAGAATACGGGCGTATGATCCGGTGCCGCCTTCGGGCATCGTAGTCTATCCTTATTACACCACTCGGGGGCCTCGAGACTTTTTGGCCAAAAACCCCAGAGGGATCGGTCCGTAACGGGGGATATGCCGGAACAATTTTTTGCGGAGGAATATACCCGGCGGAGAAGGCCGGTTTGACCTGCTAAGAACGTAAATCGCAAAGAAGCCTATTGAGGCCATCGAACCTGATGGGGTGGGGTGCGGGGAGAGCCAGGAAGGCCTGGGGGGCATGGCGCCTTCCCTACCCAAAGCGCCTAACCCATTTTCTCGGCCGGCTGACCGACATCGCCAAGGAAGGCGAAGGCCGCCGGCTTTTTCTTTTGGAGACAGCAGTGCGGCCAAAACCATAACCGATCCGGCAAATCCAGGGATATTTCTCCCGGATAGGCAATGGGCAAAGGAAGCTAGGAGAGGTCTGGTTATAGAGTTGCCGATTCGGCGGCGCCAAGGGCAGGCTGGGGGGCACGGTACTGGGCAAGGATTTCTGGGATATTCAGTACTAAGGCCAATCGGCCCCCGCCCAGCAAAGCTACCCCTTGCGTTCTGGTACAGTTGGGGAAAATCTCTTGCAAGCAGTGGACCACGACTTGGCGGTGGCCCAACAGTTCGTCGAACCGCAGACAGAGTTGATGGGTTTCTGAGCCGACTAAGGCGGCTGGGCCGGACAGGGAGTGCTCATGTTGCCCGTTGTGCCAGCCAAGCACTTCCTCTAGCCAGAACAATTCGTAACAGCGGCCCCGGAACTGAAGCACAGGCCGACTTTGCACGGTCGATAGAAGCGGCGGCCGAATCTGAAGGATTTCGCGCACATGTTCCAGCGGGAGGACCAGGAAGTGGTTTTGGCGTCGGACGAGCAGGCCATCCAGGACCAAGACCGTTTGGCGGACAGGGAAGGTTAAATGAACTTTCGTTCCCATTCCGACGTGAGACTCCACTTCGACGTTGCCCCGGTGCTTCTGGACCACGCTCCGCACCACGTCCATGCCAACACCCCGGCCGGAAACCTCGGAGACCTTCTCTGCGGTAGAAAAGCCGGGATGAAAAATCAACTGGATGGCCTCGCTGTCAGCGAGGGCCTGGGCCTGTTGAGGGGTAAGGAAGCCTTTTTCGACAGCTTTGGATCGGAGACGAATCGGATCGATACCACGTCCGTCGTCTTCCACACTAATGCGAATCCAATGCCGGGATTGCTGGGCGGAAAGCCGAATCGTCCCGATCTCATCGACTGCCCGATTTCGACGTTCCACAGGCAGTTCGATCCCATGATCCACGGCATTTCGCACTAGATGCGTCAGGGGGGCTTCGAGTTCCCTGGCCAATGCTCGATCGATCTCTACATCTTCCCCTTGAAGGAGGACACGAACTTTTTTCTTCAGTTGGGCGGCCAAACTGCGGGCCATCCGGGGATAAGGAGCAAAAAGTTCTGCCGCCGAGACCCGCCGCAGGGAAGCCGCTGTCCGATGCAAGGCACTGAGTTGCAGGCGGAGATCTTGGCAAATACGGTGGAGTTCCTCGGCCAAGTTTCGTCCAAGTACGTGTTCGGGGATACGGGTTTCCAGTTCCCGCAAGAGTTCGCCGGTGATAAATAAATGCGAGACGTCTTCTAAAAATTCCTCCAAGTAAGCTTCTTTGATCCGGACATATCGGATGGGGTTGGCCGAGCTGACATGAACAGAAGAATCTTTTGCCCCGGCAGATTTCTGTTGGGAGCTTTCTTCGGACAATGGCGGAGGAGCAGGTTGGAAGTAGCAACCGAAGGGCCTTCCGCAGATTCGGTAGGTTGGGGAGTTGTGAGGGTGGCACTAGGCTGTGAGGCGGGGGAAGCGCTGGCACCAAACATTTCATCCAAAATAGCCTCGATGCTTTCGGCCGGCGTCTCGCCAGGCATCTGGCTCGGTAAACTGGAAGGCAATCGGAGTCGAGCCAGAATCGCAGGTTTGGCAGGCCCCAGCTCCTGCAGGATGGCTCCATCGGCGGCCGAGCGGAGCATCCACTCCAGATGGTCAATCCCTTCGATCAATATCTCCCAGAGTGGTTCAGAAAAGAACGTTTTGCCGTCTCGGAGTTGAGCTAAGACGTTTTCCAACCCATGGGCGAAAAGTTTATAGGCGTCCAAACCCAGACAGGCTGCAGTGCCTTTGATCGAATGCAGCGTCCGAACGTCAGCATGAATGGGTTC
>JANXAQ010000204.1 GCA_025062105.1 Thermoguttaceae bacterium
GTGAACAAAAAGGTTGCGGCACAAAATGCGGCACAGTTGCGGCACAAACGGCGGCACAGCAAGCGTCGGCAAGGGTTTGGCAAGATAGAGAACCTTTTTCCCAACCCCTTACAGAATTCCAAGTTGCGCCAATCATTGCCAATGCTTGCGATTCAGTGTACAAGTGTCAATGCCCGGAAGAGGACTCGAACCTCCACCCCCTAAACGGGGACAAGGACCTGAACCTTGCGCGTCTGCCAATTCCGCCATCCGGGCCAAGTAACACCCAATGCCTACCGCAATCTTTTTTATTTTAAATCCCTCAGAGTAATTCGCAAGAGGGGAAAACCTATGGAAAGCCTCCCTTTTCGGCTCGACTTTTACTCATTTTCCTAACTTCTTTTCTACTCAAGAGTTACGGCGGACCTTCTTTTGCTTACACTATGCCCTAACTCCAGTAATTCCAAGCAGTCATGGCTTTCTCCTTTCGACAAAAGGCCAAAAATGGCAAAAGTCGAGCTTTTAGGAGAATTGCCAACTCCCAAAAAACACCCCCAATCCCTAAAAAAGAAAAGAAAATCCGTACTCGCCCCCGGAAACGGACCAAGGCCCGCCGGGGATTTCTTCCTCCACCGGATCGGCAGGTTCGAAAGGTGGGAAACTGCTGTGCTCTTGTGTTTGTTTATTGGGGTAAGCATACTGGAAAGAATAGGGTTTAACTATTTCGCAATAACTGAGGAAGCATATGGGCGGATATGCCAGTCGGCAAGACTGGCGGAGCGGTTGTTGGTCTGTTTCCCCTTCGGGCAGTCAGTCCTATCCCAAGGGATTGGGGAAGAGATCGGGCTCGGTTGTGGGGTAATAGAAACCGACGCCGCACAGGAGTGGAAGGAGGAGGTCGTCAGCGATGAAGTCTTTGGGCGGAAATGGTTTTCAGAAGTTGTTAGTGGGGAAGCTTGCAGGGGCGGTGGTGTTGGGGGTTGCCTGTTGGCTGTGCGCGGAGGAGCCGGCAATACCGGTAGTACCAAAGACACCCGAGCAGTTGCAGGCCCTAGAGGCGCAGGTCAAGCAGATAGTCGCCAAAGCCTTGCCTGCGGTAGTAGGCATCCGGGTCGGTGCGGAGCAAGGAAGCGGTGTGATCGTCAGTGAAGATGGGTTGGTGATGACCGCTGGTCATGTGTGCGGACGGGCCAATCAGGATGCCGAAGTGTTGCTTTACGACGGCAAAGCGCTGAAGGCCAAGACCCTGGGAGTGTTTCGCACTGGGGATGCTGGCCTGGTTAAGATTAGCGAGCCAGGCAAATGGCCCTTTCTGGAACGGGGCCGTTCGGCCGATCTGAAGCCGGGAGACTGGTGTGTGGCCTTAGGGCATCCGCTGGGGTATATGAAAGAACGCCCACCAGTAGTCCGAGCCGGTCGCATTGTCCAAGTCGGAGAAATCCTTTTGCAGACGGATTGCGCGTTGGTGGCCGGAGATTCAGGTGGCCCACTGCTCAACCTGCAAGGCAAAATCATCGGCATCCATAGCCGAATTGGTGAGCATATGAATATGAATTTTCATGTTCCTGTTGACGTATTTACAGCCCACTGGGATCGCCTCCTCCGGGCAGAAGAATGGGAAGTGGTCTTCCCTAGCCGAGATGCCCCCGAGGTCCGCTCTGCGTTTCGGCCGGTCGTGGCGGAGGTAGCCCGCTGCGTGGTTCGGATTCGCTGCGACGGTAAAGAAGCCGCCCTGGGCACCATCATTGGCCCGGACGGTTGGATAGTAACGAAGGCTTCGGAACTGCGGGGGAAAATTACCTGCCTTTTGCAAGATGGGCGAGAACTGGAAGCCCAAAAGGTAGGGCTTTCGGAGGCGTTCGATTTGGCCCTTTTGAAGATACCAGCTGAGGGGCTGCCAAAAATTCCCTGGAGCAATCGAGCCGACCCGGCCGTAGGCCAATGGGTAGCAGCTGTGGGGCCCCAGGAGGAGCCTTTGGCCATCGGGGTTATTAGTGTACCCCGACGTCCGGTCCCTCCGCCTCGGGGGATGCTGGGGGTGATCCTAGAAGACGGGCCCCAGGGACCCGTCATCCGGGAGGTGATCCCTAACAGCCCCGCCGCACAGGCTGGCCTCCGTGTCAAGGACGTTATCACCCAACTAAACGACCAGCCGGTCAAAAATCGGAACCAATTCGTAGAACTGACTAAACAATTTCGGCCTGGGCAGAGGGTCAAGTTGCTGGTCTTGCGAGATGGCCAGAAATTAGAAATATCGGTACCCTTGGCCGTGGTAGAAATACCGGGACAGGAAAAACAGCGGAGGCAGAATAGGTCCGGCACCGGAGTAAGCAACCGCCGAGACGATTTTCCAATAGTTTTGCAACATGACACGGCCCTTCGCCCAGTGGATTGTGGCGGGCCGTTGGTGGATTTGAGCGGTCGGGCCATCGGAATCAATATTGCCCGTGCAGGCCGAACGGAAACGTATTCGGCACCGGTCGATGCGCTGATGCCGGTCTTGTATGAGATGTTGGCTGGTCGGCTGCCAGCGCCGGAGTGGGCTGTGTATCGGAAGGCGGAGGCGGAATTTGCGGCCCGTGAAGCAGCCGCCCGTCAGGCCGCTGAAAAAGCCCTTCAGGCAAAGCTCCAACAACTCAGCCAGGAAAAAGCTGCCCTCCAAGAACAAAAATCCCTCCTGGAAAAACAAAAAACGGACCTCGAACAACAAAAGAACATATTGGAAAACCAAAAGAAGGACCTGGAAAAACAACGCTCAGAACTCCAGGCCCAACTCACTCAGACCCAATCGGCCATTCACCAAGCAGAAACAGAAAAACAGAAACTCCAAACCCAATTGGCCCAGCAAACCCAGAAGACAACCGAATTGCTCCAAAAGGTAGCGGAACTGCAACAACGACTAGCCGACCGAGAAAAACAACTGGCCGACTGCCGCCAACAATTGGCCAATAAAGACGCCAAGTTAGCTGAACTGGAAAAACGCTTATCGGCCTTGGAGGCGACCGCGGCTAAACCACCTTCCGAAAAGCCGGTGGAAAAGCCTGCTCCCTCAGCCTCAGAACAACCGGCGGAAAGGGGAACAGAACAACCTGCTGAACCGAGCCCCCCGCCCACCCCGCCTTCTTCACCCCCCTCAGAAAAGGGGCAGCAGCCACCGCCGTCGGAAAAGGCGATGCCCGCCCCGGCAGAAAAAGCCGCTGATGGTGCGCCGTCCCAAACAGGGTAGCCACTCCCCAGTTCGACTTTTGCCATTTTTGCCCTTATCCCCAGAAGGGAAAAGCTAACTCTAAATATTGGATTTAGGAAATTGTGTGAACAAAACAAGGTCTCGTCGTAACTACGGGAAAAAAGAGTTAGGGAAAATGGCAAAACGCAAGCCCAGAAGCTCCTTCTAAAGAATGCTACAATTTTCGCATCACCTGCCTGCCGAATAAAAAACGGCAACGATCCGTTGGACAAAACTTACGCCAGCTATTCTGGTGCAACCGGCAAGATTTTCTGAGGGGGAGATGTGCTGGAGCCTTTTCTCAACTGCTTTTGTTCCAGGAGTTACAACGAACCATCTTTTTGTTCCCATAATTTCCCAAATCCCATACTTACCTCGACTTTTGCTAATTTCCAGGGTACAGCTTTTTTGGATATCCTAACCCTTGGATGACATCGGACTTAGGAAACCCCTGCAAAATCATGAACAAATAATGAACTTAATGCTTTTTGATTCCATATACTTTTGTTCCCCTATTTAAATAGCTACTATATGTAAGATGCCAGCAGTGCTTGGGGCAGAGGGGGAGAACCAAAATAGTATAAAAATATATCCCTAGAATCAAGCAGAGGTTCCTTAGGAAATTCGCTGAGCAAAGAATTCTACAAGCTTAACTCCTTGAAATAAAAGAAGTTACAAAAATGACAAAAGTTGAGCTTCCAAGGGGTAGAGATTTCCCCTTCTGAGACGAAGCCCCGATTGGCAAAAGGCCAGATGCAATCACACTTGATCGGACTGCGAGAACCCATTGCTGCCATCCCTGTCAAACAGAAGATCCAGTTTGAGAAGGGGGCGGTCGAGCTGCATTCCCGCTTTCGCTCCGATGACAATGGATGATATGCTCTTAGCAAGGTTGATGGGAGCTTTTGTATAGTTCACGGGATATATTTTGTACCATTTGGTGCCTTTTGCCACTATCCAAACATATAGAGAATCGCTGGCCATGCTGGCAACCTACATAAAGTAGCCCTTTGAATGGGATGGACGCTTTCTACCAAATCAAAAGTTCATACAGTTCACAGCACGTCCATGAGGTTGCAGAGGTTCTAAGCTCAACTTTTGCCATTTTTCCTAACTCCTTGTGTTTCCGGGAGTTAGGACGAAGGAGGCCTTTCTCCATACAATTTCCTAACTCCAATATTCGTAAGGAGTTAGAGCATTCCTCTTCCGGGCTGAAGCCAAAAATGGCAAAAGTCGAGCTAAGGGGCTGTCTTGAAATTGGGATTTGGCTGGTTTCCCATGGGTTTTGGCCGACCGGCTCCTAACCTCCAGACTCCTTAAAAACAGGGATTTTGGGAATTCTGGGGCATTGAGGAAAGAAACCTCCTTTTATCATAAAAAATGTTTTTAGGACAGCCTCTAAAGGGCGCTGTATTCGGCTGAAGTGTTAACAAAAACCGAACGTTTTAGCCGAGCGAAGGCACTCACGTTGCCATTGTGGGAAAGGCCGGCATTACCTTTGGCAATGTCGCCTGAAGGGGGCAGACCAGTTGAGGGTATCATTTCCCTCTTACCCTGCCCTTCTGGAGAACCAGGGGAGAGGAGAGAAAAATAAGGCCACTCTATTTGGCTAAAGTATTACAAAAAGAAAAAGGCTAAGCCCGGTTTTTTAGACGTGGGCCTAGCCGCGGATCGGATCATTTGTTTATCAAGATGAGGCTTTCTCCAAAAAGCCAGAAGGGGTTCCAAGATTAAAGATAAAAGCCTTGTCGCCTCCTGGACCTCCTGACAACTGCCAAGGATCCAGACGCCGAACTAGCAAACAGCAAACCTCAAGGTAGAAAACGGATTGGCTTTTTGGAAAGGCGATGAACCCCCTCAGATTTTATCCTTTTTATCCTTGTGTGGTTTTTTGATCAGCATTTCGTGGGGTGTTATGCTTTCCCCGGAAAGCTGTACAACAGCCAACTGCTCAGGGAAAGCCGACGCGGGGCCGTTTATGCCACCTTTCGGACCACGCCCACCACCACGCCGACGATCTTAGCGCTTTTGACGTAGATGGGTTTCATCTTCGCGTTGGCTGGCTCTAGCCGAATCCGATTCTTTTCCGGAATCCATCGCTTCAGCGTGGCTTCGCCCTCCTCCGTAATGGCTACCACGATTTGCCCTTTCCGGGCTGTCTTCTGTTTACGGACCACCACATAATCGCCATCGGCGATCTGGTCTTCAATCATCGAATCTCCCCGCACCCGAAGCACAAACAGATTTTCATCGTCCGGATCAAACATTTCGCGGAAATCGATCCATTCCTTTTGTTCGACCGCTTCATGGAGCACCCCGGCTGCGATCTCGCCGGCCAAAGGCAAACCGTACCGATGGATCGGTTCGGCCGCCAGTTCAATCGCTCTAGACATATACCGATGGCGTTTGATCAGCCCCTTACGCTCTAGGGCCTTGAGATGGCCCACCACCCCGTTGGGCGAGCGAATGCCAAAGGCATCGCCGATTTCGCGAACCGTCGGGCCATAGCCCCGGTTGCGAATCTTGTCGCGAATGAACTCGTAGATCTTCCGCTGTCGTTCCGTTAGCCGCTCGGTCGCTTCCATTTCAAACTCCCTTGTAAAAAAAGGTTAACTAAACAAAAACCTAAATCCCATTTTTACAATCATAGAATAGACGCTCGTATATAGCAAGATAGGGGGAGGAAAATTTTTTCTTTTTTAGAAAAAATATCCATCTAGTCCATTTCCTTCAAGGGGGGCTAGCTTCCTAAATCGAAAAAAACGAAGGAAACTTCCAAGGCTAAGCCTACCTATCCCCCTAGAACAACCCTCTAGGTGCAGGTCCTATTGGAAGCGGCGTATCATCGGGGACACCGCTGGGCAGAGGACAGTTGGGAAAGTTTAACCCCGGGACCCCACCGCTCCCCGGCCTGGAGCGAAAAAGACTTTGCCGCATCGCAATCAAGTAGTGAATTTCGCTTCTAGGAGAAACATTCCGTAGCTGCCTCCTTTTTAGGAACTTCGAATAAGCTGTGGTACAACTGAGCCGACAGACCGGGCCAAAACTGCAGGAATTCTCAGCCAGGGATGCTTTCGGTGCTTATATCCCTAACCAAAAAAGAAGTTTCTCTCTGGGCGGGATACACTGAACGAGCAATGACTAGAATTGGGTTTTCGGAGAGTTTATCACCCCGGGGTTAGCAAAGTGGTGGCCAGCTAGGCGGGGATAATCGCGGAGGTGGCCCGGCTTGGGGATTCTTTCGGCCTTTGTCCGGGGGCCTATGAGCTGACGAGATGAACGGGAAAGTTCTAACTCCTTGTAATTGCTGGAGTTAGGAAATTGTGTGAATAAAAAGTAGATTCGCCCTGACTCCTGAGTCATAAGGTAGGGAAAATGGCAAAAGTGGAGCTCAGAAGCTATCCTGAAAAACATTTCTATGATGAAAGGAAGTTTCCCCCCTTAATTCCTCGAGAGCCTTCAAAATCCCTAATCTAGAGGTTAGAGGGTCGAGGGTATCAGCCACAACCCCTTAGAAACCACCAAAATCCCAGTTTCAAGACAGTCTTTCAAAAAAGCGGAATATCTCGATGAACTGGCAAACTGCCTTGGAGGGCCGAGGTATCCTTGGTTGGTTATCGCATTAGGCTCCGCTAAAAGGCTTGGATCCCTTTGGAACGCCTTTTTGCTCCCCTTATCAGGGCAATTTATACTACACTAAAGGGCATACAATTCCATGAACTTAGCAATATAGACAATTTGGAGAACCTAGGCAAAATATTGCAGACCATAAACCCAGAAAATTTTTCCTAGTTTCTCCACTCTGATATATGCTTTCTGAAAAGTTCCTCCTTTATGAGGGGCAACTTGTTCTGAGACCAGCTGGGCTTCAGCCGCTGCCAGCGAGGCCCTTTCGGATGCCTAGCAGCCTAACCTGTTGGAAGGCCATAGGTTAGAGGATCCATTTTGGAAAGGTCTTCTGCCAGAGTTTAGACGTTAGAAATGGACTCCAAGATTGGGCAAGCCGGTTGGCTGGCTCTATACCGTCTCTCTAAAAAGGGGAATTGTTTCAGTTTCAGTAAGTACTGGTTTGATTAGATCTTGGCAAAAAGAGATGGGCACAACCTCCCGCTCCAGCGTGGCTTGCTAGTTATACAACATCTTTGGGATGTATTTACCTTCACAACGGTTGCAAAATTGTACCCGATAGGGGGATAACGTCCTTTTCAAAAGAAGCTTACGCGTACTTTCGAGAAATGGCAAAGATTCTTTGGGAATCAGAAAGGTTGGGTTTCAGAAACCATTTTGCATATATTGCCTATTTTATCCATTCTGGGTTTTGCGCTGACTTTCGGGATTTGACAAACGTGATCTTCGAGCTCCTGAACTTCAACTTGTGTATAACAGAGAGTCTGGCAAGTGGGGCAGGGCCTGGCTGGCAGCGGCGGCCTGGGATACCGAAAATATGCGGCCGAAGGCGGAGAAACCAAATACGCTATTAGTGTCTCTCTCCGCCGTCGGTGGTTGTCTTCCTGATCATGGCCTTTTTTACCCGGCTGGCCAGAGGGGAAAATAAGCTCACTTCCTCGGACTGAACTGCTCCTGGATAAAGCGGCCGGTGAGAGATCTGTCAAGGAAAGAAGGACGGGAGGCAACTGCTGGCCAAAAATAGGAAGAAGGAAGAAGACAGTACCGTGCTTTCGGCGGAGGCAGCCCCTTTATTTCATATCTACTGCCCGGACCCAGATCAGGCCGCCCAGTTCCACGGGAACCATCTGGCCATGGGGGCTTTCCATTTTTTCTTCTGCTTCCACCAGAGCGGCAAAGCCCCACCAGCCGGCCCGGGGAATGCAATAGCAGAAGCAGCCTTGAGCGTCGGCTTTGATCCGTTGGGTGACGAAGGCATCGTTGGGCGGCCGAACCTTTTGGCCTTCGTTGTAGTATTCCACTTCAATAGTAGCAAATGGGACCGGTTTGCCGTTGCGGCGCACAATTCCCCGAAAGCAATTGCCGGTCCACAACCCATAGGGCCGAACTAACGGCTCAATCTCTACCGGCAGGCCAACCAGGGCGTCCCAACCTTCTTCTGTCCCCCCGTAGGAAACCACTACCTTAGTATAGTGGATGAGCATCTTTTTTTCCGCTGGTTCGTAGTAAGGGGCTGGCTCCAGATAGAAGACATAATCGCCTAGCTGGCGAAGGGGGGCCTGACAGGTATAGATGGTTTTCCCATCCCGTTTTTCTGGGCGCAGGTGTTTTAATAGGTCGATCTTTTTACCACCCACCAGCACCCCAAATTGCACGGGCTGACCCATCTCCATGATTGGCCCTTGCTCCATCGGATGGGTAAACATTAGAGTTAAATCCACGCTTCGGCCTTGTTGGATGACATCCTCAGCCGGAAGCAGCACCTGAAAATGTGCCCAGGCTCCGGAAACCCAAAGGCCAACCGATCCCACTATTCCTATCCCTAACCAACCCAGTGCTCGCTGACGCATCGAAAAGCTCCTTTCCGCTGAAACCCAAGAACACAGAAGCCACTTTGTCATACAATTTTGTAAAGTGTAACACAGATTTTGGAATTGCACTAGCGCCATCGGCCATCAGGAGCCGGCCACAACCTTCCTCTGCCAACTGGCGGGATTCATTTTATTTGCAAGTTAGAGGATCTTCGGTTAGCTCGACTTTGCCATTTGCACGGATTCGGTTTGTCTTTGAGAGTTCCAGCGAAACGGTCTTCTGTTCATCTAATTTGCTCACTTCCATAGTTGCAACCGATGAGAATGTTTTTCTTTCCCGGGGTGGCTAAAAACGGCAAAAGGGCAGCTGAGAGGCCGCGCTGAAAGACATTTTCTATGATAAAAGAAAATTCATACCCTTAAATTCTCTAGCGTCTCCAATATCTCTTTAGTAAGGCATTTCCAAAGAAACGCTGGGCAGTCAAAATCCATTGGAAACTACCAAAATCCCAATCTCAGGACAGCCTTGTAGCTCGACATTTTCCATTTTTATTTCCAGAGATTAGGCTTTGGGGATTCTTTGTTCATCAAATTCTCTAAGGCCAATATTTTCCAAAGTTTAGAACATCTTCGAAAGACCGCACCTTGGAAATTGGAAAAGTTGAGCTCAGATGAGGTTGCAGCCTCTCCGTCTGATAGGGATAATAAATAGCACCTATATCGAACATAAAACATCTCGGATAAGACTGGCCGCAGGTGCATTGGAAGCCTCGCCGGTCCTACAGAATAAGCTTTTTGCCACAAGGAGCACCAACACGGTGGCGGATGTGTCGTTACAACCGATTCTAGCTCTGTTGGGCTGTCCGGTGGCGGGCAATCCCACACAATTCATGATGGAGCGGGCCTTTGCCTATCATGGGCTCGACTGGCGGTATATTTCTGTGGAGGTTCATCCGGAAGATTTAGCAGATGCTGTCCGGGGAATGCGAGCCATGGGCTTTGCCGGCGGCAATTGCGCCGAGCCACATAAAGAAGCCATCGGCCAATATTTGTTCCGCCTCGGCACCACTGCCGAAATGACCGGTGTGGTCAATCTGCTCATTCGCCAACAGGACCAACTGGTAGGCGAAAACACGGAGGGTCGGGCGGTTTTGGAAGCGATTCGTCGCCGGATTGACCCAGCTGGGCGACGCTGTGTGCTTTTAGGTGATGGGAAATTAGCCCGGGCCGTGGCCGTCGAATTGGCCTTGGCAGGAGTTGACCAAGTTCTTATCTTAAGCCGAAACCCCGCCTCCGGACGCCGATTGGCTAATCTGCTCTTGGAACGCCTGGAAGTGTCCGCCCAACATATCCTCTGGGAAGACCCCTATAGCTTGCCCCCTCAGACCGAACTACTTGTCCATGCCACAACCATCGGCCAGCGCAACCCCGAGGCCCAAGTGCCTCTGGACTTTTCCAGCCTGAAGCCCCAGACGCTGGTGGTCGATTGTCAATTCCTCCCGCCACAGACCCACCTGCTGCAGTCAGCCTCCCAGCAGGGTTGCCAAACCATTGACGGCCTGGAACTGTTGCTTACTCGGTCGGCCATCGACTTTCAACTCTGGACCGGCCTCGAACCCAACCAGGAAGTACTTCGAGAGGCAGCGGAAGAATTCTTAGAACTCTAGTACCCCTCTGAGTGCCAACCCCAGTGGGCAGATCCTGCTACTGCCTTCCGCTTGACTTTTGGCTTTTTGGGCCTCCTGCCGAAAGGAGAAAGCTCTCACTTCTTGGAATTATTGGGAACCTCTGCACTCGACTTTTACCAATTTCCCTAACTGCTTTTGTTTCCGGGAGTTCGGGCGAATGGTGCCTTTGTTCACCGAATTTTCTAACCCCAATAATTACAAACAGTTAGAACATTGCTATTTCGGGCCGCAGCCAAAAATGGCAAAAGTCAAGCTACATAATTCTGAACATAAATTATATGAACTTTTGATTCGATAGACTGGAGCTGCCCTCCGTCTAAACATCTCCTATATGTAAGAGTGCTAGCAATGCTAGTACTCTTACAGGTTAGGGTAGAGGCACGGCAGGCCGAAATGATATAAAAATATCCTCCTTGAAATATGCAAAGCTGCCATTGGAGTTAGGAAGTTGTGGGAATAAAAGGGGATGGGTGGGTCGACACGGCTGGAAACAAAATAAGTCAAAATGGCCAGAAGGGGAGCTAACTTCTCCAAATTGGTTGTCTGATTTCTGGGAATGTCTGCTTTTTTACTGGGAGTTACATCTACCTTAACGAGGTAAAAGAACTTTGGGGGAAACTCCCTCCTCAGAGGAGCCAGGCAGAATACTTCATAACACCACCTTCCCAAATAGAATCGTTAAGGTTAGGGAGCAGGTTGTGGGGGCAAAGGGGCGGCGGGCAACCACTGTAACCCCCCAGAACTGGCTAAATCGAAGCCCCCACCCCCCAGGGCCACCTCTGTTCTTGCGATCGGAGTGGCTGATGGGGGCGAGTTAGTAGTGGCGGCACTGCTATTGGTGGAAGTTGGCTCCGACGGATTTGCAGCTGGTTGCAGTTTTCGGTCAGTAATCGAAAGAATTCGTGCGGTGGGGCGATCTTCTGGTGGAATGGCCGCCCACACTTCTGGCGGAACCCCAGCGGGAGGAACGCTGCCAGTTCGGGCAATCGGTTGGTGAGGGCCAGCTTGCCCTCCCAATGGCCCCTTCGGAGGGATTTGGCCCATCCGTTGCGAAGGTGTCGCCAGCTGAGCAGAAGCAGATGGCGGTGAAGAAACCGGAAGATTTTCAGAGCCACCAACCGGTTGGCTTCCTGGTCCCCAAGAACTCCGCTGGGAAACCACCAGCCCCGGCCCGACAGCCACAGGTCTGCCCGGACTTTTCCGACTATCCACGGAAACCGATCGGGTTGAGCGGGCCATGGCAGTGCTGCTTTGTCCGGAGGAATATCGCCCTGGCACACCAAAAGGAACATCGCCCGAACAATAGGGAGAATAGATCTTTTTTTGCCCAGGTTGAGTGGGCGGGGGTTGGCCCAACCAATAGTTTAGGAAGCTAAATGGCCCCGGCGCACCCTCTAGATTCCCAAATGGCGTAGCTGAAGGAGGATATCTCGTCCTCGGAGCTGGGCTAGAAAGGCCGTTAGGACCGAGTTGCTGTGTGGATGTCGGAACATCTCCCCCGGAGAGGGATTTTCTACAAGGCAGAGGTTGCCATGAGGCCGGGGGGGCAAAAGCGGCTTGATCGGCTCTTGGATGGCGAGCCATTTTTTCAGGCCGTTGGCCCGCTGAGCTCGGTGCGGGAACGCCTGAAGGAGTCTTCGGCTGCTGTGCCCACCGGGCGGATGGGCTTTTCGGATTCGCCGAGGAACTGTCTCGGCTCTCTGAGGCTAGAAAGCCCGAACTGCTCTTTTGCCCATGGGAGTGGCTAGTTGAGGTGGTTTCCTCTAGGAGAGTTTCCATGGCTCGAACAGACCCAGCCCGCGGCCCCCAACAACCGGTAGGTTCCCCACAGTTGGGGTTCCCAGGATAACATTCATCATAGCAGGCTCCACACATCGCACAGCCGCCTAGGCCTGCCATCCAACTTAAAAGGCCCAAGATCATACCATATCGCCATTTTCCGTGCATACAGCTACCTTTCTGTTCTGTTTAAAGGGTTTAGCCCCCGGAGTTGTTGGCTGGAGTTTTGGAAATGCCTGTTATTTCACGCAATTAGACGATTGGAGCACTCTTTCTTCCGCAAAACTTCAGCAAATTCCATAACTTCAATATTTTCAGAGTCTTAGAACATCAAAGAAATCTCCCCCAGAAAAATGGCAAAACTGTAGCTAAGCATGACTTTGGATGTTTTCCCTAACTACCTTTGATTTCAGTAGTTAGGACGATTTCTTTGTCATTCAATTTCTAAGTCCAATAGTTACAAGGAGGTTGAGATTCTTTTTCCAGCCCGAGATCAAAGATGGCAAAAGTTAAGCGTGGCCACGAGTCTGACAGTTCCTAATCACATGCCGGCTTTGGAAACCCTTCGGAGGCTTGGGCCAATTCCATAGAGGACATATCTCTACCCCAACGGAGGTATTCAGGATTCGGGACCTGGAGTTTGGTTTTGTTAGAAGAGCATTTGGGTAGCTATTATTTCGGCGGAAAAGTTTGCGTAATTCATATAATTTTTCCCGTTTCTCGGAAAGAACTTTGTACTTTCTTGTAACACTCCAGCTGAGTACCGTAACAGGCTCAGAACCTTGTATTTGGGGAAAATGGGCAATTTAGGAAGGAAATGCCCCCCATCTGGGACAGAGGCAAATTTTTGAAAGATTTCTCTTGCTCAATTTCTCCAAACGCGACTTTCTAACTAACGGGCCAGACTTTTGGGCCCACCCAACTGGGTCGCCTCTTCTTGGAAGCCATTTCCAACTTCTAAGCCCTGGCTGAAGACCTTCCCAAAAATAGCCTCGTCTAACTTCTAGTCTTCCACCAGGTTGGGCAACTAAGCATCCCAGAGCGAGTGGCTTGCAGCTGGTATAGCCAACAAGCTCCCAGAGCAAGTTAACCCCCATAAAGAGGAACTTTTCAGAACGTACAAATAAGCCGAAAGAGTGATTTCGGCCACCTTTTGCCTTCTGATTTCTTCCAGCTGGGAAGCCAAAGAAAAACTAGTAAAAAATTGGCCGAAAGGTTTTCGGATCGAAAAGAGAGGATTTTTCTAACTTCTTGAATATTAGGGAGATAGGAGAAGTAATACCAGCAACACCATATAGGGGGCAGTCCTGAGGGAGCCAAAATGATATAAAAATATCTCCTTCGAATTATGTAAAGGTTCGAGATATTCACTAACGTTGTATTCACTAACGTTGAACTACTTTTCCAACTGGCAAAAGAAGCTGCCGGAAGGACTTTTTGTCCTATCTGCTAAACTAGATTTTTAATATTTTCCATTTTCCATAACTTGGTTTAGCTCCAAGACTAACAACGAACCTCCCCTTTGGTTCACACAATTTCGGATCCTCTGCAAAATCCTGAACATATAGTGAACTTCATGAATTTCTGATTTAGTAGGCTTTAGCTGTTCTCACCTAAACACCTATTCTATGTAGAGTGCTAGCAGTGCTAGGAACCCACTAGAGTAGGTCGGCGGCGGAGTGAATCAAAATCGTAATAACTAACAACGAATGATGCAGGGGCTTTGCGAAGTCCAATAATTTCAGGTTGAATTCCAGGTGCCAAAAATGGCAAAAAACGAGCTATATTAACGTTTTTTCATTTTTGTGTCATTTTTACTAGGCCTGGCTACCGTAACTGATGCATTATTGCAATACGGGGATTCTTGCTGTCTGTTTTACGCCCATTTCCGGATATAGATTTATTATGATGCTCCTCAAAGGGGTTCTACCACTCCTTCGTGGTGGAAAAACTCCTTTCAGCCCGGCTTGTAGGGTTTCGGATTTAGGCAAATTATTAGAATAAGGTTTCTTTGGATCAGCTTCTTTTAATATCTTTATCTAGATTATCTAAATCCTCCATATTGCCTATCCATACTATCTGAATGTGAGGATCCAACTCACAGTGGGATGCCCCATTATGTGGGAATAAATAGGTCTGCTCAGGGACTGCCTTCCTCTGCCCCTCCGGCTCGCTGTTATACACAAGTTAGAGTTCAGACGCTTGGACATCACTTTAGGCAAGGCAGGAAAACTCGTTGAATAACACAGAATGGATCAAATAGAAAAAATAGACAAACCATTTTCTAAAACCAAACACCTCCAGACCTTCTAAATGATTTTCCTAAATTGTGCAATTTATCCAAAGTAACCATTGGCTTCTTTTGAAAGGTTTGTTATCCCCCTAGCTGGGGCAATAATTTGCTGGTGTGGTTAGTGTAAATCCATCCCAAAGATGTGTATAACAGCGAGGCCCCTCCGGTGGGGCTGATCTTTTGTGGTCAATTTAACGGATTTGGGAAACATAGATAACCTCTATGCCCATCAAATCGGTCATCCCACCGGGATCTCCAGGAATCTCTATTCCCGAGTCCTGGAACTATAACAGCCTGTAAGAGCCTGTTTGAAAAGAACTTTTTGGCTCACTGGAAGCCAAGTTGTTTCCCCCACCAGGAGGGGCTACAGCCGAGGATTTGGGCACCTTGGCTACCCAGAGCCTTCACCGGCCGTTGGAATGAATACTGGCTACATCCCTTTTCAGACAGCCTGTAAGTTCGACTTTTGCCATTTTCCCTAAGTCCTTTTGTTTCTTGTAGTTACGACGAGACTTCCTTTCGTTCACATAATTTCCTAAGTCCAATAGTTACAAGCAGTTAGAGTTTTCCCCTTCCGGGAGAAGGCCTAAAATGGCAAAAGTCGAGGTAAGAGGTTAAGTCTGTAATAATCCGGAACTATAAAGGGCGTTTCTGTGCAAAAGAGGCTTTCCCGGGTCTGGCTTGTTTTGCCTATATTATCTATCCTTTCCAATTCACCCACAGAATTTTCAGCCCACGGTGTATAACACCGACTGGAAAACGGACTAGAAGCAATCTGCTAAGAAAATTCCTTCGGGCCTTAAAAAACCTTTTCTTCCCTCTGTTGCCTAACGAAACAGAGATTAATTAAAATAGTAAGTAATCCGTCAGCTATTGTTGGTAGTCTTTTTCGGAGGGCTCCTTTCTCCATGCCTGGGAGAAAGCGGTTGGTTTTTTCGAAATTGGGCTTCTGTCCCAAGGACCTTGGATCCAAGAGAAGCGCGGAGGGAAAAGAACTAAAAGGAGGCCAATGCTCCTATGGCTTTCCCGCCACCAGGTAGCATGACCAAGTGCTTTGTGGTTCCTGAGCGGAGGAAAAAGTTTTTGCCTATCAAGGTGCCTATCTAGGGTTGTATCACCCTTTAGCCGAGTAGAGGGAGAAGTGTATTTTTGCCGCAGAAAGATACCCTATAACTGCGGGGGAAGCGGGAGTGCAAGGGTTGTTCCCCGGAAACGGGAATCCAGTCGGGTTATCCGTTGGGTTGGTCCCAAGGATTTTGGTTTTCGCGGGATATTAAGGCCGGTTTCCTCATTCGGCTGAGATGTTGAGGAGGATTTTTTACATAGGCTTACAGTTCGGGGCGTAGCGCAGCCTGGTTTAGCGCGTTAGACTGGGGGTCTAAAGGTCGCTGGTTCAAATCCAGTCGCCCCGACTTTACCAAACGGGCAATGGGAAGATGTAGATCCTCCCATTGCCCGTTTGTTTTTGGCCCTTTGCATGATGTGCTAGGCAGCGGTGTTGATCTTCAGATATAGGGGTTGTGGGGGAAATCTGCATTCGAGTTTTGGCAATTTCTAGGTGGCAGCCCCCTTGGATATTCTAACCCTCTGAGAATATTGGACTTAGGAAATGTGCTGGACAAAGAATCTTCAAAGCCTAACTCCCTGAACTAAAAGAAGTTACAAAAGGGGGCCAAAGTCGAGATTAACGCCCATACTCAGAAAATGCCCAACTGCACTGGCCCGCTGCGTGTGCAGGGCCGATGGGGCGGTGTGATGGTGGGCATGCTTTTGGTACCGGGCCGACGGCCCGGAGTCCGATGGCTGACCGGCCTGAGGAGCAGCGAACAGTTGTTCCGAGACCTCAAAACTATCTGGAAGGCCACCAGGCCGCAGGTGCGTTCGGTTTGGGCCAACCTGGCGGCATGGCACAGAACCAGTAGTAGGCAGTGGTGCACCCATCTGTGGGCCGCCAAAGAAACCAAAGAGTGGCTGGCCCATTTGCCGGGCCCGGCTAACAAACTGCCATCCAGGTAGTTCAGCCTGTGCCAGTTGAGCCCGAGGGATCGGTGGACCTGGGCCGTTCAGCCCGAAGGATTTCTCTGCGGAGCGGCGGAACCTGCTGTGGCATACGATGTTGTATGGGAAGAGTCTAGACTGGTGCCGAAACAGTACCCCAAGCGGCGTACCGTGTGGTGGCAAAGGATGATGAGCGACAACTTTTGGAAACCTTTGCTAAAATCCTGAACATATAGTGGACTTCATGAACTTGTGATTCTATAGCCGATTGGTTTTTGCTGCTCGAACCATTACTATATCAAAATGTTAGCTATGGCATTTTGTATATATTAGGTTAGAGGGCCAGCAACCTAAAATGATATAAAAATATCTCCTTCGAATGATGCAGAGGTTTCGTACCAGGAGTTTGGCCAATTTTTCAACTATCTTTTATTGCCTCGACTTTTGTTAATTTCCCTAAGTTCTTTTGTCGCCAGGGGTTACGGGGAACCGTCCTTTGGTTCCCACAATTTCCTAACTCCAATAATTCCAAGGAGTTAGAACTTTTCTATTTCGGCAGAAGCCTGAAATTGGCAAAAGTCGAGTTATTTCAGCCAGTTAGGATTTGGGGAGTTTTTGCGCAGCAAATTTCTAAATGGGAAGATTTTCAAAGAGTTAGAGCATTTTAAGGAGACGGCACTTTGAAAAATAGCAGAACTGGAGCTTAGCTGTTTTTAGACAAAAGGGGGGATAAGGGGGGATGTAGCTGAGTTTGCTCTTTTTGGCCTAAACAGTCGCTGTCTGAGGAAGTAGGTAAGGTTGTTTTGGCGGAAGATTGGGAGTACATTCGTACCAGAAGGCCTGCTTGGCCGAGCACCACACATGGCCAGCCCCATAGTTGCAACTCCGGCCGCCCCCCCAAATAGGCCCAAAGTAACAGGACTAGACCACAAGTAAGAAAAATAATTCCTCCGTAAAAAAACATTTGGGCAGGTGGTTTGGGGGGAGAGATTTGTCGCACAGGGGGGGTACTTTTAGGTAGGGGCCAATGGGTTTCGAAAAACTCCTGATGGGCTGCATCTACCCGAGTCCAGCCGTCCCCTTCGGCAGGGGGAGTAAAAGAGAGTGGTTTGCGCAGACGGCGTCCGATTTGGTGGAATCTATACTCCAAATCCCACTGGTCGTAGCCTAAAAAGGAGCTTAGAGGCAGAAGAATCGTTTCGGGTCCAGAAGTGGAGGTGGCCCCTGAGTTTGGCAGCAACGGAGCAGAGAGTTTGAGAGCTAAAGCTTCAGGCGGGGGGTTGTGAGTGCCGTGAGACTGCTGGTTTGCCACCACCTGAGAAACCTCTTTAGGGTAGTCTAGCATTCCCCCACATCGAATGCACACAATCCCCCTATTTTGTGGGGACGCCAAACCTGGTACATCTTGTTCGCATCGGGCACACCACATGGCATATCCAACATCGGCCAAGCAGCAGGCAAAACTGTGGAAAAATTGACGAGTTGGTAAACTTTATCGGCTTGGCGCCCCCCTTTTCATTCCAAAAACCGTACCATCCATTTCAGGCGAATAGAGGAGATTTACCCCTCCGGTGGGTGGTTAGTATTCCCATCTTTTTCCAAAATACTCGAGCCGAACAGAGAAGCCGCCTTGGTAATCGGGACTCAAATCAGGGATACAGGTATCTGCAAAAACATTAGAAGAGGAATCGGGATTGCCACTTGCGCGGGAATGACAATTGGATAGGAAACTCTGGAGTCACAATTCCCCTTTTCTCCTCGGCTGAGGGATTGCCTTTTTCTCAATCTGGGACAGCCAGGCGAAAGGAAAATCTCAGAACCTCTGAAAATCCTGGACATATAGTGAACGTTATAGACATTTGGATTCTTTGGCCATCGGCTTGGCCTAGGCGAACAACTACTATCTAATGGCTGTTAGCAATGCTAGCAAGGCCTATATTGGGTAGGAGAAACCCAAAAAGGTATCAAAATATAGGGAACCTCTGCAAAATACTGAACATATAGTCAAACTTAGATTCTAGCACCGCTAGCAACTCTATATGTTGAGTTAGGGAGGTAAACCAATATGGTATAAAAATATCCCCTTCTCATTATACAGAGATTCTTATTATAGATGGAGAGTTTGCTTGTTTCCTGGACTGCTTCAATGTCTTTTTCTCAATTTCCTAGCTTGTCTATGTGGTCTGATTCTCATAAGGAAGACGGCTTTGGGGATCTAAATTCCTGTTTGTGCCTGGTGAAAAGAGTACCGAGGGCACCTGGGGAACTTATGTAGCACAATGAGCCATGGTGGTGGGAGAGCATAATAAGGAGGAGAGCGGTCCAGCAAGGGAAGCAGGACAGTAGATCAGGAGAGCAGAAACAACAGATACTTTTTTTTCACTATTTTGCCGTCCGTTTTCTGCTTGTTGGGACGTGGTGGCATCCGGGGGAATCGGTCCACCGGTAGCAGGGGTTTGTGCCAGTGCTGGCAGGGGTTCGTGGCTGAGATTACATGGGCAAGATGCCCAATCCTCCATGCCCTGTCAGTCGGGTGATAGTATCTGGCTCAGCTTTCGCTTGTTAGCAGGTCAAGAGGCGGGTTTTTCAGCCTTCTGGATTGTTTCTGGATTGTTATCATTTGCTCAATTTGCTCAAATGGTAGCCAAAATTACCAGAAAGGGGCTTGACTTATGGAGACGGAGGATTAAGACAAGAGAATAGAAGGGAAGAAGGTTGGTTGCTGTTGGCAGAGGTAACATAGCTGGTTAGGCCGGTGGCTGGAAGAGAGTCAGCGGAGACCGGGCCAGGAACCTATTTGGATAAAGGAGTTTTTCCCATGCACCAAGTTAGACGAATAGTAGCTGGAGTGGGGTTGGGGGTAATGCTGGCAGGAGCCTTGGTGGTGGTGAGGTTGGGTTGGGCTGGGGAACCGGCTGCTGAGAGTCAGAAGCCATCGGTTTCCAAGGAGCTCAAGATTTATATTGTTACCGATCTGGAGGGTGCCAGCGGTGTCTATAAGTTTGCCCAGACCCAAGAACCTGGTCCCTTGAATGAACAGGCCAAAGAATATCTTATGGGGGATATTGCGGCGGTGGTGCGGGGCCTGCGAGCCGGCGGGGCGACGGAAATCTTAGTCTTGGACGGCCACGGGACTCAGGCCTTTGTGCCGCATCTGATGGAGCCAGGCGCTAAGTATATTACTGGTCGCCCCCGGCCCGGGCACCCGCTCTGGGGGCTGGATGAATCCTTTGCCGGCTTGGCCATCGTGGGTCAACATGCCATGATGGGCGTGCCGGACGGCGTGCTTTGCCATACCCAATCTTCCCGGACTGAAAATCGCTATTGGTATAACGGTGTGGAATCCGGAGAACTGGCACAGGTGGCGGCCATTGCTGGCTATTATGGGGTACCTCCCATCCTGGTTACCGGGGATGAAGCTGCCTGCCGAGAAGCACGCCAATTTTTTGGCCAGCATTGTGTTACTGTAGCCGTGAAACGGGGCATCAGCCAGGAAGCCGCCGTCCTCTATCCTTTCCCAGAAACTCGTAAAGCTTTGGAAGAGGGGGCAAAACAAGCGATGAAAATGATAGGTCTGGCCAAACCCTATCGGCTTCAGACGCCCATCCAAGCTAAAAAAGAATATCTCATCTTCGAAGGCTCAGAGCAAAAGCCCCGCCGGGTGGTCAAAGAAGGCATCATTGAGGATGTTCTCAAACTGCTAGAGTTTTGAACAGAAACCCCGAGCGAAGAAACTCTTCAGACAAATGGTGCCACGTGGCAGAGGCCTTATTGAAATCTTGTCCCGCTGCACAATTCGAAGATATTTTATGCTCGGCTTTTGGCATTTTTCCTAACTGCTTTTGTTTCCGATAGTTATGGCAAAACCTCCATTTGCCCACACAATCTCCTAACTCCAACAGCTACAAGGAGTTAGAGCTTTCCCCTTCCAGGCTGAGGCCAAAAATGACAAAAGTCGAGTTATGGAACCTCTACATAATTCCAAGGGGATTTTTTATACCATTTTGGCTCCTTTTCCCTCTAGTAGCATTCTTGGCACCAATAGATAATAGATGTCCAGGTAGGATAACTGAACGGCTATAGAATCGAAGGTTCACAAAGTTCAGTATGTGTTCGGGATTTTGCAGAGGCTCTTTATCTCGATTTTTGCCATTTTCCGGAGTACAGCCCCTTTTGTATCTCCTAACCCGTTGAAAATATTGGAGTTCGGAAATTTGCTGAACAAAAAGTCCTCAAAACCTAACTCCTTGAAATAAAAGAAGTTACAAAAAATGGCAAAAGTCGAGCTTATATCTCGCTGTGATTCTGAACATGTAGTGAACTTTATGAACTTTCGATTCAGTAGGCTTTAACTCGTGTCATTTAAACACTCTAATCTATGTAGAGTGTTAGCAGTGCTAGCAACCTATATTGGGCCCGTCGTGGAGGAAACCAAAATGGTATAAAAAATCTTCGTCAAATTATGCAGAGGTTCTGGAGGTTGGTTTGCACCGCTCAGAGAAACAGCGCTGGCAGGGGTTGGCTTGTCTTAGAGGCTGGCTGAAAAGCGATGACCCAGACTCCCTTATTGCACTGGCCGGTGAAGACTTTGGGTTCCCCATCCTGGCTGTAGCCTATCTTACAGGCTGTTCTAAAAACGATGAAAGGAGGTTTCCTTCCTCAATTCCCCAGAATCCCAAAATCCCTGGTTTTAAGGAGACTGAAGGGTAGGAGCCGGTCGGCCAAAACTCATTGGAAACCGCCCAAATCCCAATTTCAGGACAGCCTCTTAGCTCCACTTTTGCCATTTTCCTTAACTTGTTTTATCTCCAAGAGTTAGGACGAACCGCCCTTTTGTTCACACAATTTCCTAAGTCCGATAGTTTCAAGGAGTTAGAGCTTTCCCATTTCGGCACAGGGCCAAAATTGGCAAAAGTCAAGCTTGGTGGTGCAACAACGTGAGAGCCGAGTAAGCTAAAATTCTTGTTTCAGAAGCCTTCTTAGGAAATGAAATCTTCAGACCAGTTGTAGGTCTGTTTTAGGGCTTGGCAGACGGCGCCGGTCAGTTGCCGGGTGCTTACTGGTTTAGGTAATACAGAAAAGGCTTGGGCTTGCCGAGCTTGTTCCAGTAGCCGTTCGTCCCAGCCAGCGGAAAGCAAAATGATCGGCAACAGGGAATTAAACTCTCGCAGGAGCCGGAGTACTTCCAGGCCGGTTAGTTTCGGCATGTGGACATCAAGCAACACCAGATGCACCTCTTGGTGCCGGACGATCTGCACCGCTTCTTCCCCGTCGGCAGCCAACAGGGTCTGGAAGCCCCGCGGTTCGAAGACTCCACGGAGGGTCTCTCGGAAGGCTGCGTCATCGTCAGTAATCAGCAGACGTGGCGTACGAAGCACCATGGGGTTACCTCCCGGTGGGAAGGTCTTGACATGGCCTTGTGCTCCCCAACATAGGGGCTAACCGTAGAAAACCCTATTATGCTCCGTCCGGGGCTCCTTCTGTGAGGTGATGACCTTATGTGTTATACTAAGCAAATGGAATGCCATACAATCGGAAATTGAAGATAAAAAGTAGTTTTCTTTAACTCCTTATCTGTTAAGATGTTGGAAAAACAGAACAGGATACGCCGACGAGGGAAAATCCTACAAAACGGCTAGAACTTCCTATCGATGGAGGGGACTGCTGCCATCTTGACAGGAAAATAGGGAGTTTCCACACAGGCTATTGTGTACCCAGTTCCTTTGACATCCCTCTAAAGAGTTATTATCATGCCCCTTATTTGAAGAAATTTTCTTGAAGGACTTTCGTCTAATTCTTTTGGGTTTTATCTTCTTTGAGCTCATATAGGATTGCTAGCGCGGATAGTACCCTAGAACCTATCCATCAGTCTAGGGAGATATTTTGATACCATTTTGGTTCCCTCCGCCTTTGACCCAATATATTGGGTTGCTAGTACTGACAGCACCCTATATATAGTAGTATTGAAGTAGTATTGGAGACATAAGCAACTAACGCCTTCCAAATCAAGAGCTCATAAAGTTCACTATAACGTTCAGTATTACGCGGACATTCCTCCACACCATTCCACATGAGGAGCGGTGGCTGGGCTGGAGCCTCGGAAGGGAGCAAAGCCGATCAGAGCTCCCAACTTTGCTGTAAGGTAGTGATCGCATCGAAACAGTTCTATCGCACTTCAAGGGGGGAAGAGGATATGTCAAGTAGCGATTGCCCCTGGGTTTGCCTACAATAAAAGGAAACCTCCTACTAGCCTCCTACCAAGAAATCGATAGAGTAAAAAAAGAAGTGGGAGGTTAAGGCTTTTCGAGCCAGATGGGGTTTTCCGTGGAAGGCGGTAGTGTTTTAGCATGGGGGAGAGAGGCTATGGAAGTTAGAGCGATGTTAGGGTGGGTAGCCAGGCTAGGAGTGCTTTTGCTCGTCGGAGTTGAAGCGTGGGTGGTGGCTGGAGAACGGAGCAAATCTTCAGCCAAGAAGACCTTGCCAGTTTTAGACACTAGGACTGCTGACAAAGAGGCCCTGCATCCGGAGCATCCAGAGGTGCAGGCGGCCATAGCCAAGGCGATTCGATTTTTAGAATCCGAACGGGTAGAAGAAACTCGGTTAGGGGGTAGGGCCTTGGTGGCTTTGGCGTTGCTCAAACACGGTGCTCGACCGAATCACTCGAAAGTGCAGGCCGCCGTTAAAGCGATCCAATATGCTGCGGATCGGCTTCCGAAGGTGGACAAAGATGAGCAGGGCCGCCCCCTCCCTTCGCCAGAACCGCCCGAGCGGCGGCAGCCGATCGATATCTACAGCACCGGCCTTTCGATTATCCTGCTTTGCCAGTTGGACCCCAGTGAGCATGGCGCTACGATTCAAAAGCTATTGGATTATCTTTATTCGGTGCAGAAGGATCAGGGGGCTTGGGGGTATCAGACTGGCGACAATGCCGAGACTTGTGATACTTCGATGACGCAATATGCGATTTTGGCCACCTGGGAGGCCGCCCAAGTCGGCTTTCGGGTTGCCGACTCGGCCATTGAAGATGCATTGCTGTGGTTGCTGAAGACCCAAGATCCAAGCGGGCAGTATGGGTATCAAGGGAAGGTGGCCGCTACGGTAAAAAACCTGGAGAAGCAGTCGGGCTGTAAACCGAGCATGACGGCAGCTGGGATGGGCAGTCTGTATATAGCGGCGGATTTATTAGGTCTTTTGGAGCGGGTGGATCGGCCGGCGGATTTGCCCCCGGCTTTAAAAGAGGTTCGAGAGCGGCCGACGACCAAAAGCCGGGAGAAGATTGATCCGGCGGCGCTACGGGCGGCTTTGGCCCGAGGCAACCACTGGATGGATAACAACCTGGATCCTGACTGGGGGCCATGGACACATTATTATTACTATGCAGTAGAACGCTATTATAGCTTCCGGGAGGAAGCGGAAGGAAACGTTCAGAAATCGCCTCGGTGGTACCAGCAGATAGCTCGGCAGTTGCTTCGGACCCAGGCGGACAATGGGGTATGGAAAAGTCAATGCGGGGAGGTGGTGGATACGGCCTTTGGGGTGTTGTTTTTGCTCCGTTCGACGCGAAAGAGCATTGAACGGGCCAAGGCGTTTGGCGGCGGGATGATGATCGCCGGGCGCGGACTGCCTAGACATACCGCAGCGGTGGAAGTCCGGGAAGGAAAGGTGGTGCCGAAAACCTTATGGACTTCTGCCGACCGGCTCTTGGCCGCCCTGGAAGACCCCGATAGCCCAGACTACAAAGAGGCCGTGGAGTGGCTCCAGTGGATGCCCTGGCAAAAGGAGGATATTTTTGGTGCAGCGGGACGACGGCGCCTTCGGGAATTAGCAGGCATGGAAACCCCAGAAGCTCGCCTAGCAGCCGTCAGGGCCATAGCAGCAACCGGTCGCCTGGAAGATCTACCGGTATTGATCGATTCGCTTACCGATCCGGCAGATGTGGTGGTGGAAGCGGCCTTGGAAGCCTTGCATCGGTTCAGCCGACGGGTGGAACCGGTGCAACTTTCAGACCCCATCACGCCAGAACTGAAGAGACATTTATATACTAAATGGAAGGCTTGGTATCAGACGCTCCGGCCCGAGGTGCGGTGGGAGGATTAACTGGGATGGTCTTAGCCTTTATGGAACCTTCCAGGGCCCCCTCCTACCCCAGCAGGCTTTGGAAATAAGCTGCGCTATGGTTTTTAGGGGCGCACGGATGAGAGCTTCAAACAAGATGCCCCTTCCTACCAGCCTCCCAGATGGCTGGAGTATTTCAGAACCATCGGGATTTTCATTTTGCTAGAGATTGGCTCTATGGAAAGGTTGGGTACAGGCTGGGGAGGTCTTGCCCATGCTGGTCGGTTTTGCCCCAGTTTTGGTGGGGTTTGAGCTCCGAGTGGAAACGGTTTCACCATACCCTTAGAAGTCCTTATGAGGCTTCTAGGAGTGGCACTGAGTTGATGGGTTACGAAGAACTCCAAAGGAGGGATTGGGGCTAAGAGGGGGCCAAACTCAGGATCAGCCAAGGGGGGCATCGGATGACGAACAAGAAAACTTCGGAAGGGCAAGCTGGCGCGGATGAGCGACTGAAGACCACCGCCTACGACCGGGTTTCCAGTTGGATTTTGACGCTTTTGGTGGTGGTGGGCTTAGCCGTAGGGCTGTTATGGTTAGCATGGTGGACTGCACGACGAGAGACGCCCCAGACGGCGGTACCGGTGGTTCCGGAACAGATTAACACCGAAGAAGATTTCGATCTTCCCACGGCCCTGGCCGGCCCTCCTAGCCCGGCCGAACTCCAAAAGGAAATCCCATGGCCTCAGCAGGAGATTAGTCCCAGTTTGAATCTGTTAGCGGAGGTAGTGCGTCAGCAGCCCGAGCGATGGGAAGAGCCGACCTGGAACCGGCCTGGCGGCCAAGGCGGCAGTGGACAAACACTGGGTGGCCGAGCATTAGGCTGGGAAATCCGCTTTGATCCTGGCAATACCCTAGAAACCTATGCAAAACAGTTGGACTTTTTCGGCATCGAATTAGGGGTGCTTTTGCCAAATAATCAGATTCTTTATGTTGCCGACCTTTCCAAGGCTCAACCTACAGTCCGCCAAGGCCCAGCCGATCAGGAACTGCGCTACTATTTCACATGGCGACAAGGGGAACTGTTGTCTGCCGATCGGGAACTGCTGAGCAAAGCAGGCGTAGATCCGAAAGATCGGTTGATCCTGAAATTTCTGCCGGATAAGTGGGCGGCCTATTTGGCCGAGTTGGAAAAAAAACATGCCGCAGACAAAAAACAGAAGATTCATAAAACCCGTTTTGGAGTGCGCCCTGCCGGGGAAGAAGGATATGAGTTTTATGTCCTTGAGCAAACATATCGATAACGAATGTTTACTTTACGAGGGCATCAGGAGTAATGGATGGAGACTGGCACACTGACGACGGTGGTCCGCTATGCAGGGAATGCCTGTTATGGGGCTTTGGCAGTGGTGGCCCTTTGGGGGGTATTTTGTGTGATTTTGGCCTGGCGGCGGATCAGCCAGGTGCGTTTTCGCACCGAAGCCGAACAAGGAGCCTTTTTGGACCAACTCGAACAAACTCTCCAGCAGCAGGGGTTGCAGGCAGCGGTCCAGCTATGTGAAAACGATGAGCGAGCTGTGCCTCAATTGGCCTATTTGGCTCTAGTCAACCGAAAACTTGGACTGACCAAAATTCAGGCCTTGTTGGTGGACCGATTTCGGCGGGATGTGTTGGCTGATCTGGAATATCGACTCAGTTGGGTCTATACGATGATTAAAAGTGCCCCGATGCTGGGCCTTTACGGTACGGTGTTGGGCATGATGGGGGCTTTTGGACAACTGTCGGCCGGCCAAAAGGTGGACCCTACCAAATTGGCCGAAAACATCAGCCTGGCCCTGGTTACCACTGCCTTGGGACTAACGATTGCTATCCCACTGATCCTGTGTGCAGCAGCCCTCAGTCTCCGGATCCGGAAATTGGAAGACCTGGTCGGCTACGGATTGACTCGATTGCTGGAAATACTCAAAACCATCTGGGGTCCAGAAACCACCAGCCCAAAATAGGTATCTTCCGCCCTGCTATGCTCGGCAAAACCTCCGAGACGTCCTTTTGGGTGGTCAGGACTGCTATGAGGAGCTTCTTTTCATGAGTAACAATATGTTTGGGCAGGCTTTGGCATCTTTCGAACTGCCCGAATCGGCTGATCGTTTTGGGCATGAAACTTCCGACCCATCCGTGGAGAGTTCCTTGGCCGGAGAAGAAGCCTTCCGAGAATCGGCCTTGGAGTTGGATATGACCCCGATGATCGACTGTGTATTTTTGCTGCTGATCTTTTTTGTCCTGGGCGTAATTCCGGATTTGGAGAAACTGGTGGAACTGCCGCCGGCGCGATATGGAGTGGCGGCAGACCCTCGGCAATCGGTTTTTATTACCGTAGTGGATCAGGGCAGTCGGAGGCCAGCGCGAGTGTATTTAGCCGATGGGAAAGTGGGCTTGCCTCTGCCTGACAACCCTCAAATGCAACAGGCAGCCATCCTCCAGGCAGTGCAAGCAGGGCGGCATCAGGGGAAAACTGGTATCATCCTTAAGGCCGAACGTACGGTTCGCCACGCAGAGGTGGCCCGCATCGCTCAGGCCGCCTCCCAAGTACCTTATATGAAACTTTACCTGGCAGTGCTGGAATCGGATTGAACTGCTTGTTGCTAGGGGAGCTATTGTTGTGGAAACCATCGGCCAATCACAGCTGGGCACCTAATTTAGAGCTTCTAACCTCGACTTTTGCCATTTTTAGCTTCCTCCCGGAGAGGAAAAGTTCTAACTTCCTGTAACTATTGCACTTAGGAAATTCGGTGAACAAAAGGATGTTTCGGCGTAAGTCTTAGAAGCAAAAGCAGTTAGGAAAAATGGCAAAAGTCGAGCTAACA
>JANXAQ010000244.1 GCA_025062105.1 Thermoguttaceae bacterium
GGCTTCTTTTGGAAGTTTGTTATCCCCAATTGCTTTGGCCGATTGGGATGGGAAATTCATCCCAAAAGAGGTGTAGACCAGCGAGGCTTTCGGAGGGAGGACAGATTACGCCTTTCGGCAGAAATGGTATCTTTTTCTCAGGGAGTTTTCGTTATGCAGACGAATCGGTGGACGCGACGGCGATTTTGTCAGCAGGTGGTTGGGGTGTTGGCCGCTCCGGCCATTGTACCGGCAACCGCCTTAGGTCGAGCAGGCCGACCGGCGCCTAGTGAGCGGATCGTCATGGGTACGATCGGCTGCGGCAGCCGCGGCATGGATAACCTGCAAAACTTCCTAGCCAACGCGGATGTCCAGATGGTGGCTGTATGTGATGTGCAGGCGTCGAAAAGGGACCAGGCCAAGGCAGCTGTCGATAAATACTACGGCAACCAGGATTGCACCAGCTATCGGGATCTCCGAGACCTATTAGCCAGGCCAGACATTGACGCCGTGCTGATTTCTACTGGCGATAATTGGCACACCATGGCCAGCATCTTGGCTGCCAAAGCAGGCAAGGACATTTACTGCGAAAAGCCGATCTCCGTCGTGGTAGCCGAAGGTCGAGCCTTGTGCACGGCAGTAGAGCGGTATGGCCGAATTTTCCAGTGCGGTACCCAACGGCGCACGGTGGATCGGTTTGTTTGGGCGGTGGAGCTGGCGCGCAGCGGCAAACTCGGCCAATTGAAGACCCTATATGCGGAAATGGCGCCGGCCAGATGGTTTCCGCAGGGCCATCATGAGATAACGCTTCCCCCGGAGCCGGAACCGCCCAAGGAGGTTTTGGATTGGGACCTTTGGCTGGGGCCTGCGCCATGGCGGCCATTTAATTCCAAGTATGTGCAACGGGGTTTCTGGATGGCCCATCGGGATTTTGCCGGCGGAATGCTTACCGAATGGGGCAGCCATACGGCCGACCTGTGCCAGTGGGCCAACGACGCCGATGGAACCGGTCCGGTGGAGTTTGAATTGGCCCAGGGCACAGTCATTGCTCACTATGCAAACGGAGTGCGTCTTTTCTTTGAGCCGGGTGAATGGCCTCTGCACGTCCGATTCGTGGGCTCGGAAGGAGAAGTCTATGTGGATGACGACGGCAACGTAGAGGCCAAACCGCAGTCGCTCCTGGCCGATCGGCGATTCGGCAAAGGTTATCCGCAGGCCAACCATGTACGCAATTTCCTGGATTGCGTCAAAAGCCGAAAACAACCGGCTGCACCGGCCGAAGGGGCTCATCGAGCTAACTCGGCCTGCCAAGTGGCCAACATCTGCCTCCAACTGGGCCGAAGCCTCCGATGGGACCCGGCCCACGAGCGGTTTGTCAACGATCCGGAAGCCGACCGCCTGCTCTCCAGAGCCTATCGGCCGCCCTGGAGCCTGATCTAACTCTGGGCGCAGTTGGCCAATTCCACTACGGAGTGGTTGCAACTTGCCTGTCTTTTGCATTAAATAGGGAGAAAAGCATTAGAGCGTTCGATGGAAATGAGCTGTTCCATAGTAAAAAGGTGTATTGGGGAAACTTCGTTGATAAAGGAGCTTGCTATGTCTCAGATTACAGGCAAAAAGTTGTTGGGAGTGGTAGTGGCTGTTTTGGGGGTTACGGCCTGGGCAGCAGGAGGATTCGTAGCTCTGGGGGCAGAAGAGAAATTAGACAAAGCCTTTGAAGCCCTGAAAACCTATGATTGGGGCAGCGACCGCAGTGTGCTCAAACCGATCGAAGATGCCATCGTTGCTTCTCACCAAGACACGGCCGCCAAAAAGAGCCTCGAAATGCGGCTGGTAGCTGCCTTGAAAGGCAATGTTTCCCATGCGGCCAAGGATTTCATTTGTCGGCAGTTGAGCCTGATTGGTTCTGCCGGATGTGTGCCAGCGGTGGCCGAACTGCTCACCGACGAGAAACTCTCCCATATGGCCCGGTATGCCTTGGAACGGATTCCGGATGAAGAGGCAGTGGCAGCCCTCCGAGAGGCATTGCCGAAAACCACGGGCAAAGTAAAGATAGGGATCATAAATTCACTAGGTGTCCGGCGCGATGCCAAGAGTCTGGAGGCTTTAACGGCTCTGCTAAGCGATCAAGATCTGGAGATTGCCTCGGCTGCAGCGGCGGCCTTGGGCGCTATTGGTACTCCGGAAGCAGCCAAGGCTCTGACAGACTTCCAGGCCAAGGCGCCGGAAAAATTGCACCTGGCTGCCGCCGATGCTTGCCTGGTGTGTGCGGAACGGTTGGCCGCCGCCGGCAACAAAGCCGAAGCAATGGCCCTATATAAACTTTTGGCCAAATCGGAAATCAAACATGTTCGGCTGGCCGCCACGCGGGGCATGTTGTCCCTGGCCGGCAAAAAAGAAAAACCGACGGAAAAACAGTAATTCCACATTCCGCGGCCCACACAAAAACCTCCCTCTGCCTGTTAGTTCCTAGGCCCACAGCGACGCCACCGGCGAGCAGCAGCCGCAGTAGCTACGGAGGTCTTGGCCGTATGTGCAGCCTGCGGACTGCCCGCCTACAGCTCTTTCCTACTTCCTCCCATGGGAAAAGCAATTCGGCAAAAATGCTCTCAAAATATACCTTGGTAGAGACTTGGGGTATCCTTCTTTAGCCGGAAAGGAACCGAACATGGAATCAAAAGTGCGACTGTGCGAATATAACCGACGTAGCTTTTTGAAAGCATGCAGTGGTCTAGGATTGGCTAGCGGCGGTGGGCTGGCTTGGGCTGGAGCAGTTGCTTGGGCCGGCGAGTCAGCTCCAGCATCCGAAGGCTCTTCTGCCCACAAAGGCCCTAGCAAAGTGAAGTTCCATCTGGGCATGGCTTCTTACACCCTGCGGAAATTCCCTACTGAGCAAGCCATCGCCATGACCAAACGCCTCGGGCTGGAGTGGATCTGTTTTAAGTCGTTCCACTTGCCCTTAGATGCCTCCGCAGAGCAAATCGCTGCTACTGTAGAAAAGGTTAAGCAAGCAGGTCTTCGGCTTTACAGCGGGGGCGTGATCAGCATGAGCAAACCTCAGGAGGTCCAGCAAGCCTTTTCGTATGCGAAGGCAGCGGGGATGCAAATAATCATCGGCTCGCCCAATCCGGAACTGCTTCCGTTGGTAGAAGAACAGGTAAAAAAGACCGGCGTTGGTCTGGCCATTCATAACCACGGACCAGGCGACCGGTGGTGGCCTCTGCCGCAAACCGCCTATGAAAAGATCAAACAGCTTGACCGGCGAATTGGCTTGTGCATCGACATCGGCCATACCGTTCGGCATGGCGCCGATTTGGTCAAAACCGTTGAACAAACCGCCGACCGCATCTTGGATGTGCATGTCAAAGATGTTACCGAAGCCTCGGCCAAAGGCCATAGTTGTCCGGCCGGTCGGGGGGTGATCGATCTGCCGGCCTTTTTCGCCAAACTGATCGAGATCGGCTATAGCGGGGTGTGCGCCTTGGAATATGAAGCCGAGGAAAATGATCCGTTGCCCGGCTCGGCAGAATCGATCGGTTATTTCCGCGGTATTCTAGCCGTCCTTGGCCGCTAAAGAGACCATCGAAAAGAATTTCATTTTCCGAGTGGGGCTGGAGGGAGGGAAGCCTACGTTGCGGGCATCCCTACAAAAGCAAAAATCCATAACTGCTGCTCTCAGATATTCGATCGGTCGTTCTGATGTAGCCTGGCCAGGAGAACGGCCCTCTGGGTTGCCGCTTACGCTGGAAGGATAGTTTAAGCTCAACCTTTGCCATTTTCCTCTAACTTAGTTTGAGGCTAGGAGTTACGGTTGTTCTTTTGTTCATATAATTTCCTAACCCTAATCATTCTAAGGACTTAGAACTCTCCCTCATCGGCAGGAAACCAAAATGCCAAAAGTCCAGCTAAGAGCTTCTCAGGGGCTGTTGAAACCGTTTTCGGTCGGAAGCCTAAACCCACCAAAAGGGAAGCAAAACCGACCAGCATGGGCAAAACCTCGCCAGACTGCGGACAACCTTTCCACAGAGCCAGCTTCTCACAAAAGGAAACTCCCAGAAACCAACAGGGGCACGGTACCGTTCATAAAGAGGGAAAAAACCTCATTTTGTTCGAGGCTCTAAGCTCAACTTTTGCCATTTTAGGGCTTCTCCCAGAAGGGGAAAACTCTAACTCCTTGTAAATATTGAACTTAGGAAATTGTGTGAACAAAAGGCAGTATCGTCGTAACTGCTGGAAATAAAAGGACTTAGGAAAAATAGCAAAAGTCGAGCTAAGTGTCTTGCTTTCATAAAGAGCCACACTTCCCTGGGTTAGCGTGCTATGCTAAACCTTTTGAATCTCGGAGATCAGATGAAAATATATGTATGAAGAGGATTATCGGCCGATTGTTACCGAAATTTCGTCCACAGAGTTTTTGCCCGGCACCTCCATAGAAATTGTCCGGCCCGTTCGACTTCCATCGCCGCCAAAACATGTGCTGTTTGATTTCGACGGTACACTGAGCCTTATCCGGGAGGGCTGGGTCGAGGTCATGGTGCCGATGATGGTCGAAGTGCTCCAGCAGACTGGAACCAACGAGACGCCCGAGCAATTGGAACAACTCTGCCGGGAGTTTGTAACCTATCTGACCGGCAAACAGACGATTTATCAGATGATTCGGCTTGCCGAGGAGGTGAAGCGTCGTGGCGGCAAACCGGAAGATCCGCTTGTGTATAAACATCGGTATTTGGAGCGGCTCCATCAACGGATTGCCGGCCGACGGGAAGGTTTGCGCAGCGGACGCATCCGGCCTGAAGAAATGTTGGTGCCCGGTTCATTGGAGCTTTTAGAGGCTTTGCGAGGGCTTGGAGTGCAGATGTATCTTGCCAGCGGCACCGATCAACCCTGTGTGCTGGAAGAAGCCCAACTCCTGGGCCTGGACCGCTACTTCGGCCCACATATCTACGGCGCTTTGGATAATTACCTAGCCTTCTCGAAGGCCATGGTCATTGAGCGGATTCTAAAAGAACATCATATTCCTGGCCATCAACTGCTAGGCTTCGGCGATGGTTATGTGGAGATTGCCAACGTGAAAACCGTAGGGGGTACGGCGGTGGCTGTAGCCAGCGACGAAGCCGGCCGCTCCGGCAGACCCGACCCTTGGAAACGCTCCCGCCTAATCGGCGCCGGCGCGGACCTGGTCATCCCAGATTACCGAGATTGGAAACCCCTGCTAGACTACCTGTGGACAAAAACCACTTCCTCCGGATGAGGGAAAACGGTTCGTGGGAACAGAATAGCGCCTTGGATTGTCTTCGCCATGGAGCCGGGGCTCCAATTCCTCATTCTTCTGCTCCCTGCTTGCGCAACGATGGTAACGAGGGCCTTCCTCTACCCGGCTAAAATGGTAAAAATATTACGAGGCTGTCCTAAAAAGCATTTTCTAGGATGAAAGGAGGTTTCCTTCCTCTCAATTCCCAAAATCCTCGAAATCTCTGTTTTTAAGGAGCCTGAAGGATAGGAGCCGGTCGGCCAAAACCCATGGCAAACCAGCCAAATCCCCATTTTAGGACAGCCTCTAAGCTGGACTTTTGCCATTTTTAGCTTCCTGCTGGAAGGGAAAAGTTCTAATTTCTTGTAACTATTGGACTTAGGACTTTGTGTGAACAAAGGGAAGTTGCGTCGTAACTACTGGAAACAAAAGGACTTAGGGAAATGGCAAAAGTCGAGCTAAGGATTCCGTGGGAATATATGGGAATATAGTTGAGTTCTAAAGCCGGATGGACCTTAGAATGCATATCTTGAAAGACTTTTCTTCTACTCGGTTGGCCGAGCTGATCGAGCGGTTTCCGAAAATCCGGATCGCCGTATTAGGGGATTTTTTCTTAGATAAATATCTGGAGGTGGATCCCCGCTTGGCTGAAACGAGTTTGGAGACCGGTAAAATTGCTCATCAGGTGGTCCGAGTCCGGCATAGCCCCGGAGCGGCAGGTACTATTGTTTCCAACCTGTCGGCCTTAGGCACAGGTGCTCTTTATGCCATTGGACTAACCGGCGACGACGGTGAAGGCTATGAACTGCGCCAAGGTTTAGCCGCCCTCAGATGTTCCACAGAATATCTCCTCTATGCCCCGGACCGCCACACCCCAACCTACCTGAAACCTCGAGATATTACCGATCCCACCTTGGCAGGCGAACATAACCGCTATGATACCAAAAACCGGACTCCCACCCCGGAGCCGATTCAACAACAAATCCTGGCCGCCTTGGACGCCCTGTTGCCTCAGATCGATGCGCTGATCATTCAGGATCAGGTAGAAGAAGAGGACTGTGGCGTAGTTACAGGTCGAGTGGTGGCAGCTTTGACCGAACGTGCCCAACAATTCCCCCACGTGATTTTCTGGGCCGATAGCCGACGCCGTATTCGCCGGTTCCGTTCCGTGATCATTAAGCCGAACCAGTTTGAGGCAGTCGGCTGGGAGGCCCCCCCACCGGAAGCCCAAGTGCCGTTGGAACAATTGGCCGAGGCTGTCACTCAGCTTCGCCAACAGATCAGCGCCCCAATCTGCGCTACCTGCGGCAGCAGAGGGATGCTAGTAAGCGACCCACAGTTAACCTGGGTGCCGGCTGTCCGGGTGGAAGGTCCGATTGATCCGACCGGCGCTGGGGACAGTGCCACGGCCGGAGCGGTACTTGCATTGGCCGCCGGCGCCAGTTTGCCAGAGGCCGCCCTAGTGGGCAACCTGGTTGCCTCCATCACCATTCAACAACTGGCCACCACAGGAGTAGCTCGGCCTGAACAGCTGCCCCCCCGACTAGCCCTTTGGCAAAAACAACAAGCAGGCAGTAACAAAACTGAAGAAAAATAGCCCCAGGTGGACACCACATGATCAAAACTGGCAAATCTACAAAAGAATATATGAACGAAACCTCTGCATAATCCTGCACATATAGGAAACGCTACGAAGTTTTGATTCGGTAGGTTTTTAGCCCGACTTTTGCCATTTTCCCTAACTTGGTTTGGTTCCAAAAGTTACGGTGAACACTCTTTTTGTTCACCGGATTTCCTAACTCCAATAGTTCCAAGGAGTTACAGCTTCGCTCTTTCACGAGGGTTCTAAAAATGGCAAAAGTCGAGTTTACCGCCTCCCTCTAAATACCTACCATATGTAGGGGGATAGTGCTAAAAACCCAATATACCGAGACCATCCCTGGCGGGAACCAATATGGTATAAAAATATTTCTCTCCAGTGATGCCCAGGTTCCGAATAAACATCCCTGGCCAGCGAGAATGCCAGTGGCCTAAAACCGCACCCCTACGGAAATGGCAATTCTGCAAAGCAGCCCCCACAACCGTCCCGGACCCGTTCCGTCTTCCTGTTATACACAAGTGGGCGTTGAAGTACTTGGATAGCAGTTTAGGTAAATCCCGATAGCTCGTTGAAAAACACAAAACGGATAAAATAGGCAATACAGTCCAAGCAGTTTCTGAAGCCATCCACCTCCGGATCTTCCAACGAATCTTTTCTTAGTATGCAATTTGTCCAAAGTAGCAATTAACTTTTTTCGAAAGGCTCGTTTCCCCCTATTTGGGGCGATGACTTGCTGGTGTTGTGATGATAAATACCTCCCAAAGATATGGAAAACAGCGAGTCTGTTCCTTAGTTCGACTTTTGCCATTTTCGCTAACTGCTTTTGCCTCCAGGAGTTCCGACGAAACCTCTCTTTGTTCACTCAATTTTCTAAGTCCAGTAGTTACAAGAAGTTAGCACTTTTCCCCTCCGGGAGGAAGCTAAAAATGGCAAAAGTCGAGCTTAGAGGCTCTCCTAAAATGGGGATTTGGTTGGTTTGCCATGGGTTTTGGCCGACCGGCTCCTATCCTTCAGACTCCTTAAAAACAGGGATTTCGAGGATTTTGGGAATTGAGAGGAAGGAAACTTCCTTTCATCCTAGAAGATGCTTTTTAGGACAGCCTCTAAGCTCGATTTTTGCCAATTTTCCTAACTGCTTTTGTTTCCAAGAGTTAGGGCGAATACAGCCTTTGTTCCCCGAATTTTCTAACTCCGATAATTTCAAGTAGTTAGAACATTGCTCTTCCGGGCCGAAGCCCAAAATGGCAAAAGTCGAGCTGAGCTAGACTTTTTCCATTTTTCCTAAACTTCTTTTGCCCTCGAAACGTACGGAGAACCTCCATTTGTACATGTAATTTCTTAACTCTAACGTTCATAAAGAGTTAGAGCGTAGCACATTCGGGCCAGTGTTAAAAATGGCAAAAATCGTGCTAAGAGGCCTGTACCAGCTACGGGATGGACTCGGAACCGGTAAGCAACGGACCGAGGCCGAAGAAGCGAGCCGCTGATAGGCAGTCCGCACCGAAGTGAGTCAGAAGTTCACCACATTTTGCGGCTTCCCCGTCAGGAAGGCGCGGATATTGTCGGCGGCGGCCTGGATGAGCCGTTGCCGGGCCGCCTTGGTCGCCCAAGCCTGATGCGGCGTAATATAGCAATTTCGGGCCGAAAGCAGCGGATGATCTGGCGGAGGCGGCTCTATGGAAAGCACATCTAGACCAGCACCGGCAATCTGCCCGTGATTAAGGGCTTCGGCCAGCGCCGCCTCATCAATCAGGCCACCCCGGGAGGTATTGATCAAAAAGGCAGTTGGTTTCATCAGAGCAAGCCGCCGTGCATTGACCATCCGTTCATTCTGCGCTGTCAACGGACAGTGCAAGCTCACCACATCGCTCTGAGCAAAAAGCTCGTCTAGCTCCACCCATTGGACCCCGGCCGGAAGGTGCTTTTGGACTTCCGGATTGCTGTCATAGGCCAGCACCTGCATCTGGAACGCCAGGGCGATGCGGGCCACGGCTTGGCCAATCCGCCCAAATCCCACAATCCCTAAACTCAGTCCAGCCAAGTCGATCAAAGGCCAATCCCAATAGCAAAAATCCTCGCACGCACTCCATCGGCCAGCCCGTACTCCCTGCGCATGTTCGGCCGTATGATGGGTAAGGTTCAATAGATGGGCAAAGACCGCCTCCGCCACACTCTGCGTGGCATAAGTCGGAACATTGGTAACAGGAATTCCCCGCTCACGAGCCGCCTCGACATCCACAATATTATACCCAGTGGCCAACACCCCAATATACCGCAGACAAGCCAATTGCTCGATGGCCGACCGGGAAACCACAGCCTTATTCGTAAGGACTATTTCCCCCTCAGCCGCCCGCTGGACCACCAGCTCCGCCGGAGTACGGTCATAAACCACCAGTTCGCCCAACTGCTGGATCGGCCCCCAGCTCAAATCGCCCGGATTCACCGTGTACCCATCTAGGATAACAATCTTCATGTTTCCGCTGTTGCCTCTCTGCAGAACCATAGCATCCAAACATTGATTGGAACCTCTGCAAAATTCTGAACATCCAGTGAACTTTATGTACTCTTGATTCTCTCGCCGTTCCGTTCTCCTACCAGGCCCCCTACTATCTATTGTGGGCTAGCAATGCTAGCGCTACTATATGTTGTGTTACAGGAA
>JANXAQ010000325.1 GCA_025062105.1 Thermoguttaceae bacterium
TGGAGGTCTTCCGCCGGGCAGCCGAACAAGGGGCGTTTATCTTCTGGAACCATCCGGGCTGGCAAGGACCGGAAAAGGGCCGGTGGGGCGAAGTGCAGACGGCCCTTTATGAGAAAAAATGGCTCCACGGCATCGAAATCGCTAACGGCGAAACCTACTACGAAGAAGCACACGCCTATGCCTTGGAAAAGAATCTAACACTGATCGGCACTTCGGACATCCATGACCCAGATCTCCGAAAGAAGAATACGGCGGCAGATCATCGGACGTGTACCTTAGTGTTTGCCAAAGAAAAGAGCTTGTCCGCTGTGGAAGAGGCCCTGCGGGCTGGTCGCACCTTGGTCTGGTTCAAAAATCAATTGATTGGCCGAGAAGAGTGGCTTCGGCCAATGTTCGAGGCCTCAGTGCAGGTGTTGCCTCCGCACCATCGGGCGAAAAACGCCGTCTTCGTCCATATTCGGAATCGTTCGGAAGTGGATATTCGGCTGGAGCGGACCGGAGGCCCTGGACCAGCCCAACTACTGCTACCGGCCGGGACGGTTAACCTCCTTCGGCTGCCCACGGCAGATCCTACAAAACCGATCCAGCTGGAATATACGGCCCTCAATTTTTTGCTTGCGCCGAAGAAACCTCTCAGCGTCATCTTAACCGTCCCCGGCAAAGAATAACCGGAACCGTTCTGCCGATCCTCGGAATGCCGTCTGTCAAGCTGGCGATGCGGGGCTGTTGCCTCATCCAGCAGAGCTGGTTTTCGACGGCCTTTCCTGCCAAAGCAATATGCATATTCCTTTTCCTCCCCAATCTGTGGGCTGCCCAGCCCTAGGAGCGCTACCGACAAGGATGGCCCATTTTCTTTTGGCGTCCGGGGGTTTATAATCACTGTCTATTTGGGAAAAAGGTTTGGAAACCAGATTCCGGCGATCGGACCTAATACCCAATGGAGAAGACAAACCTATGGCGGACGATATCTCATTGCGCCCGGAGTTGCCTGTTGAGGAACGGCGTGGCTTTTTAAAGAAACTGTTGGCCTTATTGGCTTGGATAGCAGCGTATTTGGGGCCGGTGGGAGCGGCGGTACGAGCGTTTTTTGCTCCTGCCCGCCAAAAGGGACAGGCTACCGGCCAGTTTACCCGGGTGGCGCCGTTGGACAGCCTGCCGGAAGATGGCACTCCGAAGAAGTTTCCCATCCTGGCCCAACGTCGGGATGCTTGGACAGTATATCCGAATGAGCCGATCGGCCAGGTTTTTCTGCGGCGTCTCGGCAAGGAGAAGGTGGTTGCCTTTCAGGTCAAATGCCCTCACATGGGCTGCGCCATTTCCTATGTGGAAGAAAAGCAGGGCGATGAGATAGTGAAAAAATTTTATTGCCCCTGCCACAAGGCCAATTTCGACTTGGATGGCCGACGTACCGACCCGGTCTCCGAAAGCCCCCGGGATATGGACACCTTGGATGAAGTGAAGATTGAGGACGGCTTTGTGTATGTGCGGTTCAAAAACTTCCGAACCGGTACGCCAACCAAGGAGGAAGAAATATAAGTCGTTGGCAGTTTCCTCTGGAAAACGTTGGCCTCAGGGCAGCGGGAGAGATCAAAAGAACGTTGGCTTTGAGCACCTGCATGGCGGGTAAGGAGTATCAGCGATGGGCTTCTGGCAACGAGCAGCCGACTGGTTGGAAGAGCGAACAGGGCTGAGGACAGCCTACTATACCTGTTCACGCCGGGCGGTTTTAGGAGGACTCTGTTGGGGCAATGCGGTACGGGCTGCGATTCTGTTCGGACTAATCGTGCAGGCCGTCACCGGACTAGTGCTCTGGATGCACTATAGCCCCAGTGCCCAAACAGCCTGGGAAAGCGTCTATTACATCCAGTACGAATTGCCGGGTGGCTGGTTGCTCCGGGCCATCCACCATTATACAGCTCAGGTTTTGGTCGGCCTTTTGGCTCTTTATGTGGCTGGGATGGTCCTTTTGGCCGAGTATCGCTGGCCGAGAGAACTGGTCTTCTGGACAGCGATACTTTTATTCCTCTGTAGTATGGCCCTTTGCCTGACGGGGGACCTTTTAAGTTGGGATCGGAACGCCTTTTCGGCCACCACGGTACGAGTGCGGTTTTTGACGCTTCTGCCGGTTATTGGACAAACATTATTCAAAGTAGCCATCGGCGGACCGGGCCCGGACCTGGGCAGCTTGACACTTACCCGCTTTTTTGCTCTTCATGTGGGGGTATTGGCGGTGGTTTTTGCGGTGCTTTTGTGGGCGCATTTGGCGTTGCTGCGGCGGGCTCGCATTGTAGGCAATGTGCCGCCGCTGCCGGCCGGCCCGTATTGGCCTGCTCAAGCAGTCCGAAATGCCGCTGCCTGCCTGCTGATGATGGCGGTGGTGTTGGCCTTTGTAGGCCGATCGGGCGTTCCTCTGGGCTCGCCGGCGGATCCAACGAACTTTTACGATGCGGCCCGGCCGGAATGGTCGCTGCGGGGGGTGTACGGTCTTTCAGAAATGATCCCCGGTTCGGGCATCTTCGGTACCGGGCTATCCTGGAAGATCTTTCCGATTTTTATTATCCCAGGCCTCATTGTGCTAGCCTTTTTGGCCATGCCGTTTATCGACCGGTGGCGATGGGGATATTATGCCAATGTTGGGATTTTGGTAGTTATTGGGGGCGGTTTGGCAGTGCTGACCCTGCTTTCCTACCAGTCGGATGCGAAGGACCCAATGTATCAGGCGGCCGTGGCCGAGGAGCAGCAGTTGGCCCACCGAACCGTTCAGTTGGCCAAGGGTCTGGGCATTCCGCCTGCCGGGGCATTAAGCTTGCTGAAAAACGATCCGAAAACCGAAGGAGCTCGCCTTTTCGGTCAGCACTGCGCCTCCTGCCATGCTCACGTAGGCGGCCTGGGCAAGGAGTTTCGGCTGGAAAAGCCCACGGCACCGAATCTAGGCGGTTTCGGTACGCCCCAGCAAGTCCGCGGTTGGCTCGATCCGGAGCGGATTCAATCGCCTGAGTACTTTGGCGGCACAGCCTTCAAAAACGGTGCCATGGTCCAAACGATCAAAGAACTGTTTGCTGATCTAGAGGGCGATGAACTGAAAGAGATGCAGGAACATATGGATAGCATTGCACTGATGCTCGCCGCCGAAGCTAATCTGCCTCATCAGCAAGCCGCTTTGCAACAGCAAAAAGACCGTATCGAACAGGGGCGTAAACTCTTTTATCAAAACTGTGCCAGTTGCCATCGCTTTCATGGCAAAGGCACCCCAAGCGGCCCGGAACTTACCGGCTACGGCTCCCTGCAATGGCTGGTAGAAATCACCGCCAACCCCGCTTCACCCAAATTCTACGGCAGCCGAAACGACCGCATGCCTATCTTCGAAAAAGAACTCTCCCCTCAGCAAATCGAACTGATTGCCCGCTTTATTCGCGCCGAATGGTACGAACCACCCAAGTCGGAATAATGCTCCGTAATATTGAGAGGCTGTCCTAAAAAGCATGTTTTATGATGAAAGGATGTTTCCTTCCTCAATTCTCCAGAATTTCCAAAATCCCTGTTTTTAAGGAGTGTCGAGGGTAGGAAGCCGGTCGGCCAAAACCCAGAGGAAACCGCCCAAATCCCAATTTCAGGGCAGCCTCTCAGCTCGACTTTTGCCATTTTTGGCCTTCCCCCGGAAGGGGAAAATTCTAACTTCTTGTAACTATTGGACTTAGGAAATTAGGTGAACAAAGGGAAGTTTCGTCGTAACTGCTGGCGGCAAGACCAGTTAGGGAAAATGGTAAAAGGCGAGCTTAGACGGGGATCCAGCAGGGGAAGGCCACTGTCTGGTCTCGGAGTTTTCCTTTCTTTCCTCGGGAGTTTTCTTCGGGTTCTGGCAGTTGCACATGGTGGTCTTTCACCGGACTAGGCAAGAACAAAGGGGATTTCGGCCGTTGGAGGTGCAAGAGACATAGCAGAACTGTTTTCGGCCGGAGGGCCTTTTTCTACACAGGGTCTCTTGACAGACCTACCCCAGTGGGGGAGAATAAAGAAGGATTTAAGGGGCCAGGTCTTTTCTGGAAAAGGTTTGGGGTGGGACAGAGGGAGGCGATGGGCCCGTGGGTCGGCAAGCCATCTTTGAAGCTAGCGTCCGCTTCTTTCTCCAACCGATTGTCCCTTTCTTGGAGGACGATTCGGTTACGGAAATTATGGTCAACCGCTTCGATGAGATTTACATCGAGCGGCGGGGAAAATTGGAGCGGACTAACGCCCGCTTTCCCAGCGACGACGCTTTGGTCTCCGCCATTCACAATGTGGCCCAGTGGGTCGGCCGAGAAATCAGTCCCGAACATCCGGTCCTAGACGCTCGACTTCCCAACGGCTCCCGCGTTCATGCTGTTCTGCCTCCCTGTGCTCGGACCGGCACCTATCTGACCATCCGAAAATTCACTCGAGAGGCCATGACCCTGGAGGATTTTGTGCGATTGAATAGCCTCTCGGAAGCAGCCAAAGAGTTTTTAGAACTGTGCGTGATCCTTCGGAAAAATATCCTGATTTCTGGTGGTACTGGCACCGGTAAAACCACCCTGCTCAATGCGATGTCTCGGGCCATCCCGGAACAAGAACGCATTGTGGTGATCGAAGACACTTCGGAACTGCGCCTTATCCAGCCGCATTGCCTCTACCTAGAAGCCCAACATGGCGACGCCCTGGGCCGGGGGGTCCTTACGGTTCGGCAATTGTTTTTAAACGCCCTGCGCATGCGCCCGGATCGGATTATTGTTGGCGAAGTCCGTGCCGGCGAAGCCTTGGATATGCTCCAGGCGATGCTCAGCGGCCATGCCGGCAGTATCACCACCATCCATGCCAGCAGCCCGCGGGATGCCCTGATCCGACTAGAGACGTTGTCGCTGATGTCGGATGTGGATATACCGGTTTATGTGGCCAGGGCCCAGGTGGCGGCGGCCATCCACCTGGTGGTACAAATCGACCGGTTCACCGAAGACGGCTCCAGGAAAGTTACTCGGATTACCGAAACCTGTGGCTTGGACCCAAATAATCAGTTTGTGTTCCGAGATTTGTTTGTTTCTCGGTTAAAGGGGCGGACTTCGGATGGTCGGTTGGTGGCGGATTTGGCCATGACGGGCGAAAAACCCTCCTTCCATAGGGATGTTTTAGAGCAAGGGTTGAGCCATCGGGTGCAGACTACGGCCCCCTTGTGGACGTTAGATTGACCCACCTAAATGGGGGGATAAAAATAAGCAAAAGCCCGCTCATGTTCCCCCCTTCGTGGGGAGAGGAAATTGATTTCCTTGAAGATAGTTTTTAAGGAATTTCTGCATAATTCCAGTATCCCATTTCCGTTTGTTTCCTCTTTGGCCCAACCTATAGAGGTGCTAGGCATTGATAGCAACCAACATCTAGTCGCTGTTGGGCGAGAGGCGCCGATTGCCGGGCGAAACAAAAGTTCCTAAAGTTCCCTATATGTTCAGAATTTTGGATGGGTTCCTTAAATCATTTTTAAACCATAGTAAGAAACCAGGGCTGTGAGTTGACATCATAGGTATTGGCGAAATATATATAAAATACAAAAAATAGATAATTTAGATAAAATCTTCAGACTTTCTTTCGGAGCCTAGCCTATCAATTTAAAGTGAAAAATGAAACGGTCGGAAAATCTTCGGAGGGGATAGACGAAACTTTCTTTAGGAAGGTTGGGTTAAAAACGGTGGAAGCCTAGGCCTGGCAGGGATAAAAGCCAAAGGGGATCGACAATGAGAAATAACAAAGCGGTTTCAAAGAGGAGGAGGCAATTTTACTACCAAAGAGGGGCAGCGGCCTCTCTGGACTATATCCTGGTGCTTTGTGTGGTGCTGCCGATGGTGGCCTTCATGATGACGGCCGGTCGGCAAATCCTCTGGCTCACCTATGAGATGCTTAGCACTTTGATCTGTTGGCCGTTTATGTAAAGCCGGGCCCTGGGTACAATTAAAAGAGAGAAACTCCTTCGATCGGTTAGAAAAAGTAACATCTAGTTTTTGGCCTTCTTCCAAAGGAGAGTGCCTATGTTGCGATTGCTGCGTAAGCTCCACAACGACCAGCAAGGTGCGGTGAGCTTGGAAACGATCCTGATCATCGGCGCGATTGCTCTGCCGATTTTGATCTTTTTGATCAAGGTCGGCTGGCCGTACATCCGCTCTTATTTTGAGCAGGGTGTGCAAGAGTTACGCCAGGGCGCCGACGACGCCCGGCAAGGCACCTTGACGCCCTAAGTGGGCGGTTTATGATAAGCATTGGGATCTTGCTGGCACTTTTGCTGGTGGCCAGTTGGACTGATTTGCGCCATCATGCCATTTATAACCGGACCGTTTATCCGGGCATTTTGTTCGCCTTTGCCTTGAATGGCATAGGTGAAGGACTTTTGTATTGGGAAATCTTGGGCCCAGACAACTTGCAAAGAATCTGGGGAGTTATTGGTCTGGGGCAAAGTCTAGCCGGTTTCCTCCTATGTGGGCTGATTATGCTCGTTTGCTATGTGCTATTCCACGTAGGAGGCGGCGATGTGAAGCTGATAGCTATGTTAGGGGCTTTCCTAGGCCCTTATGAAGGGCTGGAAGCGTTATTATGGACATTTGTTTTAGGAGCGGCGGCTGGGCTGATGATGCTGGTTTGGAGGCATGGCCCTAGCCGATTGCTCCTGCGAGTATGGCGGCAGGTGGTTTCCACACTTCTGCTGCGGCGATGGGCGCCGATTACCGACCAAGAACGCACCGAACTGCAAACCCGATTGTATTTAGCCCCTAGCGCTTTGTTAGCAGTGCTGATTGTGTATTGGGACTTAGCCCAGTTGATATAAACCCGCTGCGCCGAAAGCCTGAATGTCTGCCCGGAGAGATCAGATCGCCCAGACTTTTCCCTTTTACACAAGATAATAAGAGGAAACAAGGGGGCTTTTATCTTCATGCCTTGGTGTTGGCCATTTTGTCTCCTCTCAGCTGACCAGCCTTCGGCTGGTGGGTTTTCCCTGCCGTCGGAAGAGGCCTTGCAGGGGCAAGAGGCGAACGTTTCTTTAAAAAACCGGTATGGTGCCTGCAGCTGGGGCTGGTGGCAAACTTACTTTTCCATTCAGGAGGCCTTTCTATGGGCCGGGCGATAGTGCTGGTGTGTCTGCCGTGGGTTGGGCTACTGATGGCTGGAGTGGCGGCAGCAGCCCTGTTAATCTGGCTAAGTGGGGCCCGGTGGCAGGTGGCTCGGGTTTGGCTGTTGCATCGGGACCAGAGCGGCGCCGTGCAAAGTCTTAGTTTTGTGCTCACTTTGCCGCTTTTTATCCTGGTGCTGCTTTTTATTATTCAGGTAAGCCAATTGATGATTGCGGCGGCCGTAGTTCAATATGCGGCCTTTGCGGCGGCTCGGGCGGCCATTGTGTGGATCCCGGCCAATCTGGGTTCTGAGGAAGCCAATTGCTTTGCCACCCTGTGTCGGATTGACCGCTCCGCACCCGGTACGGTAGAACCCGTTTGGGACTTGGAAAGCCCTGCCTTTGGGCCTCGCAGTGGCGGACTAACTTATGTAGTGGAGCCGGGAAGTCCTAAATACCAAAAAATCTGGGCGGCTGCCGTGTTGGCCTGTATGGCGATTTCCCCATCTTCGCCCAATTTAGTCAGCGTTGGCGGCGCCTCGGGGAATGCGGCACCATTACCAGGTAATAGTACCGCCGTAGCTTCGGTGTTGGAGCGAGCGTATCGGGCCATGGTTCCAAGGTCCCAATCAGATGTCTCTACCCGGATTCGGAACAAGCTGGCCTACGCGATGGAGAACACGCAGATCGAAGTCCGCTTTTATCATCCGAATTCGGAAGTACCCTTACAGGACTATTCGGTCTATGCCCGACCCCGACAGAATCCTAACCAGCCCGTTAAACCCCGAGAGGTCTTGGACGACCGCTTCCAGCCTTTAGGGTTTAAGGCACCGTCTGATCCGACAGTTGGAACCATGGAACTAGGCTGGCGGGATCCTATTACTGTAACTGTGTATCATCAATTTGCCTTGCTGCCTGGTCCAGGGCGGTTCCTTTCTCGGCCTAATCCGAAGGTACCCAGCGATACCGTTCACCAGCGAATCAGCTTGCAAGGAGGCGTGTATAAATATCCGCTTTGGGCTAGTGCTACCCTGGGTAACGAAGGGGAAAAATCCGTCATTCCCTATTGGGAGACGTACTAATTAACGGTAATTAACGAATTCTCCAAATAAATGCCTCTGCCCTAGCAGATAGCATATTTTCCCAGATTTTCGGGAGAGGCCCCAATTAACTTGACATTTGCCATTTTCCAGGGTCCAGCCCACTTTAGCTTTCCTAACCCTTTGAAAATATTGAAGTTAGGGAATTTCCTGAGGAAACAGTCCTCAAAACCTAAGTTCTTGAAATAAAAAAAGAAGTTACAAAAATGGCAAAAGTCGAACAAGTTAATTCGTTATTCACAAAGTCGATAAAGCAGTTTTAGAGGCCGCTCCCAACACAGTCGGTTTAGAAAATCCCTCTGCGGAAAGGACTGGCCGATGAGCCGACGGCAATATTTTCCTGCGAAACCCAGCCAGGCGCAAAAGTCCTCTCCAGCTACCCCAACCCAGGGGGTTCTCCGGCGGGTAGCTTTGCGTTTGGGCCAACGATTGGGGGGCCTTGGAAGGGATCAGAGCGGTACGATCAGCATTTTGGCGGTCTTTGCCGCTTTAATTTTAACCATCCTGCTGGGAATGGTGATGAATGTAGGCCGGGAAGTCAATGGCAAAGTCCAGATGCAGAATGCCGCCGACAGTGCCGCTTATTCTGGTGGCATCATTTTGGCCCGTGGGATGAACATTCTAGCTTTTACGAATCACCTGCTGTGCGATGTCTTTGCCACCACGGCGTTTTTGCGGGAAGGGTACCAGCGGAATGCGGAGAAGCATGTGCCGAAGATTTTGGCGGCTTGGCAAAAAGCGGGCGAGGCATTGGCTGGAGCCTCTTTTGGAGATCCCAGCGTCCGGGGGCTGATGACGATGCAGCAGAAGATACCCCGGCTTGGCCGATCCATCTTGGCCAAAGTGCCTCATGAGCAGAATCTGGTAACCGCTTATAGCAACTGGGCGGCTACAGCGGCCGAACGGCTCTTGCCGCTTTTTGAACAGATTCTCCAGCAGGAGATGATCCCCAATTATCAGCGGGCCGTGGTAGCCGTCTTTCCAGAACTCGCCCAACAGGCAGCTCTAGAAGTGGCTCGACGGCATAGCTCCTCCAGCCGAACCATCCTGGCAGTTTTGTGGGACCCGGCCACTGGGCTACCAGTCTCCTCTAGCAATAGTTACCAAAGTGTGCTGCCGGTGGTCGATACGGAAACGATTGGCGGTCAGTATATACAAAAAGCCCGCCTCCAACGCCAACAACGTGCCCAACAATACCTGAATGATCTCAATGGGGTGGCCTTATGGGTCTTTGATCATCCTGCCTCGCTATGTCGGTTCAACGATCTGTGGCGGGGTTACACCTGTGGCCACCTGATGAAACTTCTCAATGAAGAATATCCCGACCGGAACCTGCCCTTTATGATCCGGACTGAAGAACAGGAGGTGCTCGATACCCCGTCGGCTCAGAATGCTCTTTTGAATAGTGATTTTACGTTTATTGCTGTGGCTTATAGCAGGCATTTGCCGTCCATGGCGCCGCAGGTCTTTCCGCAGCCGATTCAAGGGGATGCGTTAGCGTTTGCGCAGATTCGGCTTTTTGTGCCATGGCGTCGGCTGGTGTATTGGGAACTGACCGAAGGTGGTTCGACAGACCCGGCCACTCCGTTTGATCCGCCACCAGGAAGCACGCCGGGCCGAACCGTCGGCTGGACTGTGCGCCGAGAACATTGGCGCACCTTACCGCCACTGCCCTCCGCCCCCAATCAGCCCCTGCCGCCCTTGCCAGATCGACAGAACGCCTGGGATTTATTCAACCAGAGTTGGACCGTGCAGTTGGTCCCGGCCACACATCCGAATTTAGCTGCTATCTTGCAAACTCCTCCACCGGTGCCGGAACTGGCCGGCTTCCAATTGCCAAACCTTGGCGGTCTGAGCACCCAGGAAATTAAACAGATTAGCTTCCATTAACTGCCCAAAGGGAAAATTTCCCTAGGGAAAATTTCCCTCTCCCAGAGACGCTGGGTTCCTCTGGGATCTGGGTGTGCAAAAAGAAGGAAGTTGGACTATGAACCGAAGGTGCAGATTGCTTGAGCTACAGGGCGATTGGCTATGGCTATTAGTTCGGCCAGCTCGACGAGGTTTGGCGCCGTTGGAACTGGCCCTGGCGCTGCCGCTCCTTCTGATGATCATGGCGTTGATGATCAACTTTGGCACAGCCGCGGCCTGGAAGGTGCGTGCGCAGGTAGTAGCCCGCCATGCCGTCTGGGCCACTCGCTGGCCACGAGACCTCAGCGACCTGCCTCGTCCGACCGTATCCGTCGAAGTCGCTTGGCCGGACATAGGCACTGGGCAATCCCGGCTACGAACCGATCGGTGGATTGCCTGGCCTGGCAGTGCCGGCATGGGTACAGCCGGCGGCCCTTGGATGGCTTCGCTCATGGACCCCCGGATTGAGCATCCAGTGGTTCGAGGCCCATTGCCGCCCGCTAATATCGATCCAGATATGTATAGTCTAATGACCATACCTAACGGCGCCAGAACCGGACAGGCCGACATCCGCCGAGATTACCCATTGCTGCAGCGCACCCTGGGCGATTATCAGCTGGATGCCCGCTGTCCCTTATTAGATAACGACTGGCGCTACCAGCGCATGCCTTGGGACACCGAAGCGTGGTACTGGACTGGTTGGCACAATGAACATCGGCGCATCCCAGTCCTTTATGATCTGGGTTTCCTAGCACCCCAAACGGATCTGTTGGAAAGCCTGTATCAGTACCCTGCCTATCGAAACGCCTTTTTTGCTATGGCCCGCAGCTTCAACTGGCCGATGGATTTCATGGCCATGGGCGGACCTGACCTTTACGGCCGAGACATTCGCGACGACGAAGATCAGTTCTACGAAAATTTCTTCCCCCGCATCTACGTGGATCCGCAGGGAATGCAGCATAACATCGGTTTTGGCCGACATCATCATCGCATTGGCGTTTCCCTGCGGTGGTTCTGCTCCCTGGATGAGTCTTTCATCCGACAGCGAGTGGATAATCTGGTGGATCGGATCCAAGGCCGACCGGATCAAAATGGTAATCTCCGCGGCGGGGTAGCTGTTCGAGTAGTTCGGCAATACCGAAACCTCTACCAAGCAGTGCTTCGGCGATTCCAGAATCCATGGCCAGTAGATCCGCCTCCGGCACCAGGGGAAATGTCCGCCCTCCAGCAGAAAATCGACGCCGCCGACCGGGTCCTCCAAAACTTGTAGAGCTGTTCTTTCTTTCGTCTTGTCCGGGCGAAGTACTCTGGGAACTTCTGCATAATTCAAAGGGGATATTTTTATACCATTTTGGCTGACCTCCCCCTAACACAACATATAGTGCTGCTAGCATTGCAAGCACCCAATAGATAGTAGCTGCCCAGGTAGGGTAATCGAACCGCTAGAGAATTAAATGTTGATATAGTTCACTATATGTTCAGGGTTTTGCAGAGGTCCCTTTTCTATTTTCGAGGGATTAGCACGTGCAAAAAGGCCACCATCCAGAAATTGGGGCAAAAGTCGAGTGAAGATGCTGTTCCAAAAGCTTTGCCCAGCCTGCAAGCAGAGCTATGTCGGGGGGCTCCAAATGCTCAAAAACACCTATTTTACCCCGGTTTTGTCGGAAGAATGCTGAACTTCAGAACACACCAACAATGCTAACAAACCATTTCACAATACTCCACGCTAGGAGCTCTCTTTAGGCCGTACGCAGATACAGCCAGAAACGCTAAGACCTCATTTCAAAACATCCGCTGCCCCCAGACGCGCTTTGTGGGAGAAAAGAAGCTACCTATTTTGGGGTTGTACGGCAGCGCTCCGGCTTTAGGGGCAAAAAGAAACAGTTCATTTTTCACCGAATCCAGCGCCGTGGTTAAGAAGATCTTTTGCCGTTTTGTGGGATGTGGGCTACCGAGGGACCTGTCGGGGATGGCCCCGATTGCGTTGGGCCTTCGGTCAGGATAAGTTCATAAGAAGAGATCTCCCTCGGAAACGGGTCTGTGGGCGGCATATCGGTCAAAAGGAGCAGCAGGGTGATGAGAAGAGGTAGCTTTGGGAGGAGTCAGCCCAACTGGATCAGTTGGCTGATAGTAGGTTTGATATGGGCTGGATTCGTTCTAACGGGGGAACATCTATCGGCTGTTTTGGCGATTTCGGGAAGTCTGGGAGGTTGGAGTAGCCCACTGGGGGCAGCTGAGTTGCCCCCGGAGTCTGGTAGGCCAGTTCCCGACGAACAAGCTCAGCGATTTGCCGAGGCAGACCGTTTGGCCGATCAGGCCCTGGCCGAACCCTCTGCGCAACCCCCCACCCAGCCCAAACCAGAATCTAACCAGGAAGAGGCGGCCAGTTTCAATTTTTTAGAGACGATGCTTAAAGGCGGCCCGCTCATGATTCCGATTGGGCTACTTTCGTTGGTGGCGCTGACTTTTATCGTGGAGCGGGCCTTGGCTTTGCGTCGGCATAAAGTGATTCCACCGGCGCTGATTACTGGATTAGGCAAGTTGGCCAGTCAACCAGGCGGGCTAGATCCCCGAGCAGCCTATCGGCTTGCCCAGCGGTATCCTTCGGCAGCAGCCAATGTGATTCGAGCCATGCTCTTGAAAGTAGGTCGGCCTCTGGCAGAACTGGAACACACCGTAGCACAGGCCAACGATCGAGAAGCTGCCCGATTGTATGCCAATGTGCGCTGGCTGAACCTGACAGCCGGCGTAGCTCCGCTTCTGGGCCTATTGGGTACTGTGCAGGGGATGATCATGGCCTTTTTCGTAACGGCCAATCTGCCCACCGGCGCCAATAAAGCCCAAGCATTAGCTGAAGGAATTTATACCGCATTGGTTACCACCTTTGCCGGCCTGTGTGTGGCGATTCCCGCCGCTATTGCCGCCCATCTATTCGAAACCCATATCGAAAAACTCTTCCGAGAACTGGACCAAATCCTCCAGGGAGTGCTCCCGCAGTTAGAACGGTACGAAGGACGGCTCCGGATTACACCGGAAGAATTGGAGCGGTTGAGTGTGGAACCGCCGCCAGCACCGGCCGGAAGGAAATAGTTGCTCTCTTTTCCCCCAAGCTTAGAGCCAACTGCTATGAGCGTGAAGATCAAAAAAGGCGAGGCCCTTTCCAATCTGAGCATGACCCCGATGATTGACATGGTGTTTAATCTACTGATTTTCTTTTTGGTGGCCACCCGGTTTGCTGAGGAAGAGCGGGAATTAGATGTCAATCTGCCGGATGCCTCCGAAGCAGTACCGCTAGTGTCCAAACCTAGGGAACTTTTTATCAATATCGACCGGCAAGGCCGATATTTTGTTACCGGCAAGCTTGTCAGCATTGAAGAGCTGGAACGGATCTGCCGGCGGGCTGAAGCCAGCAATCCCGGCCGAGCTTCTGCCATCATCCGGGCGGATCGAGATTGCCGATGGCAACCCATCGTCGCAGCCATCAACGTCTGTAAAAAAGCAGGTATCCGGGACTACCGGGTTACCACTCGGGAAACCCGGCAGATGGCACCGACACCCCACCAACCACCTGCTCCGTAACCAATCGGTTCGGCTTTTGATTCCCAAAACAGATGCTAGTCCAGATGCCTCGTCGCCTTTGCTCAGGGCTGTCTGGAAAAGCATTTTCTTATCGGGACTTTTGCCATTTTTCCTAACTGCTTTTGCCTCCAATAGTTACGACGGAACCTCCTTTTGCTCACTCAATTGCCTAACTCCAATAATTACAAGAAGTTAGGGATTTCCCTTTCTGGGCGAAGCCAAAATGGCAAAAGTCGAGCTTATGGGAACCTCTACAAAATGCTGAACATATAGTGAACTTTGTGAACCGTTGGTTCTCTAGCCGTTCGGTTGCCATACCTGGACACTTATTATCTTTTTATCTTTATCTATTGGGGCCTACCAATGCTATAAACTTTAGGAACCTCTGCAAAATTCTGAACATCCAGTGAACTTTATGTACTATTGATTCTCTCGCCGTTCCGTTCTCCTACCAGGCCCCCTACTATCTATTGTGGGCTAGCAATACTAGCGCTCCTATATGTTGTGTTACAGGAAGGATCAGCCAAAATGGTATAAAAATATCCCCTTTGAATTATGCAGAGGTTCCTATTAGGAAAGCAGGCCATTTCCGAAATTCCCAAGAATCTCCCAGATCCCCATTTTTAAGCACTCTCGAAGGGGGAGGACAGCCCCATTGGAACCGCCAAAATCCCACTTTCCGGACACTCTCTCAGCTCGACGTTTGCCATTTTTGGGTCTGGTCTTGGAGGAAGAAAGCTCTCCGCCCTTGTAACTATTGGAGGAGATTGGATGAACAAAAGGAGGTTTCATCCTAACTCCTGGAAACAAACTAAGTTAGGGAAAATGGCAAAAGTCGGAGCTCAGTAGGGTGGGCGTTGGTCTTCGGGGCCGTATCGACCCCGATACTCGGAAGCTGGATATTTTTGAGCGTTTTTTTCGAGTTTCTCTCGCACCGCTCGGCTTAAATCAATCCCTAACACATTAGCCATGGCCAAGGCGTAACAGACCACATCTGCCAATTCTTCCACCACCGGCTGAAGCCTCCCAGGCTCGGAAACCACCTGCCAGGATTCCTCCGTGCTAATCCACTGAAAATGTTCCATCAGTTCGGCCGCTTCGATTGCCATACCCATGGCTAAATTCTTAGGCGAATGAAACGGCCGCCAATCGCGCTCATCGACAAACTGGGCCACCCAATCCCGCATTTGCTGTACGGTGGTATGTCTGTCCTCGCACATCGGACACAAATCCCTTTCAACGTACATAACCGTTTCTCTCGTAGAAAAGAAAACTCTCCATAATTCGGGGGAGATATTTTTGGAACCTCTGCAAAATTCTGAACATGCCAAAACTATATGAACTTTTGATTCTGTAGCGATGGGGCTCCTACCTGGATAACCACTGTGTATCGGATGCTAACAATGCTTACGGCTCTATGTATTGAGTTTGAGGGAGAGCAAGCCCACATAATATAAAAATATCCCCTTTGAATCATGCAGAGATTGCTTTTATACCAATTTGGTTTACCCCCGTGTGTGCCACAACCTATTGGGTTAGTAGCACTGCTAACTGCCTATATATAGTAGGTCGGGAAATGGGAAAGGCCAACCCACACCGAATCAAAAGTCCACAGAGTCCACTCTGGTGTTCAGCGCTTTCCAGAGGTTCTTATAATCCCATTTCAGCAACAGGCACTACCAGAGCAGTAGGCTGCATATAGTCCGTGGTTGGATAGGGGTAGTCAAGCCTATTGAAACAAAGATTCCTAGAACCCCTCGATGTTGCGAATCTAGCAGAGGTTTCTACTCGAAAACAGAATCCGGCCTGGTCGGAAATGGCGAAGGATTTCGTAGCTCTCGGTTAGTTAGCGTTGCTAGCTTTATCCGGGTAGATGACCAGTTCGATCCGGTGGTTGCGCTGTTGGCCTTGGGGGGTGGCGTTAGAAACCAGCGGGAAATTGCTGCCGTGGCCGGAGACTTCCAGTTGTTCGGCTCGAAGCGGGGTTTGGGTGACCAAAAAATCAAACACCGCCATGGCCTCGGCATAGGCCAGATGATGCAGCGAGCGCCAAGGAGTCCCGACTGGCAAGGAGATTTTGCCCAGATGGCCTTGAATACCGATCCGGTGATCGGGAAAATCACGGACGATTTCGTGGGCAACGGCAGCTAGCAATCGGGCACCCTCGGGACTCAGCCGCCCGTCCATTTGGGGAAATAAAGTACCCCCGGGTAGTTCAATTCGGATCAGCTCGCCGTCCAGCCGAACATTTACCCCCGGCAGGTTCTTGCCAGGCAAGCGTTGAGCAAAGCTGCTGTTGGGCTCAATGGGCACACTGCCCCGCCGCTGCAACGAGGCACTCAGGGCCTGCACTCGGCTCTCGGCAGCTTGTTGATCTTGGCGGGCTTGGGCTAGTTGACGACTGAGGCTGGCCAATTGTTCTTTCAGAGCTGCTACCTGGGCTTCGGCTGCCTGGGCACGCTGTTGGGCTTGAGCTAAAAGGACATCTTTTTCTTGGTTGTCTCGGTCCAGGGCATTGGCCCGGTTTTGCAGTTCCTCGGCTTGCCGGGAAAGCGCCAATTGCTGTTGTTGGAGCTGTTGGAGCTGGCCCTTTAAGACCAAGGCATTTTCCGCGCAGCCTAGCAAAACCCCCCCTATCAGAACTAGCAGAAACCAGGGGAACTGACGCTTGAGAGTCGAATTACCCCCCTCAGAAAAGGGGGTTTTCCCGCCAAACCTACCTAACACCCTCAGAGTCCTCTCCAAACAGGGGGCAGGATCGTACCAAGTTTGTTTTCCGGTTACAAGGCAATTTTTGCAGCACTCCGCAAAAATACCACCAAAGTGTTGTCTGAATTCCCTCCTTACGGGCTTTTGCTAGAGGAACCTCTGCATAATTCGAGGGAGATATTTTTATACTATTTTGGATCCACAAGGTTTGAACCAATACATTGGGTTGCTAGCACTGCTAGCACACTACATATAGTGGGTATTTGGATGAAGGCAGCTAAAGCCTACCGACTCAAAAACACTATATGTCCAGGATTATCCAGAGGTTCCGAAAGTATTGCTCCAAAAAGGGCTAGAATTCTGTATTTTGGTTTCGGCAATACTACACCTAGGAAGACATTGACCACAGCCATTCTAGAAAAACCAAACAAAGTTGTACACGCCATAGGATTGATTCGTTTGAGATAGCCCTTCTGCATAGTAGGAGAGGTAATCTAGGCAAAATCCTTGTATCCCGACATCTGGGGGAAAGACCGATTCCTTTTTGAGGGTTTAACCGATTCAACCCAGGGCTGAAAAAGCCTGCTTCAACTTGAAAATCAGCCATGAGAGTTCCCACACAAAAACCTAACAGTCCCCCATTTGGTACAAGCTCGCTATTAACACATATTTTTGGGATGTATTTACCATCCCAACAGTAGCAAATTATTACCCCAAATAGGGGATCATAAACCTTTTAAAAGATGCCAACTGTTTACTTTTGGAGAATTACACCCTTGATCCCATTTGGAAGATGAAGAAGCGATTGGCTCGAGGAACTGTTTGTTATATTGTTCTGTGTATTTCAACAGACTTTCGGAAATTTCCTCAATTGATGTCCGAGCACCGCCACCTTAAGTTGTGGATACAGCGAGCCATATAGTGAGGATCTGTGCTCCAGAAGGTGGACAGTTAGAAGACACCTGTAACCGGACGGATTCTTTACCGGCCGAACTTGGGATGGGTGCTGCATAATTTTGGAACGGTTAAGAGACCTCCCGCCAGAAACCAAAGGGAGGGGCCTATGGAAAAACTTCATCTAGGCCAAGTAAAACCTCCCACTCCGCATACCATTAGGGGTACGAATTACCCGTCTATTGAGGGCTGGGAGTTGGTAGGATTGGCCTTTCAGAGCCAGTTGGCTCAGGTATACCGTGCTCGGCCTGCCTCTGCAGCCCCAGATCGGCCACCTGCATATGCCCTAAAAGTACTTTGCCCCCAATGGGAGTCCGATCCTCGAGCCCGGGAAATGTTTCGTCGGGAAATACTCTTAGGCCGACTGGTTCGGCATCCGCATTTGCTAGCCGTCTTAGGAGGTCAGGTCCGCCAACCCCCCATCTATGTGATTACTCCTTGGTTGGAAGGCAAAACCTTGGCCCAATGTCTTGCCGAGGGCTGGCGGCCGGATGTGCCGGTGGCCCTGTGGATAGCCCGGCAAGTCGCCGAAGCCTTGGACGCCCTCCATCGGGCAGGCTGGATGCACGGAGATATTAAACCGGAAAATATCCATTTGGCCCCTAGTGGGCACGTAACCGTATTGGATCTAGGGTTTGCTCGACGGCCCAAAGCCCCGGGGAATGCCTTGGACCGGTGTGTGGTGGGCAGTTGGGCATATTTGGCCCCGGAATGGGCTAGTGGGGTATATCGGCCGGATATTCGCAGTGATTTGTATAGCTTAGGAGTGGTACTGTTTCAAATGCTTACTGGTAGGCTGCCTTTTGAGGCCGATAGCTCTTCAGAAATGATGCGGATGCATCGGCAAGAGCGAGCTCCGGAGCTAAGTAAATTGGCCCCGGCAGTGCCGCCGGGGGTAGCTCAATTAGTGCAAACTCTCTTGGCTAAGGAACCGTTACGACGGCCTCAGACGCCCGAAGAACTTATCGATCGGTTAGTTCGGCTTGAAATCAAGCGATTTGCAGATCGTCATTGGCTGCAGCACCCGGCAGTCAGTGAGCATTTGATGGGGACGGGGTGGGTCCCGGTCCTTCACACAGATTCCAGTATCCAACAGGCCGTTGCTCCAGTCCCACCTCAAACATAATCCTATTCTGAGAGGCTGTCCTAACATGGGGATTTGGCTGGTTTCCAATGGGTTTTGGCCCACCGGCTCCTATCCTCCGGACTCTTAAAAACCAGGGATTTTGGGGATTCTGGGGAAGAATTGAGGAAGGAAACCTCCTTTCCTCATAGAAAATGTTTTTTCGGACAGCCTCTGAGCAATGAGGTTCTCTATTGCTTTTGGACCCTAAAGCCCAAGGGCCAATAAAATCTTTACTAGGCACTGTTCTGTCTCCCGAGCACCCCTGCAAAATGCTGAAGATAGAACCTCTGAAAAAATCTGAACATATAGAGAACTATAATGTCTAGCACCGTATAAATTGGGTTAAGGGGTGGCCTCCCAGAACGGGATAAGAATATCCCTTTGGAATATACAGAGATTCCTAAGTATATGTGGAGTAGTTCCAGAGAAATATTCTCTGCTGCCTAGGACTCTGAATTACTTTTCCTAATTTTCTCTAATCCAAGAGTTTCCCACCACTCAACTAATTGTTACGTGTCCTATTGTTGGAGCCGGTAGAGGACAAAATCTTCGTTGGCCCAAACGGGTTGAAGTTGGTGCTGATTTCGGGCGGCAAAATCAGCTAGGAATTGTACTACTTTTAGATCTTCTGCTCCTTGAAAGGCTTCGGGCCGTCGAACCACCACCAGAAACTTGGCATGAATCTGGGCAAAATAGGCCCATAGTTGCTCATCGGTTTGGACAGGATGATATACGGAGCATGAACGTTCGGCACAAAGGGCTAAGGCTCGAGGTTTTATGAATATTAATACATCTTCTGGCTGTGTATACTTTTGCACTGCCTGAAAAAGCTCCTGGGAACTAGGTCGGCCGATCCCTTCGGGCAATGGGCCGAGAGGCCGTCGGAACAAGTTGCTTGTATAACCAGCGACGATGGCCCCAGCCAAACCGATAGCCAGTATCCTAACCCCAAGAAGGCCAAAACGTTGCCGGAATCGGCTTCTGAGTTTCCATAGCTCTGCCAGCCCCAACCAAGCATAAAAAAGCCATAATGGCACCACCGGATCCAACATTCGGAATCCCTGATAACTGGGCCAAACCACCACAACCGACCCATACAGCAAGGGGAAGATTTCCCGCACCGAAAGCTGCCGCCGACATTGTCCACAGTAACCCAGCAAAGCCAATAGAGAGACAATTCCGGCAATGGATGCCGCCAGGGATTTAGAGAAATCGTTGCGCCAGAAAGCAGCCAGTTGCCGGCCATATTGCCAACTATGCTCGGCCCATAAGAGGGGATGGAACGAAAGCTGGGCCAGGTACCCAGTAGTGCCAGGGATTAGCAGCAAGAGTATTCCGTTCAGCAGTAGGAACAGCCCAGTACTCCAAATCAAGCAAGGCCGCAGTCGCCGATGTCGAATCCAATCGGCCAGCAGAACAACCGCCCATACCACCAGGCCGATAGTTCGGGTAGCCGAAGCAGCCCAGACGGCCAAAGCCGCCGCCAAATACCATCCAATCGGCCCAGAACCCCTGGGAACCCGGGAAGACCTGCCCGGCCGTGCTGTTGTGGAGCCCCCTTGGGGCATTCTGTCCGTGGCAAAGGTGGCTTCAGAGGAGGAAGCAGAGCAACCAGGCTGCTGGCTCCGGTCGGCCGCCGAATAATCTCCACTGCTGGTCGATGCAGGCTGATAAGGAACAGAGGGCACAGGTTGCTGGGCCCGCTCTATGATCTGTAGGAGCAACAAACTTAAATACACCCACACCAAAAAAGGCAAATCCGAACCGATGGTATTCGTTTGATCCAAAAATAAGGGATTCAAGCCAATCAAGGCTATCAAGAAGAGCCGTCCAGCTACCGGCAAATCGGCTCGGAAATACCAGTTCAGCAGGGCAAGCCAGACCAACAAACAGCCGATCATACTCCATTTCAGAGCCGTCCAATTGAGCCCCCAAAGCTTCCAGATCGGAGCCAACAGCAGCGGGGTACCCGGCGGATAGGCGGGCGGACCAAGCTGCGGATACTCTGGATGATAGATGTAGCCGGTCTGGGCATACGGTCGGCCTTCCGCCAGATTCCGGGCGTGCATCAGATACTGGGCAAAATCGTCGCCCCACGGATGCCCCTCTCGCAGACAATATCCATGCACCACCCCTATCCCGATCAAAACCGCTCCCAAGAGGAATACCTCGGAGTAGACTGAGGGGCCGTTGCCCAGAAGCTCTTTCGGACGCATTGGTTAGCTTTCTCCAGCAATCAGCATATTTTCCTACATATAAAAGGAACTGGCAGCCTTCGTAGTGTTTGACCCCTTATTAAAGCTCCACAGTGGCTCAGAACCAGGTTTTTCCCAGTCTTTCCTAGAGTTTGATTTTAGCTCATTTCTAAGGTGGGCTTCCTTTGGATGTTCTAACCCACTGAAAATATTGGGGTTAGGGAATTTGGTAAACCAACAACCCTCGCAGCCTTACTCCTTGAACTAAAAGAAGTTATGAAACCTCTACAAAATCCTAGATATGGAGTGAACTTTATGAACCTTTGATTCGATAGAAATTGGCCTACCCCATTTAAAGACTTACTCTCTTACTCTATGTAGGTGGCTACTACTGGTAGCTATTCGGCAGATTGGGTTAAGGGGGAAGGCATTCAAATCATACAAAAGGAACCTCTGCAAAATCCTGAACATATAGTGAATTTTGTAACCTTCGATTCTCTAACGGTTCGGTTGCCCTACCTGGATGCCTACTATCTATTGGGTGCCGCAATACTAACACAACTATATGTTGTGTTAGAGAGAAAACCAGCCAACATGCTATAAAAATATCCCCTTTGAATTATGCAGAAGTTTCAAAAATATCTCCGAATTATGCAGCGGTGCCCATTTTCTATGATGAGCAGTTTCCCCCCAAATTCCCTAGAATGTCCCAAATCCCGATTTTTTTCCGGAGTGTCGAGGGGATCTCGACTTTTGCCATTTTGGCTGTCCTACCGAAAGGGGAAAGCTCTACCTGCTTGGAATTATTGGAGTTAGGAAATTGTGCTCACTAAAGGAGTGCCCAGTGTAACTCTTGGAGGCAAAACAAGTTAGGAAAAATGACAAATCTCAAGACAGGGAAGAGCTAGGCAGCTAAAACCCTGGAAGCTGCCAAAATCCCCATTTCAGGACGGCCTCTCGGCGATTTACTGAACCAAAGAATCCCCCACAGATCCAACTGCTTGAGATAAAAAGTTACCAAGATTTGTCAAAAGTCGATCTAGGAAAAAGGCCCTCTGAGCCTGGGAAAACTTCTCCAACGGGCTGGCTTGTCAGGGGGACTTCTCCTGGGAAGGGGAATTTGGTATCACTATCAACGGGATCGAGAACAGCTCACAGTTCGGCGGAACGATTTTCTTCCCGTCAGCCTGCAGGAGGAGGGAGAGGAAAGGGGGAAACTGATATACTTAACTGCCTTTTATTTCTCTGGAGAGGGCGTAGCCTTCGGCAACGAGAGGCTCTTGCTCGGAAGAGAGCCGGAGTTCTACACTCGGCGGGAATGTTACATTTTTCTCGCAATGGCTGTGGGCTGTGGGAGTAAAAGGGGCCAAAGGCTCTTTGGTGTTACTCATAAGCATTGGTTCTTTTATGAAAGGAGGTTTGTCATGGCGACGTTTTTGATGGTGGGCAAGTACACGACGGAGGCATTGAAGGGGATTAGCGCGGCTCGGACGAAAAAGGCCACCGCTTTGATCGAAAAGCTAGGTGGGCAGGTCAAAGGGATTTATGCCTTGCTGGGGCCGTGGGACTTAGTCTGCATCGTGGAACTGCCCAGTGTGGAGGCTGCGATGCAGGCATCGGTGGGCCTAAGCAAAATGACCGGTATTAGCTTTACTACCGCCCCAGCCGTTTCGGTCGAAGAATTCGACCGCTTGATGACGGAAAAATAATCCTCGGAAAACCTTCGCATTGCAGTCGAACTGTGGGCGACGAGCTGGATGTTGCCAATTTTTCTAACTGCTTAGGTTCCAATAGTTACGGTGAACTTGCATTAGCCCACCCGTCTGCTACCGGCAATAGGACCAGCAGTGGCTCTGTTGAAACCGTTGCGGTCGGAGTACGGAGCTTACCAAAATTGCACCAAACCCGATGAGCATAGGCAAAACCTCCCTAGGCTACGGACAATCTTTCCACAGAGCCAGGCTGCAGGCTGTCTGAAAAGGAGTAGCCAAGCTGTCCAAATCCTAGGCTGTAGCTCCTCCTGATGGTGGAAAGAATTTGGCAGCCGAATAGCCAAAATCTCTTTTTAGACAGCTTCTTAGCTGGATTCATCTAAGGCCACATAGCAGACAAACGAACGGCCTTCCATCCAGATTTTGCCGTCTGGTGGAAGAGGGGGGCCATTTAGTTCTGGATAGATGTCTCCTGGGGGCGGGGCTGCCGTGTTGACAAACAGTCGCCACGGCAATCCCAACGCCACCCGGGGCATAGTAAAGAATCGGCCTTCTGGCTGCGCATGGAAACACATTAAAAGATGATGCGTGGGCGGAGACAGAGCAGAGGGTTTCGGAGCAGCGGCCCATAGGCAAACCAAGGAGCTTTCCCCTCGAGTCCAATTCATCGGTCCGCCGTCTGGGCTGTACCAACTGACATCTGGGAGGCCGCCTGGCCTGAGGGGTCGGCCTGTCATGAAGTTGGTCTGCCGGACGGTAGGTTCCGCCTTTCGGAAAGCAATTAAAGCTTGGACAAACCGAACCAGGCTCTTGTGCCGGCGCACTCGCCGCCAATCAAACCAAGAAATCTCATTGTCTTGGCAGTACGCATTGTTGTTGCCCCATTGGGTACGTCGGCATTCATCGCCAAATAGTAACATTGGCACCCCTTGGCTTAGTAGCAACGTGGCCAACATGTTTTTGATCTGGCGGGTGCGGATGGCGTTAATGGTTCGGTTTCGGGTGGGGCCTTCGCAGCCGTAGTTGGCGCTGTAGTTGTTGTTTTCGCCATCTCGGTTATTTTCGCCGTTAGCTTCGTTATGTTTTCGCTCATAGGAGACAAGATCGTTTAAGGTAAACCCATCATGGGAGGTGATGAAGTTAATGCTATGGTAAGGCTTTCGGCCGCTGGGTTGATAAAGGTCGCTGGAGCCGGCAATCCGGGTGGCCAAAAGTCCTACTGTCTGCGGATCGCCCCGCCAGAACCGCCGTACATCATCCCGATATCGGCCGTTCCATTCCGCCCACCGCAGATTGGCAAAGGTGCCTACCTGGTAGGCTCCCGCCGCATCCCAAGCCTCGGCAATGATTTTGGTGTCGGCCAACAGGGGATCCTCAGCAATATGTTCGACTACCGGGGGATTAGGAAGCAGATTGCCATCTTGGTCTCGTTTCAAGATGGAAGCTAAATCGAACCGGAATCCATCGATGTGGTAGTTGTGGACCCAGTGGCGCAGGCAATGGAAGATCATCTCTCGGACCACCGGGTGGTTGCCGTTGAGGGTGTTCCCGCATCCGCTGTAATTTCGGTAGTATTTCCCTCCGCCTTCCAGCATGTAATACACACGGTTTTCCAGTCCTTTGAAGCTCAGGATAGGGCCTTCGTGGTTACCTTCGGCCGTATGGTTGAAGACAACATCCAAGATCACTTCAATGCCAGCTCGGTGCAGGGCAAGGACCATTTCTTTGAATTCCCGGACCTGGGCCCCCGGCTCCTTGCTAACGGCGTAACCTCGATGAGGAGCAAAAAAGCATAACGGGTCGTACCCCCAGTAGTTTGGCCGAGCCGGAGGTCGACCGGTAATGTCGTTAATGGGGAATTCATGCACCGGCATCAGTTCTACCGCTGTAACCCCTAAAGACTGTAGATACGGAATCTTTTCTATGACCCCTAAATAGGTACCGGGATATTTGACCCCACTGGATGGGGAGCGGGTGAACCCCTTGACGTGCATTTCGTAGATGATCGTCTCCGACAGGGGGCGGCGCAGATGCCGGTCTCCTTGCCAATCGAATTCATCGCTGACAACCACACATTTGGGGGGTCTGATAATCCCGTCGTCGCTCGGTTGAAAGCAACCGGCCAGGGCCTTGGCATACGGATCAATTAGCCGAGCTTTGGGATTAAATAAATAGCCCCGATCTGGATCATACGGACCATCGGCTTGGAAGTGATATAGCTGGCCCGGTTTTAGCCCCGGCACAAAAATGCTCCAGATATCCCCCCACCGATTCAAATCCGGGTCAAATTCGATAACTTCCGTCGGATCCCGGTCTTCCACCCGATCATACAACAGGAGCCGCATCGCAGTGGCCGAGCGGCTAAAGACCACAAACTGCACTCCATCCTCCCGGACAATCGCCCCATAGGGCAACGTATGCGTGAAGATAGGCGCAGGATGACGTTCAACCATTGGTTCCGTCGGCAGAGGATGCCCCGGCGTAAAAACCCATTGGGTCGGTTCCCAGAAACGGATTTCCGTAGTCATGACAATTATTACATACAGCAGGGAGCGAACAACCCTTCCAATTTCCTGGGCCCCTGGCCAAACAGTAAGCGAGGGCAGGAAATTCTTCGGACACCAGCCCTGCCAAGATAGAGCCCAAAATCGGCTTCCCAACGTTTTTCCCGCTTCCGAAGGACTTGTCCTATCGAAAACACCACCTAGACAGAGAACTAAAAAGGTCCCAAAAACGGCGGCCAAACCAATTACACCGGGCGGATCGGATGGCCTGCTCGGTACCGGCTTGAGAGAATCCGGCAAAAAACGCCTAGTAAACTTCCTGCCGCAAACAGATCGGCCTGTTGAGGCCCTTTTGGTTTCCTTCAAAGTCCCCCTAATCCCTAGCTGTGGGCGGTTCCAATTACCCAAAAGAACTATTTTGCCTTTTCTCCTCCACCCATAACCCCTTGGACTATCCTCTCCTCAAGACTTTCCATCTTTTGGGGAAGTCGTACCGGGAAAATAGGATCATCGTTGTGAGAAAAAATTTCAGTACCTCTTGGCTCGAGTTTTGCTATTTTTCCTAACTCCTTTTGTACTCGAAAGTTACGTAGCACCCCCTCATTCGTACATGCAATTTCCTAACTCTAATGCTCGCAAAGGGTTAGAGCGTAGCCCATTGGGTACAGGCTTAAAAATGGCAAAAGTCGAGCTTAGCGCCCCAGTTAGGCAAATCCGCTTCCCGGAGTAGCCCATCGGCATTCTGGGAGAATTTTTGGCATATCTATTGGCATATCTAGGCCCTCTTTTACGCATATTTTACGCATAGATCTATGGAAGACAGGGGCAGGGAAATAGGAGGGCTTCTGGCGGATAAAGTTCCAGTGTCATTCAGGATTACTTTTCAAAAGGAGAGGTCCTATCGGCACATGGCGATCGGACTGGTTGTTCTAGGGCTTGTTGTGGGGCACTGCTAATGTCGGCCTCTGCCAGGATTGGTTCGTTCTCTGTATGGCTCCGGTGGCAATTCCTATTCTTTCGGAGGCTACAAATACTGGAGTAGTCCCTCGGGTTCTGGCTGGAGTTATCGCTCTGCCAGCGGTTTCAAGACATGGGATTTCCCTTCCAGTCGGGGATCCTCTTGGCCCTTACACGGCGGAACCAAATTCTGGTCGTCTAACTCCGGCAGTGGCTGGAGCATTCAGACGCCTACCGGCAAAATCTGGGGATCTACCTACAACAATGGTACCCGAGTCTATGGCCAGTCTTGGAGGTAACAGGAAGTATTTCGGGGGTAGGAAATCCCCGTAAAACTCCGAACACTTCGCCTCGCTAAAAACCAAAGGAAAGACAACCGTTCGCTAGCCAAAAACGGCTTTCCTCCACTTCCCATCGATTCTCAGCAGGTCCTACCAAGCGAAGGCAAGGGTAGGACCTGCTTTTGTTTTTCTGGAACCTTGCCAATGATCGGTCTGCCGCCGCCCGACACCTTCGATAAACTCCTCGGGTATTTCCCCAGCCTGCTTGACGGGCCAGACCCCTCAGGCTACACTAAAAATTGTTTAGTATCTTGCCAGCTTAATTCCACCTGGTTCCACCTGGGAAGGTGCGACTCTCTCCGCTTTGCTTTTTCAGCAACCGCTTCCGGAAAGTTCGGCGATGGGGCAAGCAGGCAAGGCGCAGGAGCTTTTCCAACGTCTTCTGGATGAGTTTCCATCGGAACACTGGCACGAGGCCATCCCGGAGCTCGCCGAAGGCGATCCCCAGTTGGAGGCAGAACTTCGGGCGCTGGTGGCGGCCTATGAATCGGCTCAAAAGCATGGGTTTTAGAAACCCCTGCTAAAGAACTATTGCAGCCCTCGCAGATGCCGGCCGAAGACCTCCAGGGGCCGTCCGAGGCCGAGGAGTTTTTGCCCTCGCCGGCGTCTGGAGTGCCAGTTGGGCCTGAGCAGGAGACGCAGGACCTGGCGTTGGACGAGACCCGGCTGGAGGCCGTCGGCCCTTACAAAATCCGTCGGCTTTTAGGGGGCGGGGCCTTTTCCAGCGTGTATTTGGCCGAGCAGCATCAGCCGCTGCATCGGACCGTAGCGGTGAAAGTTTTCCGATGGTCGGGCGGCCCAGAAGCCCAGGGCCTGGCTGCCCGATTCTTGCAAGAGCAAGAGGTGCTGGCCCTTTTGGATCATCCGAACATTGCCCGCATTTATGACGGCGGCTTGCTGCCGGACGGCCGGCCGTTTTATGTCATGGAACTGGTTCGGGCCGCCAAACCCCTGACCCGCTTCTGCGATGATCTTCGTTTGGGCATCCAAGAGCGTTTGACCTTGTTTTTAGAGCTTTGTTTGGCCATCCAACATGCCCATCAAAAAGGCATCATCCATCGGGACCTCAAACCAGCTAATGTTTTGGCCTACGAGGAAGATGGCTCTTATCGGGTCAAGGTGATTGATTTTGGATTGGCCAAGGCGCTCCAGCGGCGGGTTGGACCGCAAACGGTGGAAACCACGTTGGGTGCCTTTTTCGGCACTCCCGCCTATATGCCGCCGGAACAAGCCGGTGCCGATCCCATGCGAATCGACACCCGAGCCGATATCTATAGCTTGGGAGCGATCCTGTATGAGCTTTTGACTGGGTTTACGCCGCTAGATCTTTCGGAAGCTGCTGGCGACCTTCTGGCCCAGGTGGAATGGATTCGGCATCGAGAGCCGATCCGGCCAAGCCAGCGGGTTGCCCAGGCCCAAGATGCCTCTACGATTGCCCAGAGGCGTGGGAGTACGGTGTCGGCCTTGGTCCACAGCTTGCAAGGAGATTTGGATTGGATTGTGCTTCGCTGTTTGGAGAAAGAGCCGGGCCGCCGCTATCCGAGCGTTACGGCCCTGGTAGAGGACATAGGCCGATACCTTCGGCATGAGCCGGTCAGTGCCGCACCGCCCAGCATGGGCTATCGGGTGCGAAAATTTGTGCATCGGCATCGGGGGATTTTGGCAGCGGTAGGAGCGGTGATTGCCACGCTGGCCATGGGCCTGGTGGGCACTACCTTAGGCCTTCTGGAGGCGAAACGTCAGGCGGCCGAAGCCTTGCACCAGCAGGCCGCTGCTGAACAGGCTGCCGCCGAAGCCCAACGTCAACAAGCCCTGGCCGAAGCCCAACGCCAAAAAGCCGAATCAGCCGCTCAGGCCGAACGGCTTGCCCGCCAAGATGCCGAAGCCCAAAAACAAGCAGCCCAAAAAGCACATCGCCTGGCCGAACAACGTCTTTCTCACCTCCAGAAAAGCCTTGAAGTATTAGGTTCTGTGCTCACGCGTCTTAACCCTCGGAACGCAGAAACGGGGGTGCTTTCTTTAGGGAAACAATTGGCCGAAGCGGTGGAGTGGGCGGGGGACCAACTGGAAAAAGCCACTCTGGAGGATCCCCGCACAATAAGTCAGTTACAAGTGATTTTAGGAAATCTCCTTCTCGAACTAGGCGAACTTGAAAAGGCAATTCAGATTTTGGAAAAAGCGCATACCCTTCGAGAACAACAGCTTGGCACCAGCCACCTTGAAACTTTGAAGGTCAGGCATCTTCTAGCCAAAGCATACCACACGTTAGGAGAACATCCTAAGGCAATTACTCTTTACGAAAAACTCCGAGACGCTTACCAAAATCCCCATGGCATATCCGAACACAGGACGGTTGTGCTTCACGATCTGGCCGTGGCGTATCAGGATGTTGGCAGACTTCCACAAGCGATTCTGCTTCACCATCGGCTCCGTCAAGATTTTTTGGAAACATTTGGAGAAGATTCTTTGGAGACGCTGACAGCTCTTAACAATCAAGCCCTAGCTTATCTAGAAGCTGGCTTGGTATCGGAAGCAACTGCTCTATTAGAACGAGTCTGTAAACTCAGAAACGAAAAGCTAGGCCCGGAACATCCAGATACGCTGACCGCCATTGTCAGTTTGGCCACCGCCTATCAGGAAATGGGGAGACTCTCGGAGGCCATAGAGCTGCTCCAAAAGGTAGCAGCATTTCAACAAAATAATCTTGGGATTACTCATCCGGATAGTTTGGCCACGTTAGATAATTTGGCTATTGGTTATCTGGTTAAGGGAAACCTCTCGGAAGCTATTCGGCGACTCATCCAAGTCCGGGAGGCGAAAATATTTCGGTTCGGAGCCGACCAACCAGAAACGTTAGGAACTCTTCATAACCTCGCCGTCGCCTACCGGGAATTAGGACAATTACAGGAAGCCCTCGCTTTATTGATACAAGTCTATGAGGAGTCTGTAAGAAAAAATGGTTCAGAGCATCCGGATACGCTCTTAGTTTTATATAACCTTTCAGTAACCTACATGAAACTGAAAGAAACCGAAAAGGCGATCTTTGCTTGTGAAGAAGCGGCTTTAGGGATGGAGAAAATAGGCTTTCTTCATCGATGTGCCTGTTTGATTCTCCAAACTCTTATTCACTGGTATGAGCAACGGGCAGAAACCTCCCAAGCGGAGAAGTGGCGAGTGAAATGGCTTGTTTCCACAGGAGAACTGCCCCCCTTTCCTAATGAAGAGCTCTTTCCCAAACAACTTGCCGTTTGGCGTCCACGTTGGGGGTTAGAACTCCTAGGACCACGTAACATAGAGAACCTTTCTGAACAATAGCGTCCAGGACAATCTTTTTCACTAAGAACCTCTAACAAAATGAAAATCCAGATGGTTCGAAGCTGGCACCTGCACCCCCCGGAAGGTGGCAGGAAAGCTCATTTTGTGAGAGGCTCTAAACTAATATGCTTCTCCAACTTAGTGGAATAGTAGTTAGCCCAAAACACTTTACTCACACATAGGAAGCGAATCTACCTGGTCAAAATCATGTGTCAGACAACCCATCATATTACCCAGTTGCTTCGGCGGATTCAGCAAGGCGATAACCGGGCGCAGGAACTGCTGTTTGAGATGGTCTATACAGAACTTCGGCGGGTAGCTGACCTGAAAATGCGCGGGGAGGCAGCCGATTGCCTGTTGCAGCCGACCGTCCTAGTGCATGAAGCGTATCTGAAACTTTTCGGCGGTGGGGAAGGACCGGCTTTTGAAGACCGTCGGCACTTCTTCGGCGCTATGTCCAGGGCCATGCAACAGGTGCTGGTCGATTATGCGCGAAAGCGTCTGGCTAAAAAGCGCACGCCGCCAGCCGAGGCCATGCCCCAGGCCCAAACCCTCCACCAACGCTGCCAAGAGATCCTGCAGGTGGACGCCCATCTGGAGCGTCTGGGAGCCGAGGACCCCCAGGCCGCCGAACTGGTCCGGATGCGTTTTTTTGGCGGGTACACGATGGCCGAGGTGGCCCAGGCCCTTGGCATTTCGGAGCGGACTGCCCACCGCAAATGGGCCTTTGCCCAAGCCAGACTCCGCCAATGGATCCACCACGCCGAAGGCCAGTAAAACTCCGGCATGAGAGTGAAAGTGACATTGGTTCTAACTACGGCTTTCTCCTCCAAAACGTGGAGGCCTGGGCGAGTCCTTTACCCCAACATCTTGTGGCTCTGAAAAGATGCGTAGATGCCCATTGCTGATCTACCAGCTCCAATCGGCTTGCCGAGCCTGCACGTCCTCTGAAAGCATGCGTAGATAGCAGTGCTAATGTTGGAGGGGGACGAGCGGCAATGAGTCTACCAGCCATCCCTGGGTAACGGCAAGGTCCATTCTCCCAACCTAGCCGAAGCCAAGCGAACCCCCAGAAGGCGAAAATGGGCAGGGGGCCAAAAGAGCACTAAGATGATCAAGTTTGTGCCTTTACGTTGGGATGAGATTTCGCCTCCACTCCTTAGGTTTCCTAAAAGGTTTTCAAATTCTTGGCAGCTTTTGGGGCCGGTTTTACGCATAAAAGTATAAGTATAGAGAAAGCTCACGGGGAGCTTTCCGGAAGGCAACGTAGTGGTCTGAAGGAGGAGGTACGATGCGGAGCTGGTCTGTGCTGTTGACAGTGCTAGTGGTTTTTACTGCGGCAGAAGCATGGGCCCAGTGGAGCAGCCGACCTAATATCTTCGGCGGTTTTGACATTACCGGCCCAGGAGGTAGAACCTGGAGTAGTCGGCCAAATGTGTTCGGAGGGTTTGATACGATCGGCCCAGGTCTTCAGACTTGGAGCAGCCGACCGAATGTTTTCGGAGGCCTCGATATTACGGGCCCAGGCGGCCAGAGATGGAGCACCCAACGGAGTATTTTAGGAGGCTTCGAGATTATAGGACCGCGGAACCAAAGGTGGACAGCTCGGCCTAACGTGTTAGGAGGATATGAGATTAGCGGACCAGGACTTCGGACTCTGACCCTTCGGCCAAACATCTTCGGAGGATTCGACTGGTAAGCTAAGGGGCGAACTTTGGGGCAAAGAAGTTAAGCGGTATCGGAATTAGGAAACTGCGGAGCAAAACCTGAAAGGGCTTCCTGAACCTCCTAAAAATTAGTTCTAGATCGGGAGGCTGCTCGGTCCTTCCGATGGAAAAGGCTCTGGGAGCAAGGTTATTGTTTCCAGGGCCTTTGTTTTATGAGCGTGGTTAATTCTGCAGTATGCCGGTTGCCAAGCCAAGCGGGCGGGTGGGTCCACCGGACCCCAGGGGCCTTTCAGAAGCAGGTAACCAGGTCAATTCGACGCTCCTAGGGATGCCGCCATCATATCTCGGCGAAGTTCGGGCTGTTATCCGGGCATGCCGGTTACATGGGAGAGGTTCTGCCCAAAGACCGTCCAGGAGCTATCTATTCAAAAAGGAGCAACCAGGCCTATCCAGCTGCAGGGCCTTTCATGGGCAATAGGATTTGGCGGAATAAAATGGCCAAACTGTCTTGGGTGATTTTCCGGGGGTTCAGTTTCAAAGCTACTGAAGTGCTCTGGAAGGCGTTTTGGGCAAGTAGACCGGTCCAATCACAAGCAGGCTCTGGCAGTTTCTGTGGTAGACAGAGAACCAGATCGGCTGGTACCTTTGGGTGATTTGAGGTGGACCATTCGGGCAGTTTGATTCCCTGTGGTAGGCCTGCTTGTTGGAATAGCTGGTGGAGCCGGTCCAGGAACGCTTGGGCGAGGTGTTCTTGGTGTTGGCCGGCAAGTCCCAGTCGGCTTGCCCAGCGAGCTGCTAGGGGAATTACTTCGGGCAGATTATAGTGGAGAGCGGTAAGGGTACATATAGCTACTGCCAGCCCGTGGGGTAGGCCGGTCAGAGCGCCCAGGGCATGTGCCATGGCATGAGCTAAGGTAGCACCAGCCTGCTGCAAGGCGATGCCAGCCAACAGAGCAGCCAAAGCTAATCCCTCCCGGGCTCGGCGATCGATAGGCTGGGTCAAAACTACCGGAAGATGGGTAAAAATCTGCACAACCGCTTCTTCTGCCAGCAGTTGAACCAAGGGGCTAGTGCGTCTGCTCATGGAGGCCTCTATAGCATGAGCTAAAGCGTCCGCGGCACAGCGAGCCGTTAGCTCCGGCGGACAACTGGCCGACAATGCCGGGTCCACCACCGCTACTTTCGGCAACAGAGCTTTGGAAGCCAGGGTCAGTTTCATTGGCATTTCATCGCCAGCGGGGTCTTGCCAATGGAAAACTGCCAGGGAGGTAACTTCGCTGCCTGTGCCCGCCGTGGTGGGCACGGCGATGATCGGCAGAGCCTGATCCATGGGCCGAGCAGAAGTCGAAACCCGGACGGGTGTCTGCCTCATGCTAGTAGCTGGGCCCGTGGTCTGTCCCTGCTCCATGGCTGAGGCAGAGGTGCCAATGGTTGGCTGGGGATCCATCAGGCCGGTACCCGTCGGAAGGGGCAGATACTCCTCTAATCGGCCTTCCCTCCGGGCCAAGGCGGCCACTGCTTTGGCCGTATCCAGTACACTGCCGCCGCCGATAGCCAAAATCAGCTCTGGGCAGAAGCTCCGAGCGGCCTCTGCCGCCCGGTTTACCAAGGCAACGTCCGGTTCTCCAACCACCTCGAAAAATTCTTCTACCATTAGATCGGCTTGGCGGAGTTGGCAGCGTAAATTTTTATATATGTTTGCCAAGGCACCCGGGTTCTGATAACCGATCCAAAAAACCCGCCGGCCCCACTCGCGCAGCATCTGCGCCAGCTTGCTGGCCGAACCCCAACCAAACTGAATCCGAGTGCTTACCTGAAACTCCCAATTTCCCCACATCATTGCGCCTCTTGCACAAGGGAGTCTAGAACACTACAATAATTTTGTCCCTCCAGAAGGCAGATTGAGAAGCGGGGGAGAGTTGTTCGAGTAGATTAGCTCCCTTTACTAAAATGAGAGTTGCTCCTATCCCCCAAAGGGCACAGGAATCACTTCAGCCCCTTCTAAATTGTCCTACCTGAGTGGCGAGGGAAAACTCTGCTTGCCCAATTTTCCAACCTATAGAACAAATTTTCCCTCCTATTGAGGTCTCTGTTCTGCTAGTTAAACGAAAGGAGCCAAAGGATGAGCAGATTATCCCGCCGTGAATTTGTTAGGCAGGCTGGAGCCGGTTTTGCTACCAGTTTTATTATTGCCGGCACGAAAGCCTCTGGCCGCGTGTTGGGCGCCAATGACGTCATCCGGATTGGGGTGGCGGGAATCCGAGGCCGAGGCAGTGACCACATCCGGGCTTTTGCGAAGATGCCAGGGGTACAGGTAACCCATTTGATCGATCCGGATAGCCGGCTGTTTGAGGCCCGGGTGGCGCAGGTAAAACAGTTAGGCGGCAATGTCCCCAAATGTTTCCAAGACATCCGGAAAGCCCTGGAAGACAAAAATCTGGACGCCATTTCTATTGCCACCTGCAACCACTGGCATTCGCTGATGACCATCTGGGCATGCCAGGCGAAGAAGGATGTATATGTGGAAAAGCCGGCCAGCCATGTGGTTTTCGAAGGTCGCAAATGTATCGAGGCGGCCCGGAAATACGGCTGCATTGTACAACACGGTACCCAAAGCCGATCGGACCGCAAATGGGCTATTGCGGTGGCTGCCGTCCGCAGCGGCAAATACGGTAAACTCCTGGTAGCCAAAGGCTACGCCTCCAAGCCGCGGTGGAGCATCGGCTTTAAGCCAATCAAAGATCCGCCGCCGGAATTGGATTTCGATCTGTGGCTCGGTCCGGCACCAAAACAACCTTACCACGAAAACCTAGTCCACTACAACTGGCATTGGTTCTGGGACACCGGCAACGGCGAGATCGGCAATCAGGGCGTTCACCAGATGGACATCGCCCGATGGGCCATCGGCGATCGACTCCCCAAAACCATCGTCTCCTTGGGCGGCCGATGGGTCAACGAACCCGACTTCAAAGACCAAGGCCAAACCCCCAACATGCATCTGACCGTGTATGACTACGGGGATGTGCTGCTGGTGTTTGAGGTCCGAGGGCTGGTCGGCAAAAAAGGCCGAGACGGTAAAGAGATCCCCTCCCAAGTTACCAACGAGTTCTACTGCGAAGAAGGCATGATCACCGCTGGGGCTTTCTACCCCAAAGGCAAAAACAAACCGGAACCTCTACCTAATTTTGACATTGACATCAAGCCCGGCGATCACTTCGCCAACTTCATCCAAGCCGTTCGGAGCCGAAAAGTCGAAGATCTGAACGCCGACATTTTGCATGGGCACCTGTCGTCGGCCCTCTGCCATCTGGGCAACATCTCCTATCGACTGGGCACTCCAGTTCCCTTCAGCCAAGATCCGACCGGCTTTCCAATGGATGTGCCCGAAGTCCGGAGCTCTTGGGAGGCGATCAAACAGAATCTGCAAAACGCTCTAGACATCGACCTAAGCAAGGCCACCTATACGTTGGGACCAAAATTGACGTTTGATCCGGAAAAAGAAAAATTCGTGGATAATCCTCAGGCCGACGCCTTGCTGACCCGCCCTCCCCGACCGCCGTTTGTCGTACCGGAAAAAGTGTAAAAAAACCGTTTTCCACAATTTGCACCTTCCAAATGCCCTCAAAAGGCTAGGCAGGGCAATATCTCGAGGCCCGTTCATACGACTTTTGCCAATTTTCCTAACTCCTTTCATTTCCAGTAGTTAGGACATTCCTCTTCCAGGGGGAGGCCCAAAATGGCAAAAGTCGAGGTTCAACCCTACGAAGAAAGTCCCCCTTGCTAAGTATGCGGATTTTTGCATATTAGGAGCGTTGGCGCCCCAGCGATAGCACACCGATTTCGGTTTCTTTCTCCGTGGCTACGGGAAGGAAAGAGGACGGGGATCCTCTGAGCGAAAAAGGTATCGTATGAAATAGGCCGCCATGCACACCGCTGTGGTTATGGGGATATTAAGCACTTGGGGCGTTTGCTCGGCAATAGGTGACCAACTCCGGTTTGAAGAGCAGGCGTTGGCGGATCTAGTCAAGCAGGTGCCGGGGATTTTACAGACGTTTGAGCCGAAGACGAG
>JANXAQ010000321.1 GCA_025062105.1 Thermoguttaceae bacterium
GAACCTCTGCAAAACCCTGAACATATAGTGAACTTCATGAACTTCTGATTCGGTAGGCATTTGGCTCCCGCATCCAAACACCTACCATATATAGCGTGTTAGCAGGGCTAGCACCCTATATATTGGGCCAGATATAATGGGAAAAATAAAAAATATATGCTCTGAATTATGCAGAGGTTCCCTAGCTTCGTAGATTAATGAAGATAGGGGGGGTGGATTGCTAGCCGGTAAAGACCTTCTCATGTTCTTGTTATCCAGAGTAGTTCGCTAAGCTAGACAGAGGCGGGCTATTTTCCTGCCAGAGGAGGAATATCACCATGTCGAAAAAAAGTTGGACGCTGATCGATGTGGACCAAGACGTGTATGTGGAATGTTTTACGGTGGGGCCGGAGGATGTCGGTGGTCCGGCTACCGGCTATCGGATTGTCAAGCGGCGACTTTACGGCGGTCTGCGAGATGGAGTCGATGTGGTGGAAGTAGATAATGGGCTTTTACGGTTTGTGGTCGTGCCCACCCGTGGGATGGGTATTTGGCGGGCCAAGCTGGCCGATATGACCCTAGGCTGGCAATCCCCGGTCAAAGGCCCGGTCCACCCAGCCTTTGTCCGACTCAATGAGGCAAGCGGTCTGGGTTGGCTGGACGGTTTCGATGAACTGGTCTGCCGATGCGGCCTGGAATCCAATGGAGCACCAGAATTCCACGAAGATGGCCGACTGCGATATGGTCTGCACGGCAAAATCGCCAACTGCCCTGCCCAAAAGTTAGATCTCACCGTCGATGGGGAGATGGGGCTGATTGCAGTAGTTGGGGTGGTGGATGAAGCTCGGCTTTTCGGCAACAAGCTCCGCATGACCTCGACCATCACTACCCACGTGGGCCAGCCCAGTTTTACCATCACCGATGTAATCACCAATATCTCGGCAGAACCCGGCGAGCTACAACTGCTTTATCATATCAATGTCGGGGTGCCTTTGTTGGAACCGGGAGCCAAGCTGGTCGTCGCCTTCCATCGCATGGCCCCGCATAACGATGTGGCAGTCGGCAATCTCCCGGATTGGGATACCTACGGCCCAGAAACTCCGGGAGCGCCGGAGGCCTGTTTCTTTTATGATTTGGCGACCGATCCGGACGGCCAAACCCAGGTTCTCTTGCACAATGCCTCGGCCAGTCGGGGGGTGAGTGTCTCGTTCAACAAACGACAACTTCCCTATTTCATCCAGTGGAAGAACCGGGAGGCGGCCATTGACGGCTATGTAACCGGTCTGGAACCGGCCACCAATTTCCCGAATAATAAATCGTTCGAGAAGACTAAAGGTCGGGTCGTTATCCTGCCCCCGGCCGCCAGCCGTACCTTCCAGGTTACCATTGAGGCCCATCCCACCCCAGAGGCGGTAGCCGCCGCCAAAGCTGAAGTCGAAAAACTCCAGGAAAACATCCCTCGCGAAATCATGCCCAAACCCAACCCCGATTGGTCCCGATGCGCTTAACTGACCGCTATTAGAGGCTATCCTGAAAACCATCTTCTATAATGAAAGTAAGTTCCCCTCCACTAAGAATCACCAATCCTACTTTTAAGGAGTCTCCAAACAGCTGGTCAACCAAAACCTATCGAAAACTACCAAAGAAACCTCTGCCAAATCCTGAACGTATAGTGAACTTTCGATTCTCTGCCTTCCGGTTGTCCTACCCGGACACCTGCTATCTATTAGGTGCTACCATGCTGTCGCCCCTGGATGTTCTGTTAGGGGACGACCAGCCAAAATGGTATATAATAAAATATCCCCTTTAAATTATGCAGAGGTTCCCCAAACCCCAATTTCAGAACAGCATCTAAGTCCAATAGTTACAAAGAGTTAGACCATTGCTCTTACAGGCCCTTTCACAGGGAGGCCAAACACAGCAACAACCGCACTCGGTTGGCCGATTTAGGTAACATACACAATGCCGAAAGGCAATGTCGCTGTTTCGGTTGACAGTAGCCTTACCCCTTAGCAGAGGAGATCTTGCAAACTGTTCTGAATTTCTTGCCGGACTTGTTCCACCCGTTCGGCAGTAAGAGCATGTTGAAGGGCGTATCGGGCTTTCGGGTCTGGGTATCGACCCAAGGCCCAGGCGCAAGCAGCCCGTACCATAGGATCCTTGTCTTGCAGTGCCTGGCACAGGGCAGCAAGGCCCTGCTCGGACGGCCGGTTGCCCAGCACCAAGGCGGCGTTCCGCAAAATGCCAGCTCGCTTAGCTCGCCAAAGTGGACTCCCCCGAAATCGTTCGCGAAATTGGTCCTCAGTTAAACCAAGGATTTCCACGGCATTGGCGGGGTTACAGCCTGGTCCAGGGTAAAAGGCCGCTTCCTCCGAAACTACTGGGAGGTGGTTCCATGACTCCCAGTTCTGAGAGACCTTCCCTGATTCATATCGTCCCCTTTCTTCCAAAACCACCGGAGGACGATTCCAGGGACAAACCTCCTGGCACCGATCGCAGCCAAACAGCCAATCACCCATTTTGAGTCGAAGTTCTTGTGGCGGCATCTGGCGGAGTTCAATCGTCAGATAGCTAATACATCGACGTGCATCCAGCACATAAGGGGCCACCAACGCACCGGTGGGACAAGCATCTAAGCAGGCCTGGCATCGGCCGCAATGCTGGCGATCGAACGGTTCATCGTACACTAATTCCACCGTAGTCAGCAAGCCGGCCAAAAACAGATAACTACCCAGCCGAGGATGGATCAAAACCGTATTTTTGCCGATCCAGCCAAGCCCGGCCTGTTGGGCAAACGAGCGCTCCAAAAGCGGTGCAGTATCCACCACACCACGCACTTTGGCCTCCGGGACCTGTTGGACCAACCACTGGGCTAGACGGCGCAGCCGACGCCGGATCAACTCATGATAATCGCTGCCCCAGGCGTATCGGGAGATGCGCCCCTGGCCTGTCGCTGTGGCCTGTGGCTCTACAGTCCGATAGTTCATGCCAAGCATGACCAGGCTCCGCACCCCCTTTAGGAGAAAGCGGGGGTGCTCGTATGCCAAGACCCGCCGGTGGAAATAGTGCATCTGGCCTGCATAGCCGGCCTGAAGCCACTGCTGAAATGCCTTTAAATGCGGGGGCGGACCCGCCGGGCAAACCCCCACTAGGTCAAAGCCCAACTGCCGGGCCTCTGCCTTCAATGCTTCGGTCAGCTTGCCATGCTCCATGGTTCCGTTGGCTTCCAAACGGACCGCTAATGGGGAATGCTTTTGGCCGCCCATCAGCCGGCTACAGCCACCAACCCCTCCTGCCCCCCGCCTATTCCCCGGCCAAAAGGTTTGCTTTATATTGTTTTCCTTAGAGGAACGATTGCCAAGCTGTTTTCCTTCCATATTCAGACTCTGTTTGACTCTGGGAAAGGTTATCTACACCTAAGCTCGACTTTTGCCAATTTAGGCCTTCTCCCGGAAGGGGAAAACTATAAGTCCTTGTAACTATTGGACTTAGGAAATTGTGTGAACAAAAGAAGGTCTCGTCGTAACTACTGGAAACAAAAAGACTTAGGAAAAATGACAAAAGTCGAGCTAAGAGGCTGTCTGAAAAGGCTCACTCGGCTGCCAAGTTGTTTCTACCACTAGGAGGAGCTACAGCCCAGGATTTGGGCACTTTGGCTACCTAGAGCCTTTACCGACCGTTGGAAAAGGTAGATTGGCTTCTTCCTTTTAAGACAACCTCTAATAAGAGGGATTTGCCCATGCCGGCTGGTTTTAGCTGGGTTTAGACCTTCGACCAAAAAAGTTTCACCAGAGCCAATCTTCTTGACAAAAAGGAAGTCGCACATCCTGAATCGCTAAATCAGTCCAGATGCTTCTGAAAGCCAGTTCCGATGATAGCCAGAAGGTTTACAGTAAAGATCGGCGGTTTCTGGTGGTACGGATGGTGGATGCTGACGGCGGCAGTGCTGGCAGGAAGTTGGTTGGGCGGTTGTGAACGGCCCTCCCTGCCGCCCGATCCCGGGCAGATCGTCTTTGGAATCCCGAAGGTCGAAGGTACGGAAAAACCTTATCCCCTTGAACCCCTTGGCCCGCCTTCCCAAGAGGCATTGGAACAACTTCGGCTCCCATAACCGATCAAGCTACTCCTGATGAACAATCGGTCTTTTGCTGGCTTGGAGGGACGACTTTCCCCGCTGTGCGGTCCGGGTGGGACCGACCCCTCCAGGTTTTTTTGAGATTCCCCTCCCCCTTAGCTCAGATAGATAGGGTAACAAAGTACCCCATACGGGTAGGCCCCGGCTACCCTCTGGCCGAAAAGTTTCCCATCCCTCCGTTCCCCAACGCTCTCTAGAAGATTTGATTGTCCAAGGGCTTGTATTCTCTTGGCCGGGGATTACTCTAAAAAGAAACTCCCTAAAGTGGGCCCTCCGGTGGGGACTGCCTCCAGAGGGAGGCGGGGAGGGATAGTCCTTGGCTTTGCACCGTGGAGGAGGCGTCTTATGAGTATTGCCAGAGGAGCGAAAGGGGCTGGGATTTTCCTCCAGAAATTAGTTAGTTTATCGGCACGCTGGCGGGATGTTGCCCATCTGGGTCGGTTTGGCTTCCGTTTTGGTGGGTTTAGGCGTCCGACTGGAAAAGTTTTCAACAGAGTCATTTTCTTTCGGAGAGTAGTTGCTTTGTGGACACTGATTGGAGCCGGGCTTGGGCTGGACAGTACAGTTTCTCCGCTCTGGGCCTGGCATCCCGGACAAAGTACTTCGGAAGCAGTGCTAATTTGGGCCGATTGGAGCCGATCCGTGTACAGCCGGGAGCATGTGCCCTATTTTGCTTTGCATCCGCCGGTCTATTACACGCAGCCGATCGGTCGGCCGTATGGATGGAGTCCGTTTGCCTATCCGGCCTGGGTGCAAACGCCGCTTGTGGAACCGCCACGACCGATGGTCATCCAGAATCCGTATGTCGTGGGTTTCGGGCCAAGGGGCAAGCCCCCCTTCATCGGTGCTGTAGGGACCGGAATAGGAGAACCACCCCCCAGCGCCGCTCAAACCCCTCAGCCCATCCGGATCGTCAATCCTTATCTGACATCCGATGGGGCAGAAGGCGCTGGTTCAGCCTCTACCAAGGCTCCTGGGGGCGAAAAGCAACCCATTTCCAGCACTGCAGCCATTCAGCCCCGCCGAATCCGAAACCCCTATCTAGAGGAGAACCGATAGCCAACTGATGTTGCTCAAATCCTCAGAGGTCTTCCCCTGGGCCCCTGGAAGGCTTTGGCTCTTGTTGACACCATTACCTCTTGGAGTGCTTGCTTCCACCAAAACCGGAGCAAAACCGACCACCATGGCCAAAACCTCCCCAGGCTAGGGATAAATTTTCACCAGAGCCCAGGGCTGTTATTTGGCCTCGTGCAGCTTGGGTTTTGCCCTTTTTAGGGTGCAGCTCCCTTCGGACGTTTTAACCTTTAAAAATATTGGATTTGGGAGATTGGCTGAACCAAGAAGCCTCGAAGCCTAACTCCCTGAAATAAAAGAAGTTACCAAAAGGTTAAAGTCCAGGTGCAGGAATTTCTCCGAAACTTTCCAAGGAGCAAGCCGATGGTTTTTAAAAGTCTAGGCCTTATCTTTGCACTAGTTTCCTGGATAGGAATAATAGTAGTAATTTGTTCAGTATGGAGCTATGCGGCAGATACGGGCACTGGGGCTAGCAGCTCGACCGCCCAAAAGCCGCCAGCCCAAAAGCCGGACCGCCTTTGGGTCTATCTGGGCACTTATACCCGAAAAACCAGCCAAGGCATTTACCTGGCCGAGCTACACCTTCGGGCTGGCCGATTGGAACTGAAGGGCCTGGCTGCTCCGCTAGCCAATCCTTCGTTTTTGGCCATTCATCCCAGTGGCCAATGGTTGTATGCTGTGGGCGAAATGGGCGATTTCCAGGGCAAAAAGCAAGGGGCCGTTAGCGCCCTGGCCATCCAACCGGACGGCACTCTGAAACTGCTCAACCAGCAACCTTCTGGCGGCCCAGGCCCCTGCCATCTGACGGTCGATCCTACGGGCCGATATGTCGTGGTGGCCAATTACAGCGGCGGCAGCATCGCCAGTCTGCCCGTTGCCGAAGACGGCCGATTAAAGGAGCCGGTTTCCGTCATCCAACATACCGGTTCCAGCGTGCATCCACAGCGTCAACAAGGCCCGCACGCCCATTCGGTCCATTTCGATCCTACCGGCAAATTGGTCATCGCCGCTGACCTGGGGGTGGATAAACTGTTCATGTATCGGTTGGACCTACCAAGCGGCAAACTCACTCCGCACGAACCTGCCTGGGTGAAAGTGGATCCTGGGGCTGGTCCTCGGCATTTTGCCTTCCATCCCACAGGCCGGTTCGCCTATGTAATCAACGAACTGGCCTCCACCATTACCGCCTTCAGCTATCAGGCCGATGCAGGCCGGTTGGAACCGATCCAGACCGTTTCCACGTTGCCGGAAGGCTTTACCGGCAGCAACACCACTGCCGAAGTTCAAGTGCATCCGTCAGGTCGGTTTCTGTATGGTTCCAACCGAGGCCATGACAGTTTGGCCATTTTTGCCATCGACCCGGCCACCGGCAAACTTACTGCCAAAGGCCACCAATCCACTCAGGGCCGTACCCCGCGCAACTTCGGCATCGATCCAACCGGCCAATACCTTCTGGCCGCCAACCAGGATTCGGACAATGTGGTAGTATTTCGGATCGACGCCCAGACCGGCCAACTAACGCCCACCGGCCACCAAATCCAGGTGAGTATGCCGGTTTGTGTAAAATTCTTGCAGCCAAAACAGTAGAAGCTCCTGGGAGCCTGGATGTCCCGTCCGGGAGAACATCTCTCCCAGGAGTGGGCTCGCTGTTATACACATCTTTGGGATGGATTCACCCTCACAGCAGCAGCAAACGATTGCCCCAATCAGGGGGATAATTCAACCTTTCAAAACAAGCTAACGGTTACTTTGGATACATTGCACAATTTGGGAAAAATCATTTAGAAAATCAGTAGATCTTTAGTTTCAGAAAAAGGTTTATCTATATTTTTTATTTGATCCATTCTGCGTTGTTCAACGAGTTTCCCTGCTTTGCCTAAAGTGATGTCCGAGCGTCTGAACTCTAGCTTGTGTATAACAGCGAGCAGGAGTGGGAGAGGCCGGCGTGTCCAAAGGCCAAGCCCACTGAGGGGACTAGCTCGGTGGACGTCCCATCTGCCCTCCCAGGGGGTTATGCCCAGGGTTTGCCGTCCTTTTTGGTCCCGCAGACAAACACACGGATTCCTAATGCGTCGGCCATAGCTGCCCGTGCCAATAGAGCGCGGTCTGCACTTCGGGCGTCCGTAGCATAAACGACCTGGATATGGTTGGCCTTATGTCGGGCCATGAATTGATCTCGGCTTACGCCGTAAAGCACCCCATGCATGATCGGCCACTGTGGGGTGGTGGCTTGCCAGCGTCGCTGGGTTTCTTCTGGAGGCAGTTGGACCACGCCGCCTCGGCCAATGTCCATGTTGATCCGACCATCCTGCACGTAAATCCGCGACCAGATGATTTCACCGGGTTTCGAGATACCTTTGAGCGTACCGCCGCCCAGGCGGAAGTACATGGCTGGTTGCCGTTCGCTGACCGCGCCGCGCCAGCCGTCGATAAAATGCGCTGGCGGTGCCCCGCCGCTAATCATAAATACCCATACATAATCCGATACGGTGCCCGACCGATCCACATCGCCCCAACGCACATCGTGCAAGGTGGTTTCCACCGGCTGGCCCATAGCCCGATGCACCCGGTTGATCAAAAGGGCGTCCAGGCCGGCGCCTTCATCTACTTCGTTGAAATGGACCAGCGGTTGGCCTGGGTATAGCTCTCGGCTTCCGTCCCGGCTCCGAACCGGCGGTCGGTCTGTATTGTTCAGGGTGCCTTCCACCAGATCGCTTGCCGGCAGAAGGTCTTTTAACCCCTGCTGATATTGGATGCCGATCAGATCGCAGCCGAAATCGTCGGCAATGCGCAGGGCAGCAATGTACATCTTGCATTGCAAGAGGATTTGCTCTTCGGTCAGGTCGGTTTCTGGGTTGGGGCCGGTAATGAACCGCAGGCCGGCCTGGTCGTACCATTGCCGGACCGCTTGGGCTTCGGCATCGGACGTCTGCATGGTTTCGTAGTAGAGCGCCGATTGGCTGAGTCGCTCTTTAAAAACACCCATCGGCGCTAACAGTTCATCGGGCAAAATGGCGTTGTACATACCCATGCAGCCTTCGTCGAAAATGCCCATGATCGCTTTTTGGCGTTGAAGCTGTTCGGCCAAGGCTTCGCCCAAACGCCGCTCCGCGGCCGGGATTTTTACCTTCCGGAGCGGCACCACATGGCTGGTATCATGTTTAACCATTCCCTTTTCCAGCCAACGCTGCAAGTTTTTGCGGAAGCTGGGTTCTTGGAAATCCTCAGCCCAGAGAGTGGAGTAGGGCACACCTGCTTTGGTCAGGCAGCCGTTCAGATTCAACATGCCGACCAAGCCGGGCCATTGGCCCGACCAATTGGCCACCGTAAGGATCGGCCCCTTATGATGCATTAGGCCGGCCAGTACATGATGGGAGTACTGCCAGACGGCCTCGGCCACAATAAGCCGGGCTGTCGGATCCAGTCGGCTAAACACTTCCATCCCCTCCCGTTGGGAGCTGATAAAGCCGTGGCCTTTGTCCGGCTTGTAGGGATGAGCCCGCACCAACTTATAGCCGCACGCTGCCACCGCTTCGGTCAAGGCGGTCTCCATGGCCTGCTGGGCCTCCCAACAAACTCGATTGGCCGACTCGCGCAAATCCCCGCTGGCAACCAAATAAACCTCCTTTTTACCCGCCTTGGGCAACTTCGGAAGCTTCGGAATTACATAAGCCATGGTCGTTCCCTCCTGAAAAACCCAGAATTTGCCAAATCTTAGCCGTAACACTTCCGCCGAATGAAAAATCTGCCTAGTTTAGCCGAGGAAAGAACCTATATTGTCATCCCGGGATGGCAGAAATCCAGCAGAGATATACTCAGAAAAAAACCTGGATTCCTGCTTGCGCAGGAATGACACAGTGCGCCATTTGGCTGAAATGTTAGTCTCAGCCTAATGGCACAGC
>JANXAQ010000084.1 GCA_025062105.1 Thermoguttaceae bacterium
CAACCTCAGCTGGTTGCCCCAAGGGCCATCTTTTCCCTCTGGCAACCGGGCTCCAGACCACCTGAAAAAGAACACCCACGCTATGGCGCACTCATGCCTGTGCTCCCGCTGCCCCAAAACCCCAAAGGAACAGATGGACAAACACCATTTTGAACAGCAAATGCCATTTTGCACAGCCCGGGGCCCTCTAGGTTTTTTGGAGTTTCCGAGTACGTGGCCAGTTTGGTCCCAGAAGGGCCCAAGGCCAGCCGGAAGAAATTCGAAATTCTCTAACACCACCCGGCCATGGGGATGCTTCGTGTCGTAGCGTTCTGGGTGGAATTGGACAACGTAAAGAAGCCGATTCGGTGTGTGATCGCTTGGATTCGACACTCCTGACTACAAGCCAGCAATTCGAACTCTTTAGGCGGCTTTAGGATCTGGAAGGCGTGGAATTCTCGGAAAATAGGGTTTTCAGGCAGGTTGGCAAAAAGCGGATCCGGCTTCAAGAGCTGGATCGGCATAAATCCCCATTACTTAAACCAGCCGGGATGGTATTTTGAATGTGGATCCGGTTCGTGGGGCTGGAGCTTCCACATCCGGCCCACTTTTGCCCCGGAGGCTCGTGCGATCAACTGGCAACCTCCGCAGATACCCAAGATCGGAATCTTCGTATGCCGGAAATGCATGAAATCGTTCATTGACTTCCCGTGGCAGCGACTTGCTTGGGCCACCAATTAAAATCGCCTTGAATCGCCTTGATCTGGGTCTGATCCAGGTCTTGGCCGGTTACCTCGGTGGCATGGACTACGATAGTCTGGAGGTCGGAAATTTCTGCTATCCGTCTTTGGAAGGGGCAAGCGTAGCACTGTTCGATCGGCTTGGCGAGAGTCCGGAACTGCTCATAAATTCGGTCTGGATGCTGAATATCTAGGATGCAGACGGTAGGGCGGGTCAGTTTGGCCAATTGGTCCGGGCGGATATAGATTTTCCTCCCACAGTTCTGAAGGATGGTTTTTTCTGAGGGGCCTTTTTCTACTGTACCTCTTTCAAACTCGCCTTCTTTTCGAGGATTTCTGGAGAAGGCCAGTCGCCTGCTAAAGGCGTTCCTAGCTGCAGGGCAACGATCCAACCTCCCAAGACAGCCAAAGGCCCCGATTTTCGACCCATGGAAATAACTTTTTCGTTTCCCAACCTTTGCATATGGAGAAGACTACTATCAGTTTTTCCCTTTTCCCCTTATCAGCGGAGGATCAAAACGAAGAACTTATCACTTCCACTTTTGCCATTGAAGGCCTCCCCTTGGAAGACCAATTAACTGCTTGGAACTATCGGAATTAGGAAATTAGGTGGGCCAAAAGAGGTTTGGTCGTGACCGCTGAAGTCAATAGCAGTTAAGAAAAATGGCAAAAGTCAAGTTTGTAGAAGTTGTCCCTTTAGCGGCTGAGTTCTTCCTATGGGTCTATTTTCCCTCCAGAGGAAACAGGCTCAAAACACCGAGCAGGTTAAGGGTTGGTCTTTGGGGAAGCTAAAAGATTTTCTAGGAAATCTAGGTGCATTCGGCCTTGATTGGCATTGTAAGGTTTGGGGATCCATTCTTTGGAACAGATGTCTATATCACCATCGCCATCCACATCGCCGACGACTGCCTCATGGCCGCCTAGTTTTTGGTCCAGGATAATTCGTTCGGCAAACCGGCCGCCCCCCAAATTTTCCCAGATGACCCATCTGGGATTCTGCCGATCCTTCGGTAGGAGGTCTTCCTGTTCGTTGACGAAAATATCCGGTCGGGCGTCGCCGTTGAAATCGGCCACCGCCAATGTGTGCATCGAGCCGTAGGAGAAACTCTGCGGCAACTGTTGCTTTTGCCAGGATTGCCCTTTGTCGGGTGTACGGAGGATGACAGCTTTGCCGTCGGTGATGTCGGCATCCACCATGATGATCTCTTGGTTTCCATCGGTATCTAGATCAGCAACCGCAGTGCGGACACAGACACCATACGGCCCTTTGCGGCCGAAGGGGATATTGGGATGAGGAAGCCATTTGGTCCCCTTGCTGTCATGATTTTCAAACCAAGTATCAGCTCGGAGGACGTCCAGGTCGCCATCGCTATCGACATCCATAATGCCATTTGGGGTAATGGCACCGTGAACGGGAGGGCCTATTTGATAAAATGGCCAAGGCTGGCGGGGATCGGCCGGAATCTTGTACCACCGCAGTGAATTTAACCGAGTCCGTTCGTCGCCCATCATTACAATATCTTTCCGCCCGTCGCCATCGATGTCAGCTGCCACAATGTCGTGTGCTCCCCCTGCATTAGGATCGAAGACGATTCGCTCGAATTGCTCCTGGCGGGGTTTACCGGTGTTTCGGTACCAGACACCGCTACAAACGAAATCCAGCCATCCGTCGCCGTCCACATCCAGAGCGGCCAAGCCCACCACAGAGAGAAAATTTGTTCCCACTACATGTTTTTCCCACCGATCCCTTGCCACAAAACGGAACCAATACAAGGTCGAGGGTGCTGGCTGGGCCGCCCCAAGCACAAAATCCAACCGCCCATCTCGATCTACATCCACCAGTGCTGTCAGCCCCACTGAAGCCAGCGGCAGATCCTCGGCAATATACCGATGGTGAAACTGGAACTCGGCCCATCCGGGTTGCATCGGACCGAAGATCAAAACTGCCGCTGTTATCCACCAATCTCTCCGAAATACCACTGCCCTTCTCATGACAACACCCTCCGAAAAGCTTGGGAACCTCCCCATACTAATTTAAAGGATATATTTTCACACCATTTGAGCGCCATCCACCTCGACTCCAATATATAGGACTGCTGACACTGCTAGCAACCCACCTCTAGGCCCTTGAATCGGGCAGGCCAATCCCTACCGAATCAAAAGGTCATTATATTCCCCATCTGTTCAGAATTTGCGGAGGTTCGTCTAATAATTCCAAGAAGTAGCACTTTCTTGCTTCGGCAGGAAACCCAAAATGACGGAATCTCTGCATAATTCAAGGGGGATATTTTTATACCATTTTGGCAGATCCTTCCTGTAACACAACATATAGGGTCGCCAGGATTGTTAGCCCACAATAGATAGTAGGAGGCCTGGTAGGACAACGGAACGACGAGAGATTCAAAAGTACATAAAGTTCACTAGATGTTCAGAATTTTGCAGAGCTTCCAAAATATTTTTCGTAGCCCTAGAGCACTGCCAAGGGAACTTCTGCAAAATCCTGAACATATAGTGAACTGCTGGCACTTTTGATTCTAGAGCCGCTGGGTTCTCCTAATCGAATACCTACCATCTATCGTGTAGTGGCAATGCTAGCAACGCTATAGATTGGATTAGAGGGAGAGCGAACCAATATAGTATAAAAATATCCACATTGAATGATGCAGAGATTCCTTATTTATTTAGCCCAATTGGCCCACAGAATTTCAGCCGCCCACCATCAAATCGTACTTTCAGACTTGGGCGATCTAATATTATAATAACCTGTTTGTCTGTCCGAAAGGTTTCCGAAATTACGGCTTGGGCTAACGTTTTGCGGGCAGTTTAGGAGGGAAGGGAAAATAGCGAGTGCCTGGTCCCATCCAATTCCTTTTGTCTGGGATCTCCAGGGACAAAGATCCCTGTATTGCAGATCCGAGAGGCTCTGCCTATCAGGGAGACGTTTAGGCCTCCATATCCGAAGGTAAAGTGGGTAGGTTCTGTGCAAAGCAGGATTTTCAGGAGATAGGCTTATTGTACTTCTAGTATCTGTTTTGGCGGATTGAACCCCAGAATGTCCGGTCGATCCAAAACGGGATTGTCCCTCGGAGGTTCGGTGTTCAGCCCACAGAAAGGCAGTCCTATTAAGGGAGCAAGCAGATTGGAAATCAGTTCCCTCACATTACCTGAGTAGTTTCAACTCGACTTTTGCCATTTGTCCTAAGTTGTTTTCCTCAAGCAGTTACGATGACTGGTCCCATTGGCCATGCAATTTCCTAAGTCCAATAATTCCAGGGAGTTAGAGCATTCCTCTTTCGGCAGGAGGCCAAAAATAGCAAAAGCCGAACTTCACGGGTTCCTTCTGAACCTAGGGGAGCAGTCCGGAGAAGCCTCTTTATGAAATTTTCTGATTTGGTGGTGCTTTTGCCGGGTACGAGTCTGGAGGACCTTCGGCTGGATTGGCCGGCTGCGGAGGCGGAGGAGATTTTATCGGCCTATTCGGCACTTTGGCATCCGATGCTGGTGGCTTCAGCAGGGTCGATGCCCCGATGGGCCAAAGCAGAAGATCCGCCGCAGGGGCCGGAAGGAGCATTAGTGGTCGTGCCGCCGGTGAGCGAGTCCCGATTGCCGTCGGATTGGCTTTCGCAGACGGAAGGTTGGGGCCTGTGTGTGGTTCGGGGCCTTCGGCATCGGGCCGAGATTATTTCGGCCGCTCTGCAACGTCTGGCCGATGGCTCGGCTATGATCGGTGGCCTTTGTCCTGAATTGGTAGCAGATTTTTTGGCCCTGGGATATGCTCATTTCGTGACAGAACTGGTAACCCGGCAGATCCGTTATATGAGCAATTTGGACGAAGTTCGGCTGAGCCGGGAAGTAGTGGCCGCTGCCCAGGCTGCCCTTGGCGGTCAACCAGATCTTGCGCATGATCATCTGCGGGCTGCCTTGGATACCTTAGTCGAAGCCAGACACTATTACTATCCAGCCGAAACCTATCTGCTGGATGTTACGGTGGTGGCCCGGAGCACCCTGGGAGCTGCGTTGCAAGCCACTTTGCAAACGGCCTTAGAAAAAGGTTGGACAACGAATCTCCTTTTGGGCGCGGTGGAACTGGAGCAGTTGGCTCAGCAGGCTCCAGAAATGGTGGAACTGTTGCGCAAGGCATGGAGCGAAAAAAAACTGGGTATCCTGGCTGGTGGCAAAGACGAATCGCCGCTGGGACTTTTACCGCTGGAAGCGATGCTGGAGAACATCCAGGAGGGTTTGACGGTTTTTGAGCGGCTTTTGGGCCAGCGTCCGAAGGTCTTTGGCCGACGCCGATATGGCCTCAGTCCGGTATTACCGCAGATTTTGGCTGGCCTAGGCCTGGAAGGAGTTTTGCACGGAGCTTTGGACGAAGGGCGATTTCCTACCTCCCATCAAAGTAAAATCCGGTGGGAAGGTTTGGACGGAACCACGCTGGAAGGGCTTGGGCGGGTGCCACTCGACGCCGCCAAGGCCGATAGCTTCCTGCGGATTGTCCGCTTGATGGGCGATACCTTAGAATGGGACTCCAGTAACATGGTGATGTTGGCCCACTGGCCGGGGCCAGCGTCCGCCTGGCTGGACGATCTGCATCGAATCGACCGGTATAGTTCAGCCGTTGGCCGATTCGTTACAGTAGAAGACTATTTGGAGCAGACTCGATACGCTGGACAACAGCGAAAATACGGCCCTGATGAATATCGCTCGCCCTATCTTCGCCAGGAGGTAGCTCGGCAGGTACCGGACCCGATTTCTAGGTGGGTATATTATCATCGGCTTCGCAGCCGCTGGGAACAACTCCGAAGTCTTCGGTTTTTACTGGAATCGCTCACCGGTTTGCCTGCAGAGCAGAAGCCCTTGGCTACCCTTCAAGAGGCCATTCGTACCGTAGCCGCCCAGGAAGGCCCGTTCCATCCGGAACATTGGCCGACAAGCTTGGCCCACCGGCAAGCTATAGAAGATCATCTGGAATCTGCCTGCCAAGAAATATTAAGCCGGTTAGCCCAAGTGCTTTATCCCGACATGATCGCGCGCCCATCCACTGAAACCGGGTCCCCAATGCCCCAGGTCTCGCCAGCCACCAAGTCTATCTGGCAGGAATTTTCCGCACATTCAGATACCCAAGGCCAAGGGGAAGAGAGGCTCGAAAGTTTACTGATGGTCAATCCCGCTAGTTTCAGCCGACAAATATGGTTTTCTGCACCGGCTGGGACAGAATTGGGTAGTCTAGAGGGCATTCGGTTTGCCGGGCGCCAGCAAGGTCAGCTTCAGGCCGTTTGTGAACTGCCGGGGATGGGATTTGTCCGAGTGGAGATAAAAGGCAAGGAGCCGGAGAGTTTTACCAAAGGGCAGGCAGCTCTTGATCAGTCAGGTTCGGAAACCGGCCTCACCGGCTCTGCTAGATCCTCTTCCAGGGGGCAAGAAAGGTTAGGCAGTTCCACATCAAGCTCCCCCAACACCTCCAGCTCCCTGACTACCCATTCTCCTACATATTCATCTTTACCAGATGAATTGTTATATCCTCCTCCGAAGCAGCTTAGTTGGGTAGCTCGGTTCCTGGCACGGAAGCGGCGACCTTTACCCCCTTTGGCCGAGGAACATCTGCTACGGAACGAGTTTTTCGAGGCCCGATTGGACCCGGCTACTGGCGCCCTCCGGGGCGTTTACACCTACGGGAGCCGTCGGCCTCGCTGTGCTCAGCAATTGGCTCTTCGCATCCCTTGCCCCACTGGCCAAAAAGGCCCCATCCCAGATGAAGAACGAAATTATACACTCATGGCGGCCGATGGATTTCGGGTGCTGTCGGCTGGCCCACTGGTGGGCCAATTGGAGGTACAAGGTCGGCTGATGACCCCACAGGGGCAAGTGGCCGCCCGGTTTCTAGAAATCTTCCGCTGCCGCAGAGGCCACCCCGTCCTGGAAATCCTCATCCATCTAGAGCCACTTTGGGAACTGGAAGCCGATCCCTGGAATTCCTATTATGCCTGCCGATTCGCCTGGGGGGACCAAACTGCTGAATTGTTTCGCAGCGTCAACCAACTAACCTGTCGAAGCGAGGCGGATCGGCTGGAAACACCCTGGTTTGTGGATCTTCGGACCGACAAACATCGTACTACATTTCTTTTTGGCGGCCTGCCCTACCATCGACGCATCGGAGTGAATAAACTGGATACCATTCTGATTGTCCGTGGCGAAACAGCAAGGCAGTTTCGAGTTGGCATTGGCGTGGATCTGAAACATCCGATGTGTGCGGCGTGGGATTTCCTGGCCCCCGCCTTGGCGATCCCCCTCCGACGCAATGCCAGCCAACAGACACTGACCACCTCGACCCCAACAGCCGGGTGGTTCTTCCATTTGAATGTGCGCAATGTGTTGGCAACGGCTTGGGAGTCGCTGGTGGAAGCTGGACAAGTGCGAGGGTTTCGGGTTCGGCTTGCAGAAACCGAAGGCCGGAACACTACCGCCCTCCTGCACTGCCTCCGTCCGGTCGCCAGTGCCGCCCAGGTAGATTTTACCGGCAAACATATCCGGGACCTCACTGTTAAAGGAGACACCATTCACATTCCGGTCCACGGCTATCAATATCTCCAGCTGGAAGCTCGATATGCCGGAATTTCTCCCGAATCAAGCGAAGCGGAAGAATAATTCTATGGAACCTCGGCAAAATTCTCCACATGCTGTGAAACCTCTACATAATTCTGAACATATTGTGAACTCCATGCACCTTTGCTTAGGGAGGCTTCGCCTGTCTTCCCTAATACCTACTTATGCCTAGCCTGTTCGCAGAGCTAGCAACTCAAGATACTGGGACAGAAGGAGCCAGAAAGAGAAAGAAAGAGATGGTATAAACATATCTTCCTCGAATTATGCTGAGGTTCCCTGAGATTGTTATAAACCTTTTATTGGGAGGGATTGGCCCGCACCCTTCATTGACCTACTCTATGTAAGTTGGTAAAAAGGCTAGCAACCCTATCTATTGGATTAGCGGCGGGAAACAGCCAAATGGTGTGAAGATATACCCTTATACTTATGCAAAGAGGCCTTATCAACTCGAGTGTTGCCATTTTTGGACTTCCTGGGGCTCTGTTGAAACCCTTTCTGGTCGGAGGCCTAAATGCATCAAAACTGAAGTAAAACCCACCAGTATGGGCAAAATCTCCCAAAACTCCGGACGACCTTTCAACAAAGCCAGCTACCCTCAGAGAGGGCGAGGGCCGCTTCGAGCGCCGGGTGCTAAGCTCGACGTTTGCCATTTTTGGCTTCGGCCCGGAAGAGCGATGCTTTACCTGCTTGTAATTATTGAGGTTAGGGAATTCGGTGAACATAGGCTGCATTCGTCCTAACTCCTGGAAACAAAAACAGGTAGGTAAATTGGCAAAAGTCGAGCTAAGAGGCTGTACGAAAAAGCATTTTCTATGAGGAAAGGAGGTTTCCTCCCTCTCAATTCCCCAGAATTCCCAAAATCCCTGTTTTAAGGAGTCTGTAGGGTAGGAGCTGGTCGGCCAAAACCCATGGGAAACTGCCCAAATTCCAATTTCAAGACAGTCTCTCAGCTCAGCTACTACTAGGCAGGACAATGTACCCCCTGGGAAAATGCCTGGGCAAAAAGCCGTCCAATCTTTCTGTAGGTTTACTGTGGTTTCCTAGAGAGGCAGACAGGATGATTGTAACTATCGACGGACCAGCTGGGGCGGGCAAAAGCACGGTGGCCAAGGCGCTGGCCCACCGGCTAGGATTTGCCTATTTGGATACCGGCGCCATGTACCGGGCGGTTGCTTTGGCGGCTTTACAACGAGGAGTGGATTGGACCCAGCCAGAAGCACTTGCACACCTGGCCCATCAGATCCAAATCGACTTCCAAAACGACCGAGTTTTCTTAGACGGTCAGGATGTTACGGAAGCGATCCGAGATTGGCAAATCACCCAAATTACGCCCTATGTGGCCGACAATCCTCAGGTGCGGCGTCGTTTGATCCAACTGCAGCGCCATTGGGCCCGGGGCCGAAACATTGTAACCGAAGGGAGGGACCAGGGGACCTTGGCTTTTCCCGAGGCGGAGTGCAAATTCTTTTTGACGGCTAGTCCTGAGGAACGAGCTCGGCGCCGTCTACGCGAACTACAAGCTCGTGGACTGTCAGCCACTTTTGAGCAGGTACTGGCAGATCAACAACGCCGAGACCAAGAAGACGCCAACCGACCGTTCGGTCGACTGGCCCGTGCTCCGGATGCTGTAGAAGTAGCTACCGATGGGCTGAGCATCGATGAAGTGGTCGATCGGTTGGCCGAACTGGTCCGCCAGCGACAACAGAAATCTTCCGTTCGAAACATGAATTTGCATCATCCTGAACATAAAGTGAACTTCATGAACCTTTGATTCGATAGGAAGAGGTTCCCCCCCTTTAAAGGCCTACTCTATGTAGGTTGCTAGCAGTGCTAGCAGCTCCATATAGTGGAGTAGAAGTGGTGGGTGCCAAATAGTGTAAAAATATATTCCTTCAAATTATGCAGAGGTTCCAATATCACTGAGTAATCCGCAAAGCCGATCCTCCTATGAAGCGTGGTGTAGGAGAAAAAGCTTCGGTTATTCGAGAAAGAAGAGGCATCCTGGCGAGGGGTAGATGGGGATATCGACTTTTGTACGCTATCGCCCGCCGGGTCTGCCAGGTCTTTGCCGTCGGCCTGTATCAGGTACGATATACCGGACGGGAAAACATTCCCCCGGAAGGCGGAGTCCTTGTGGTGGCAAACCACCAAAGCCATTTCGATCCGCCCCTGGTGGGCATGGGTTGTATGCGGGAATTGAATTATTTGGCCAGGGACAGCTTATTTCGAGTTCGGCCTTTGCGGTGGATCATGGAGCTGTTTGATACGATTCCCATTAAACGGGATGGCATGGGGCTGGAAGGAATCAAAGAGACCTTACGCCGGCTCAAGCAAGGTGAAATGGTGCTTATGTTTCCGGAGGGCACTCGGTGCTGGGATGGCCAAGTCGGACCTTTTCGGCCTGGGTTTACCACCCTGGCACTACGCTCCGGAGCCAGTATTTTGCCTGTGGGGATTGAAGGGGCATATCAGGTGTGGCCTCGATGGCGGCGTTTTCCCCATCTGGTCGGCCGAATTCATGTCCATTACGGTCCGGTGCTCTCTCCGGAAGAAATTCAGGCCCTGGCTCAGCACGAACAAGACTTAGTGGAAGAGGTACGAAACCGTGTGCGAGCCTGCCTGGCAGTGCTTCGACGACATCCGAACTTCGCTCACCTGCCGCCACCGTAGCAGCAGTTGACCGGTCTGAGCCCTAGATGCCTGTTCCACCTCCGGAAACTGGCAGAGTAAACTCACCGGTCAACAGCGAGCCAACAGGCCTTTCGATACGAAGCGGCCAATGGCTCTTTGTCTGTGCTCGGAGGGCTTTGGGTGCCAGCATCGGTTGGTCGGCCACTTCGATAGGAAGCGGCCAATTGTCCTTTGGCTGTGCCTCAGCCGGCTGACGATGCCTACTAGTAGCAGCGGGCCCAGATGCGTCTAACGGGCGCGTACTATTGGAGCCTTTGCAACATCCCGAACATACAGGGTCCCGAACATACAGGGAATTTTAGAACACTCTGATTCGGAAGGGATCGGCCGCCCCATTTCAAGGCCCAACCGTATGGAGGTTGCTGGCAGTTCGGGCAACCCAATCTATTGGGCCAGTCCCAGAGGGAACCAAAATGGTATAAAAATATCTCCGTCGAATTATCCAGGGGTTCCTTTTTCCTAGCTTTCTGGAAGAGGGTCAATTGAATTCGTCATTCAAAGCTCAATATCCGCTGTTTGCCTTACATCCGCTCTACCACTTCAATGCCCAGCAGCTCTAGGCCTTTTTGGATGGTACGGGCTGTCAGATCGCATAGCAGGAGTCGGCTGGTGCGGAGCGAGTCCGGCTCCGCCTTTAGCACGGGGCATTGCTCGAAAAAGATCGAATATCGATTGGCCAACTCATACAGATAGGCGGTTAACAGGTTTGGCCGATAATCTTCCAGAGCCAGTTCCAAGGCTTCGCCAAAACGCAAAAGGGCCAGCCCTAAATCTCGTTCCGGCCGGGTGGATAGGAAAATGGGGGCTCCGGAGTTCCTGAGTCTTTCCGGATCCACGCCGCCTTTACGAAAGATACTCCGTACGCGGGCGTAGGCGTATTGCATGTAGGCGGAAGTGTTTCCAGTCAGAGCCAGCATTTTGGAATAACTAAATACATAATCGCTTGTTCGGTTTTGGGATAGATCGGCGTACTTTACGGCACCGATGCCCACTCGCTGGGCAATTTCTGCTCGCTCTTGGGCGGACAGTTCCGGGCCGTCCGGTTTGGCGTCGTCGTTTTCCGAAACAATTTTCAAGGCTCTGGCCACGGCTTCGTCCAACAGGCTTTCCAAACCGACCAAATCTCCTTCTCGAGTTTTAAAAGGCCTGCCGTCTTCACCCAACACGGTGCCGAAACTGATATGTTGCAATTCGACATCCTTGTAGCCCAATAGGCGTGCTGCGGCAAAAAGTTGCTGGAAATGCAAGCTCTGCCGATGATCTACGACATATAGGATTGCATCCGGCTGCCAGGTTTGCATCCGATATTGCAAGGTGGCCAAGTCGGTGGTGGCGTACAGGAAAGCACCATCCTGTTTACGGATAATCATTGGTGTATCGAAACCTTCTAGGAAAATACATACTGCGCCGTCACTTACCTTAGCGACTCCTCGATTCAAAAGATCCTCCACCAAACCAGCCAACCGATCATGATAAAAGCTTTCTCCCAACGTGTAGTCGAACTGCACCCCCAGGCGTTGGTAGATCCGGTCCAGCTCGGCGAGGCAGTGAGGTAAAAACTCTTGCCATAACCGCCGGTTTTCTGGGTCGCCGGCGTGGAGTTTAGCGGTTTCGGCCTGCACCTTCGCTTCTAGATTGGGATGTTCTTGGGCCAGCCGGGCTAGCTGCGGTGATTGCTCTACCTGCACTACTTTTTTTTCCAATTCCTGAAGTTCCTCCAGGTAGGCTTCTAATTCTTTTTTCATCGCCCGGCGAAGGGGGGGGTCTTTAGCGGTGGGCGACGATCCGGAAGATCCAGCGTCATGCTCCTGTTCACTCGGGGCCGTAGTCGAAACAGGCCTTTGGAGATGGGCTTGGAGTTCAGCAATTCTCGCCTGAAGCCTTCCGGTGGCCAAGGTGGCTTTAGCCTCTTGATAGTCCATCAACAGCCGAACCAACCGATACAATCGGGCTAATTCCTCCACCGGCCGCTGCTGATAGGCCTGAGGATCCAAAAAATGTTTAAATCCATACAGAATCATCCCGAACTGGGTTCCCCAGTCGCCGATGTGGTTATCGCTGATGACTCGATGGCCCATGAAGCGGAGCATCCGGCACAACGCGTCGCCGATGACCGTAGAACGGATATGTCCTACATGCATCGGCTTAGCAATATTGGGAGCGGAATAGTCGATGACATAGGTTTTCGGTTGGGCCACCGGCGAGACCCCAAGCCGAGGATCTGCCACCGCTTGGCTCAGCTGTTTGGCTAGCCAATCGGTCCGAAGCCGAAAATTAATAAAGCCGGGACCAGCGATTTCCGGCGGTTCGGCCATGTCGGCGACATCCAGCCGAGCCACCAATTCCCCAGCAATTTCCCGAGGCGATCGCCCAAGCCGTTTGCCCAAAGGCATCGCTAAGTTAGCTTGATAATCGCCAAACCGCTCCTCCTGGCTTGGGCGGATCATCTCCAGAAGGTCCCCTGGGTCCTGCAGCCAAGGACGCAGCGCCTCTTGAAACCGCCGTTTGAGTTCTGCAAGAATAGACATACGAACACTAATCTCTAGATGGACCTTTTCAGGCTGAGTTTTGCTAATTTTTAAGGAACCGTCCACTTCGGAATCCGAATGCCCTGAAAATTTTGGCGTTAAGAAACATCATGAACAAAGAATCCTCACCTCCTAATTCCCTAAATAGATGTTACAAAAATGGCAAGAGTCGCGATTTACAACCCCTAACTAAATGAAAATCGATACGATCCTAAGGTCCTCCCTGCTCGGTTAGAGGAGTGGCGGGAAAACGCCTTTTGTTCGCTTGAGTTTTGCCATTTTGGGCTTCCTGCGGAAAGTGAAAAGGAAATCTCCCAAAACCCGACCATATAGTGAAATTGATGAATTTTTGGATCCTCTAGCAATTCGCCTCTCCGAGGCGAAAGCCTACTATCTGTTGACTGCTAGCAATGCTTGCAACCCCCTATCTTGACGCAGCAGGATGGCAAACCAAAGATGCCCCCCCTACATTATGCAGAGGTACCAAACCTCTAAATGTCCTGATTGTTCGATTTAAGAAATAGAAATAAAGTGCCCAAAAGGTGGCTTCGTCGTAAGTCCCGGAGTCAAAAGCAGTTGGCGGCGAGTGGCTTTTCCCTATCAGTTGGGCCGATATGGAAAATCGCTCTTCTCCATTCGGCAAAACGCACAGCTCCGGTTCCGCCACCCACGGCAGAACGAATCTGGATTGCCGACTTCGCTGGAAGGCCAAGCGAAGGCTTTTCTACGCCAAAAATCAACTTTAGAACCTCTGCAACATTCTGAACATCCTGTGAGAACCTCTGCCTAATGCTAACCATATAGGGAACAATATGAACTTTTGCTTCGATACGCTTTAACTCCTGGCATTGAAACATCTACTATAGGTAGGATGCCAGCAGTGTAGCAACCCTCCGGATTGGGTTGAAGGCTGAAGGCGCCGAAATAGTGTGAAAATATCTCCTTTGCATTGTGCAGAGGTTCCTTTTGCTGTTTTCGAGTGGGCTGAACAGTCAGCTTTTTTGTTGGTCATTGGCAGCACTCATCCGGGTGAGCACTCGCTGCCAGTTGACCCTCCGGGCCTGCGCCCAAAGCTCTTCTAAAGCATAATAGGCCCGAGTGGCTTCGTCAAATAGATGGACCACCACATCCCCGTAGTCCATGACGATCCAGCGACTGTCTTCATATCCTTCCAGGCCGATCCGCCGGTCGCCCATTTCTCTTTCGAGTACCCGGTCGATTTCTTCACTCATGGCGTGTAGTTGGCGTCGGCTTGTTCCGGTAGCTAGGACAAAATAGTCAAATAGTGTGGTCAGTTTCCGCATATCGAGGACCAGCACATCTCGGCCTTGCAACTGTTGGGCGGTTTGGGCAGCCCGAGCGGCCCGCTGTAAAGCCACGGCCACTTGCTGCCTTCGGCTGCTAGACGGTTGTTTCTGTTTGGCCATTTCCCCTTCCACCTGCTTGGATTTGGAAACCTGGATACTTGTATTTTACTCTCCCAGAGCCGAGATGTAAAACCTAGGATTTTTGCCGCTGAGACAACCTGTGCGTTTTTGCCTCTTAGAGGCCGTCCTGAAATGCATTTTTATTATGAAATAAAGTTTATCTCCTAAATCCTTTTGAATCTCCGAAATCCCTATTTTAAGGCGTGTTCTGCGGGAGGGGCCGGTCGGCCAAAAACCACACTAGAAACCGCCAAAATTCCATTTTCAGGACAGCCTCGGAGCTCTTGGTTATCGACACGGTGTGTCCGGGCGATTATTGGCGAAGGGCCTGGAGGGCTTCTTTGGCGCAGGCGATGATGGCTTCCGGGGTAATGCCAAAATGTTTATATAGGGCCTTTTCTGGTGCCGAGGCTCCGAAACGGCTCATCCCGACAAATCGGCCTTGAGGGCCTAGGTATCGTTCCCAACCTTGCCGAACACCCGCTTCCACGGCGACCCTGGCTAGGCAACCTGGCGGGAAAACTTCTTTTCGGTATTCGGCCGGCTGAGCTTCGAAAAGCTCCCAGCTAGGCATGCTGATGACGCGCGCAGCGATTCCTTCCGCCTGAAGCTGCTGTTGGGCGGCCAGGCAAAGGTGCACTTCGCTACCGGTGCCAATCAACAGCACTTCCGGCTTACCGGCCGAGGCCTCAGACAAAATATAAGCCCCCTTGGCGAGGTGTTCTGCCGGGGCTAGTTTTGACCGGTCTAAAATAGGCAGGTTTTGCCGACTCAGTACCAGGGCAGTCGGGCCTGCCTGCCGTTGCAACGCCACTCGATAGGCTTGGGCCGTTTCATTCGCATCACATGGACGTATAACCACCATATTGGGGATGGCACGCACAGCGGCTAGATGTTCGACTGGCTGATGCGTCGGCCCGTCTTCGCCCACGCCAATCGAATCATGCGTCAAGATGTAAAGCACCGGCAATTCCATCATCGCCGCTAGGCGCATCGAGGGCCGCATATAATCCGTAAACACAAAAAACGTTCCCGCATACGGCCGAAGCCCACAAAGCGCTAGGCCATTACAAATGCCTGCCATGGCATGTTCCCGCACCCCGAAATGAAAGTTTCGGCCCGTAGGATTAGTAACCGAAAAATCCCCATGGGCTTCCGGGCAGGTAAGTTCGGTTCGATTCGATGGTCCCAGATCGGCCGAGCCGCCCAAAAGCCAGGGTATTCGTTGCGCAACATGGTTGAGCACTTTGCCCGAGGCCACCCGGGTGGCCATGCCTTTCGGATCCGCCGGAAAACTAGGCCAATCGGCGTCCCAGCCGTCGGGCAGTCTGCCCGCTAAGAGGCAATCGAGCTGTTCGGCTAAATCGGGATACGCCTTACGATACTCGGCCAGCATGGCATACCACTGATCCGCTTGCTGGTGGCAGTCGGCCAAATGGCCCTGTCGAAAATGTTCGACCACTTCCGACGGTATGAGGAACTGCTGATCCTCCGGCCACCCATAGAAAGCTTTTGCCCCTCGGACTTCCTGTTCCCCCAACGGAGCACCGTGGGCTTCATGATGGTTCTGTTTGGTCGGAGCGCCCCAGGCAATGATGCTTCGGACGATAATCAGGGTGGGCCGATCGTTTTCCTGATCCAATCCGGCCAGAGCGCAGCGCACAGAGCCCAGTTCATTCACATCGGCCACTCGAAGCACATTCCAGCCGTAGCTAGCAAACCGCATCCCCACATCTTCGCTAAAGGCGAGCGAAGTGGGGCCTTCGATCGTGATCCGATTATCATCGTAGATCCAGCACAGATTATCCAGTTGCAAATGGCCCGCCAGAGAAGCTGCCTCAGCTCCGATGCCCTCCATCATATCCCCATCGCTGCACAAGGCATACACCCGGAAATTAAACAGCGGAAAGCCGGGGCGATTGAAATAGCCGGCCAACCATTTGCCGGCAATGGCCATGCCAACGCTATTGGCCACTCCCTGGCCCAACGGCCCGGTAGTAGTCTCCACACCGCTGGTGTGCCGATATTCTGGATGGCCAGGGCATCGGCTGCCAAGTTGCCGGAACTGCCGAATTGCTTCCAGCGGAACCGCCAGTTCCTCACTGGGCTGGCCATCCGGACCCAATTGTTTAACCCCCGCCAAGTGTAACACCGCATACAAAAGCATCGAGGCATGTCCGCAGCTTAAAATGAACCGATCCCGGTTGGGCCAATCAGGTCGATGGGGATCATACCGAAGCCGTTCCCGAAACAGCACATACGCCACCGGTGCCAGCGCCATCGGTGTGCCAGGATGCCCACTTCGGGCTGCTTCCACCGCATCCATCGCCAAAGTCCGGATAGTATTAATGGCTAATTGTTCTAATGACACTGCTCGGTTCATGCTTCCTCCATTAACCTGGAAATGCTGGGTTTTAAGGATGAAATATGAAGCCCACTTCCAGTTTCTTTTCCGGGCGAATCTCCCCCAGGGAGCAGAAAAAGAGAAATTTAATTTAAAGCAAGATTCTCGAATCGTCAACGCACTAGGCTGTCCCAGATGTCTACCCGCTGGTAATACAGAGGAGAGGTCCGTGATCGGAGGGAAAAAGTTACGGTTGTTCTATGGTGGCGGCGGCTAGCAGTGGGGCAGCCGGAGTACCCAAATCCCGGAAAATCAGTTTTTCCACTTTCACCGGTCGAAGCTGGACACCCAGCAGATTCAGATGCCAGCGTCTGCCGCGGAGTACAGGTTGGAGATCCGTGGTATCGGGCGGCTGTGCCCAATCGTCGATTGTTTGCCCGGTAATAAGGGGGATGGTTTGCCGCTGCCCGTCTGCATAACAGATGATATATTCAGCCACCGCGCCAGAGGGTTCGACGCCGGCGTCCTGGGGGTCCCAACCATGCACGTTACCTAGCAGGAAGAGGCGTCGGCCTTGACAGTTCACAAGGATTTCCACCTCTTTAGGAAACCGTTCCGGCTTCGGTGCCCGGGCGGAATGCAGAACGACCAATGCTCGGCCATCGTTTTTGGCCGGGTCGATGATTTCAAACGGAACGCCGCCGGCAATGGTTCGGCCCACCGGCAGCCCCTTCATCAGGAAGTCTTCGCCTGGATTAGGCACGCCAAATGGGGCGGTAAACGGATCCGTATTGGCCACCTTGGAAAGGTCCAGAAATATACACTTTTCCGGAGGCACTGGTTGGACGATCGGTAGGGCTACTAAACCAGCAATCGCTTGCTTGGTCGTGAGCCTCAGTTGTTCGTACTTCCGTACCACCGTAGGAAAATCCCACCGGATTTTTTGAGGGGAGCGATAGACCACATCACAATCGGCCACTGGGTGCAGCAGCCGTCGGTTTTTCGGCAAAAACAGCAGCATCTTTCTAGGTTTTTCCCGGTCCGGTGGTTGGAGGGAAACTTTCAACCCCTCGGCCGTTCCCTCGACAATCATGGACAAAAGTCCAAAATGTGTAGGGGCCCGTTGAACCACGATCTTTTGCCCCGGCCCAAGCCACCAGTCTGGAACCGCCCGAAGCAGGTGCAGTTCACCTGCTTGCTCATGCACCAGCATGTGCCGAAGCATCAAAGCGTAATTGGCCGCACCCGTCGGATGCGGGATCGTATCATTCCAAGCAAACCCCCGACGATAGTAAATTCCTTCCGGAAACGCATGGCTAGCGGTGCTGTGGAGCAAATACCAATAAAAATCTTCCACCACTTGTTCATGATCTGCCCGGATCAGATCGGCCATAGTGGTATAGGCGCTCAGGTAAGGATGGATGGCGCCGGCGGTACCTAGCCAGCGGATGGTCCCTTCGCAGTAGCCACCGCCGTGTTCCTGCCGAACATGTCGGATGAGCGCGGCCACACGAGGGTCATCGATCGGCCAAATCGGCACTGGCCAAAGGGTTTCGGTATTCCCCCAGTGAGTGCCTTGTTTTTCCCAACTGGGCGGGAAGTATGGTAAACCGGTTCGTTTCCATGCTGCCTCAATGGCCTGCCGATACTGGGCTGCTTCTTCGGCCCAGTGTTTGGCTTCCTCAGCTTGGCCCAAAGCCCAGGCCGCATCCGAGACCAATTCCATCGCCCGAAGGTTCCAAAAATCGTAGCCGACGATATGATGCTTGCCGTCCCAGAGATATTCCCCGTCGGCCGGGGCCGGAGGCAAAACCCCCGCAAAAGGGCTATCTGCCGGGGCTTGCCGTCGAGCCTTCTTGGTCCATTCCATCGCCCGGACCATCGCCGGGTATGCCCGCTCCAAAAAGCTCTTATTTCCAGTGATCTTCCAATACTGCCACAGGGCCCAGACTGCCTGGCCGTTGGCGTCCAACTGGTCTGTTTGCGTCTCGAATCGGCCATCGGGCCGCTGGGCTTTCAAGTAAAACTCAATAGCTTTGCCTGCTGGGTCCCAAAGGCCGGCTTCTTCTAACTCCATGATCTGATAGGCACCGTCCCGGATGTAAAACTCGTCGTAAAATCCTTCGCCGGCGTGGAGCCGACCATGGTCACTTACCAACATCTGGCACACATGGGCAGCCAGCAAAGCTTCGCTGGCCTTTCGACAGGGTACTTGAATCCGGGCTACCTGCTCGTTGTCCAAAAGACCTTTCCAAAATCGGACGGTTCGATCCAGCCAAAGCTGCGGATCCTCCTTGGCAAACCGCTCCGGATTCGGCTCCGGAAAGTAGGGGACCCGGACCACGGCTGTTTGCGAAGCACCGGCCGACAGTGCCCAACTAAATTGTTCCTCTATTTCCGAGTCGGTGCTCTGAAGTTCAGTTTCTTGCGGAGGGTTTTTTTGAGTGTCAGCTTTTGGCTGGCTCAGCTTTGGTCGCTCGATCCGAACCCGCAGTTTGGCATCGGCCAATTGCCCGCCCTGGTTCCTGGCCGTTACCCTCACCCAGATCAAAAAGTTTTCCCCTTCGGTAGGCCAATAAAAAGCACTTTTCCAGTCCTTGACCGTTGGTAACGGAGTGGCCCAATAACAAAACTCATATCGCACCTGCCCCTCCTGAGCCTGGACCACCATCACCGGTAACCACCCTTCCAAGCATCGCTTCAGATGCTTTCGGGAAAGAGGCTCTTGCTGGGTGCCGAACCAAAATCGCACTTTGCCGCCGTCGGCAAGCAGAATGGCATTATCCGGCGTAATCCGGGCCCCATACTGGTAGTCCTTTAAGCCCACCACATTCCAACTATTCCGGAAGTAGTCGAACGATTCGGCTGGCTCCTCTGCCGCTTGGGCGGCCAAGCACACCAAAGCGGCAACAAGTCCACTAAGCAAACCGATCGGCAACTTTTTCCTATGTCTGACTGGACCCGTGATAGAGAACATATATTGTTTCCTTCATAAAAGCCCTACCCAATCTCCCGAACTTTTAGGAACCTCTGCATAATTCTGGTTTTTAAACTCTTGGGCATTGAGGGCAGGCACCCGCCGGAAAAGCCCAAGAGGACTAAAACACACCTACCACATTCCTTTGCAGTATAATCACCCCCCGGCGCTGTCAAGCATGGAGAAAAGGAACTTCTGCATAATTCGAGAGGGATATTTTTATACCATTTTGGATGTCTTTCCTCTAACACAACATATAGAGTTGCAGCATTGCTGGCACCCAATAGATAGTAGGTGTTCGGATAGAAGAACCGCACGGCTATAGAAGCAAAAGTCCATAAAGTTCACTATATGTTCAGGATTTTGCAGAGGTTCCTTTGGTAATTCAAACGTCAATAAATCAATCATAGACCGTTTGCCAGGGTGGATAGTCCTTCGGCAGGATCCGCCACGGAC
>JANXAQ010000127.1 GCA_025062105.1 Thermoguttaceae bacterium
GTAGATGTCCTGGCAGGACAACGGAACGGCTAAAGAATCAAAAGTTCATAAAGTTCACTGGATGTTCAGGATTTTGCAGAGGTTCCTATATCAGGTTGCAAGCACTCCTAACACCATCATATCCTAGGAGGTTCAATGGGAGTAGGGAAAGCTTAGAAAATCAAAAGTACATATAGTTCACTAAGCGTTCAGGATTATGCAGGGGTTCCGTGTTAGGGATTTGGAGTTTCTTGACAGTTGTCTACTTGCCAGGAGAAAACTGCTTTCTCCCACTGCCTTCAAGTAGTGAGATGGGAAATGTTTCTGTTTTCCCTCTCTTGCTGGCTGTCTACCAGTTGTATTGGAAGTTGCAGTCCCAGGCTTTGAATAATCGGGAATGATTTTAGCCGCCGAAGGTTCTCCCGAGTCAAACAATACGAACAACTCCCAGGCCTTGAATGACCGGGTATCATTTCGGTCGGCTGAAGAAACCCGCCGTTTGGCAGACTGTCAAGAGGAGATCGGAGTTGCAGGTAGCAGGCACCTCCTGGCTAGACCATGATGGACTAGAAGCTTATGCTCCTGGAGGCGAAAAAACCGTTTGTGCACCACTTTTTTCCTTCATAGCTCGTCTGTCAGCCAACAAAGCGAATACTCCCGTCGGCCGAAGTATTCCCAATAACGAATTCAACCGAGGCTCCTCTGGAAACCAAAAAACGGAGTATCTACATAGTTTGTAATCTACAGAAACCTGAACATTATAGTGGGCGATAGGACTTTTGTTTCAAGAGAGGGTTAGCGGCAGTTCTCGAAGAGATACTATATGGTTGTCATCCTGCTAGGCACACTGTTAGTGGCACTGAGGGGCTATAACCCAAACAATACCAATTTAGCACAGTGGAGTGTGCTTCATTTTTCCGATCTTCCTTGCCTCAAGAGGATAGGTTGATGGGGGCAACTACCGAGTGCCGAGAGAAGAGAATAGAAAGCAGACAGCTGGATCCGGGATTTTGCTTTGATTTGGCCTCCGCCTTCTGTCTTCTGGCTTCTAGGGCAACGTGCCCGGTACCTGGCATGAGCAAAGGCGAGGCCGTCCTTTTGGCTCGGGGAGGCAGCGGCGGTTTGCTTCACTCAGGTAGATTTCCTAACTTGTTTTTGCCTGCAGGAGTTAGATTGAAAGTGCTCTTGGTTCCTCCAATTTCCTAACTTCAGTATTTACAAGGAGTTAGAGCATTGGTGTTACCGGGGGGAGGCCCAAATTGGGAAAAGTCGAGGAATGCCTACCTCAATGGGTACCTGGCGAAATGCCAACAGGTGCCTGGGGAGATGATCCTGGCAGCCATGCTGCCGGTAGCTCCGCCCGTTCACGGCGTACGATTTCTAAGATATCTTTCTTGGCTTGGAAGAAGGCGTCAATGACTTTGGGGTCCCATTGTCGGCCGGCCCCGGCCCGAAGAATATTTTCGATCTTTTCCATGGGCATTCCTTTGCGATAGGGCCGGTCGCTGCTCATGGCGTCGAAGGCGTCGGCCACGGCCACGATTCGAGCGCCTAGGGGGATCTGTTCGGCTGGCAGTTGGTCCGGATAGCCACTGCCGTCCCAGGCCTCGTGATGATAGAGAATGATCGGAAGTACATTATCTAACTTCTTTAGGTCTTGCAGAATGCGATAGCCGATCTGTACATGTCGCTTGATATGTTCATATTCTTCTGGAGAAAGGCGATCTGGTTTTCGCAACACGCTGTCTTCTACGCCGATTTTGCCGATATCATGGAGCAGGCCGGCTAGATAGATGGTTTGTTGCTGGCGGCTGTCGCAGCCGAGCTGTTGAGCCAAGCGTACAGAAATCTGCGCCACCCGTTCACTATGACCGCAAGTGTATTTATCCCGGGCGTCCAAGGCTGAGGTCAACGCCCGCACAATACCAGCCAACAGTTCTGACTGCTGGCGATACAGTTCCAAGTTGCCGCTATGAATTCCCAAGATTGCGGCCACCGAACTGAGCAGGCTGGCTTCAACGGTGCCAAACTCGCCGTCCTCGACATGGTTGAATCCAGCCAGCCACCCAAACAAATTTTCTCCTTCGACCAAAGCCACCAAAATCATCTGCCGGATTTGCGGCATCGGCCAATCTGGCCGACGGCTAATCGTGCGGTTTATCACCACCGGCTGTAAAGGCACCCCAAGGTTAAGATACTCAATAAGTTGGCTAAAGCTGGCATTATCCACAGGACAGCGGCCAGCCGTCAAAAGCACTGGCTCCCTTCGGCCCCCAGCACTAAGACTGCCTTGAGCGTCGGTTACCGGCAGCAGTTGCAACGCCACCCCCTCGGCCAGTAAGACCTCTAATAGCCACTCTAAGACTACCCGCCCCAGCTCTTCATCGCTCCGGGAGATTTTCAAGTTCCGAGTCAAGCGGTGCAGGAGGCTGATTTCTTCATAGGTATTGGCTAAATGGGCCGATAGGCTCTCCGCCTCCTGCGCAAACTGTTGCGCCTGTTGCTGCAGATCCACATACTGAATAGCTAAATCGCTCAGACGTATCAAGGCCTCGGGCGACCAAACCAGTTGACGGCTCGCCCAAAGACCCACCTCCGCTTCCGGAATGCCCAATATCGCGGCCGCCTCCGCTAGATTTTCCCCAAGCTTGATCGACCGGCATAAAAAGATTCCCACAGCCACTAGATGGCTGCTTTCGTTGTGGCCTAGGGGAAATGCTAGCACCAGCAGAGGGTCTTCGTCTTCCAAGAATTCCGCTTGGCCATGCTGGGCAACCTGCCCACACAAGGCTGTCCACAACTCCCATCGCCCACCAGGGGGATATCGAATCGGGCGGACTAACTGGCCTGTGTCTGCATCCACTACTGCCAGGGGACTGCCAAAGGCTCGCTCCAGGATGGCTAAGACCTCGGCCAAGCCACCCGGCAGCAGACCCTCTTGAACATCATTTTGAACCCAAATACATCTGGTCAGTGCCATCGCTTTTTTCTGGATACCATCTGGTTTGGCAGCCCCTTTTAGAGTTCTCCAGCTTTTCAGGGAGAGCCGTCGGCTCAGAAACTTCAGTAACGCCTCTTCAGTAATTCCTCCATCAGGGGGATTATATGTACCACTTACGCAGGTGCGGCTCCCCTCCCCAAGCTGATCAAGCCTTCAATCAGAAAGATTAGAAAGGCTTCTTCTCCTTGCCAATCAAATCACCCCTACATAACTTTAGGTCATAATTTACGACCTGGCAGAGGGCTGGTGTGCTGCCACGGCCAGTGTGTGGGACTGGCTCTGTTGAAAGGTTTTCCGCGGTCTGGGGAGATTTTGCCCATACTGGTCGGTTTTGCTTCAGTTTTGGTGGGCTTAGGCCTCCGACCGGAAAGGATTTCAAAAGAGCCTGGGGGACTCGGATAGTTATGGGCATGGGCTAGGGTCCCTGTCTGGGGGGTATTATCCCGGTTACTTGGACAAAACCTTCAAAAAGGATGTTGCAAAAGGCTTTCATCCTGGAAACAATAAGAACATTCAGCTGCTCGATGGGTTTTGAGGAAAGATGCGGATGTATAAATATATAATAAAATTTGTTCATTATTCCTCTAATCCTTTCTTCCTCTGGGCCCTTTTGACTCACAAAACGGAATCGTTTCAAACACTATAAACTCCCACAAACTGCCGGAACAAAGAGGACCTAGTCCAGTAATACAAAAGATCACACATGGAACGGTTGTCCTGCCAGATCGTGGGCATAAGCACTTGCCGGAAGGAAGCATCTCGATGAGCTGCGCCTGTGAGGTAGACTGTGTAACACTTTAGCCGAGTGAAAAAATTGGGCCCCGTTCTGTGCCACCGTCCGGCGAACAAAGCTAGCCAGTGGTTAGACCAGAAAATCCCTCCTGTTTTACCTACTTCCAGCTGGCCTTAACTCTGTTGAAGCAGCCGAAATCGGGAAAACACATAGCCGCACCCGATTTAGCCAAACGATTACAGGTCTTTAACAACATTCGCGTTTGGGCCTTTTTCAGCAGCAAAAGTACCTGCAAACGCCTTAGGGGCTGGATTTAGATCGAGTTTGTTGGTCGTTAGAAAGATTCCCCCTCTAGATGCGATAGAAGGATTTGGGATATCATCGTGTATTTACTCGGCCTGGCCGAAGGGACCGGGCCGCCATGAACCAAACGCTACTATGAAATTAAGTACATATATCTAGTTGGTCAAACTGGTTTGCAATTGAGGAGAGTGGGCCTATGCACTCGCACATGTGTCGCCAATGGCTTCTAGGGGGACTGATCAGAGGGATGTGGGCAGTCGGATGGCTAATGGCTAGTACGAGTAACAGCCAAGAAACTTCTCCTCCACCCTGCCAGCCGAAGCACCCCCATGTCGTCTGGATGAGCCATTATGGAGAGGCTCTTCAGATGGCCGAACGAGAAAAGAAAATGCTCTTGCTGGTATTCCATCGGTCTGAGATCGATGCGGTGGACAAACATTTTCAAAATTGCATCCTCAGCCATCCGGAGATTCAAGAGCGATTAACACGGTATGTGTGTGCGCGTTTACCGGTGGATACACGGATTCGTTTCCAAGGTAAAACAATCGTTCTGATGGAGCATCCGGCGTTTGCGCCGATGGCTGGGCATGCCGGCGTGGTGGTGATCGATTATGCCCATCCGGAGGCCTCTTACTACGGCTGTGTAGTAGGAGCATTTCCTTTTGCGGCGGATGCATGCTATTCTGTTGATCAGATGAAAGTGATCTTAGATCTCCCGGCCGGCCAGCTAGCCCAACGACAACAATGGTATGTAGAGCGGATGCGTCGGTGGGCGGAGCAATTTTTAGAAAAGGCTCCAAAAAGGCTGCCACCCCTGCGATGGTACAACGATTACCGGACAGCTTACCAGGCAGCTTACCAGAGCCGACGGATGTTACTGATTTTGTTTGCCGATCCGGGGGACCAATCCCTAGGAAATCGGTTTGAGAAGGAAATTTTGAGCGATCCTGCTATTCAAGAAAAACTGGCCGACTATGTGCTTGCCAAATTGCCTCGAGATGCCCGGCTGCAGCAACAGGGGGAATCGGTGGTGCTATTAGAACATCCGGCTTTTGCGGAGATGTTGGGTCTGGAGGGGGTAGCTATCGTCGACCTAGCCCATGAGGACCAGAAACAGTACGGGACAGTAGTAAGTGTATTCCCATTTTTAAATGGTCAATTATACACATTAGAGCAGACCCTGGTCATGCTGAGCCTGCCGCCGGGTACATTGACACAACGGACACTCATTTATGCGGTTCGGATCCATCCCGAAAGGCCTGCCAGCACCACAGGCCAGTTCGATCCGCTGTTGGCTCAGGAGGCCGAAAACCACTCTGCCTATCAGGCCCGCATCCGCTTGCAGGGTCATCATCACTGGAACGTCCGTTTCCAGCGGATCAGCCAGCTTTTGCCCGGCGGCCTGCTGGCCCAAGAAGTCTGTGCCGAAAGTTGGCCGGGGCAAAATCTTTTAGAAGCTGCCCTTGAGTGTGTACGCTCCTGGCGGCTTTCTTCGGGCCATTGGAGTGCCGTGCGGGCTGCACATCCCCGGTACGGCTATGACATGAAAAAAGGGGACAATGGGGTCTGGTATGCTACCGGAATTTTTGCCCGATCGGTCCGTTAATTGGACTTTGTGAAAAGTTCCCTTTTATGGGGAGGAAGTTCTTCCGAGCTCGACGTTTGCCATTTTAGGCCTTCTCCCGGAATGGGAAAAACTCTAAATCCTTGTAGACTTAGGACCTTGTGTGAACAAAAGGGAGTTTTGTCGTAACTACTGGAAACAAAAGGACTTAGGAAAAATGGCAAAAGTCGAGCTGGGGAAACCGTTGTCGGAGGGTCTAAAACATACCAAAACAGAAGCAAAACCGACTAGCATGGGCAAACCATCGCCAGAGTGCGGACAACTTTTCAATAGCGACTGCTAGTCTCTGGGTGGCGAAGACCTTTGTGGAGAAGCCCGAGAAGAATCGGCATGGCCGGGGGACCTCCTGTTGCCCCATCTTAGTAGGATTAATAATCCACAACAGGGGGACTTTTTACGTTCTGAGGGAATAGTTTCCGCCATCTGAAACGAATGGGCTTTAGAAGGCCCACCAGGCGGCGTAGGCTGGGCGCTGGCAAGGAGAAGAAGGTTGGCCTTAGAATCGGCGGATTTTAACCGCTTGGTGGAAGAGCATGGACCGGCCTTGTATCGACTGGCCTACCGGCTGGTCGGGGACCGGCATGAAGCAGAGGATATGGTCCAGGAAACCTTCCGCTCTGCCTGGAAGAGTCGCCAACGATTCCAGCAAGGGCAAGGGGAACGGGGCTGGTTAGTGGCGATTTTACGCCGTCGCATCGCGGATTATTGGCGGCGGAGCAGAGCACGAAAACCAGCTGGGACTGCCGGATTACCCCCGGATTTACCATCTCCCGAACCCACCGATCAGGGGTATGCCGACCCTATCCAACATGCGTTAAATCAATTACCCGAAGAACTTCGCGAAGCCCTCCTGTTAGTGGTAGTGGGGGAACTAACCCACCAGCAGGCTGCCGAAATCTTGGGGGTACCCCTTGGTACGGTACTTTCTCGGGTTAGTCGGGCGCGACTCCGACTTCGGGAAGCACTGTTGGCTGCTGGAATTCAGGAAACGTAACCATTTCCCCGGCTGGCTTGTTGAATAAAATTGCCGGGACAGAACCCCGGAAAATTTTACAATTTTTCCTATTTTGCCAAGTTGCTTCAAATTCAACCTAATCCATAGAGTTCCCAATGAGCCGCCGGTTCCCAATGGGTTAAAGAGATTGGCTTTTGGGAGGTATTAAAAACAAGAGATATTAAAACAGCGCTAGACGTTTTGTTTCCATTTGGCTCGGGTACGAGTAGCTAGACCATGAGTGAACCCCCCTTACAGAGGGATGACTGGCTGGACGCCCAATTGAAGGCTGTCTCCTTACCGGAGGGGCTAATGGACCGCCTCCGCCAGATCCCTCTTACGGACAGCCAACTTCTAGATGGTCTAGTGCGAGAGGTGCCGATTCCTGAGGGTCTTTTGAGGCGCCTACGTCGGGTACCTTTTGAGCCATCCTGGCAGGTTCGTGTTCATGGCTGGGCCACGGCAGTTGGCCTGTTTTTATTGTTTGGGCTATGGCATGTAGGGTGGGCCATTTGCATGATAGGTTCAGTCCCAGGCATGGGCTGGGCCGTCAAGACGCCCACAGAACCATTTCATCGGATTGGCCAACTGGCCGAGCCGATCCCCGTGAACTTACTGGTTGCTACGCAATCTCCTTTTGAAGCCAGTTCTGAGAAAGAATCTTCGGAAGGGGAAGCTTGTGGGATTCGGCTAGAAGTAGCCCCTCCATTGGTAAAAGCAGTCCCCCCCAGCCCAACTGGGATCGATTGGTCGCAGCGTTGGTGGGGACTTCGGCGGGAGGAGCTATCTTTAGCCACGACACTGCTCAAATGGCCGATGATGGCCAGCCCCCTGAGCATCGACACCGAAGACCTGTGGACCGTACCATTGCCTGCCCCCCGGGGGGTGGATCCGCCTTTGGTACCTGGTTTTCCTTGGGGGGAATATCGGCGTTGGGGGGTGCATCCGTTTGTGGCGCCAGCGGCTCATCCGGCTTTAAGTGTCAGTGAGGTGCCTTTGGAGGTGGCGCCTTCGAGTTTTGAATTGGCTCGGACGTACTTGTCTCGCGGGATGTTGCCGCCTCGGGAGGCCATCCGTACGGAAGAATTTTTGGCAGCAGTGGACTATGGGTATCCTATGCCCCGACCGGGAGAGCAGCTACGGCTAGGGATATGGGCAGGCCCGTCCCTGTTCCGTGGCGGCCAATTCCACATGATTCAGCTGGGGGTACAGGCAGCCCTGCTACCGGATGGGCCCCGGCCCGGTACCTCCATCACGTTAGTGCTAGACTGCTCCAGCAGTATGCAATGGGGTTCCCGGTGGGGATTGATTGTCCAAGCTCTTCAGTTGCTTAAAGGCCGGTTGAGTCCCAAGGATCGGATTCATGTAGTCGTATTTCACCACCAAGCTTTTGTGGTGGCCGAGGAGCTTAGCCCAGAGGATTTGCCGGAGCTGATCCAGGTATTGGCCCACCAGGAGCCTGCTGGCAGCACGAATGCCGCAGAAGGCCTTCGGCATGGGTATGCGTTGGCCCGCCGCTATGCAGGGAAACAAGACCGACAAAATCGCATGATTTTGCTAACCGACGGACTGGTGGCCATGGACCCGGCAGTAAGCAGAAAAATAGAATCGCTTGTCAAGGAAGCCACCTCAGAGGGGATTTATTTGGATGTGGTGGATTTAGGGCAGGAGCGTCTGGACGATCAGCCGGAACCCTCTTTAACCCGTATGGCGCAATTAGGGGGCGGAAACGCCTATCGGGCTACCAGTAGCCGACACATTCTATGGGCCTTACTGGAATCGATTACTGGGCGATCGCAGCGGGTGGCGGCCGATGTTCGGCTGCGGGTGATGTTTAATCCTCGGGTGGTGATTTCCTATCGGCTGTTGGGGCATGAATCTAGAGCTATTGTGGGCCTGAAACCCCCTCGCTTGGAGGCGGAATTTTATTCAGGTCAATCTGGCACAGTGCTTTATGAGGTTCGGCTTGCCGGAGGAGGGCCCGAAGACCTGATCGCCACGGCTGAACTGTGCTGGCGTGATCCCCACAGTGGGGAATCCAAACTGGTGCAGCAGAAACTGCTCCGGAAACATTTGGCCGGCTCTGTGCTTCAATCACCTTTGCCGCTTCAGGCGGCCATGCTAGCGGCCCAGACGGCCGAGGTATTACGAGAAAGTCCTTATGCGGGCTGGATTCCCACTGTAGGGCATCCGAAGGGCGTACTGGAAGCAGGGCGGCAATTGGACAGCCGAGTACAGGCTTGGCCTAGTGTCCAACAGATCCTGGACCTGTTAGAAAAAGCGGTCACGGCAAAACCATATCGCCCCCCTGCAATTCGCTAACCGTCCGCCTAATCTCGCTTTTGGTCATGGAATCTCTGCTTAATCCGAGGGAGATATTTTTATACTATGTTGGTTCTCCTCGGGACTGTCCTAATATATAGGGTTGCTACCACTGCTATCTGCCTACAATTTAGATAGAGGGCATGCTCTGTTGAAAACGTTTCCGGTCAGAGGCCTACCACCAAAACTGACGCAACACCAACCAGCATGGAAAAAACCTTCTCAGAATGTGGACAACCTTTCAACAGAGCCATGGGGGCAGCTAAAGCTTACCGAATTAAAAGTTCATAATGTTCACTATATGTTCAGGATTCCGCAGAGGTTCGCGATTCTTTTCTTAACGGTTTTTGTTTCAAAGGAACAGTTCATCCGAAGAGAGCATGCCTATGGTTCCGGCCCCGTTTTTTAGCTGCTCGTAGAGGCTGGGCTGACATGAGATTTTAGCGCGACAGATTTTCGAGCTGAGGGGGCCTCTGGCAAAACCCGGTAACAGAGTGGGATTAGCGCTGTTGACATCTCTAGACAAGATTTACTTCCAAGGGGGACGCTCCCTTTTCAGGTCAATCTCTAAGCTCGACTTTTGCCATTTTTGGACTTGTTCTGGAAGAGCAATCTTGTAACTCATTGTAACCATTGGACTTAGGACATTGGGTGAACAAAAGGAAGTCTCGTGCTAAGTACCGGAAATCTGGTTAGGGAAAATGGCAAAAGTTGAGCAAATTTAAGAACTGGCTTTGAAATGGCAAAAACTTGAGTTACCAGGATTATGGCCGAGAGCTGACGGGCAGAAAGAACCGTATGCATCCCGCATCCAGACGGTTGACCCCCTCTGCAAAGATTCTCTGGGCCCTGATAAAGTGGATGATAGCCATGGAGGTCCGCCTTGCCTAGCCTAAGAGTACGGCAGAGTTGTCTCAGCCAGTAGGCAGGACTGGACTTTTGCCAATTTCTAGGGTGGAACCCGCTTTGGCTGTTCTAACCCTTTGAAAATATTGGAGTTATGGAATTGGGTGGAGGAAGAACTCCAAAAACCTTACTGTTTGAAATAAAAGAAATTACAAAAATTGCAAAACTCCAGAGGGAGCAAGGGCGAGCTTTTTCTCTTCGGCTGTCCTGTGGCGGGCGTAAGCACTGTTAGAGGTACCAGAGCCCTGCAAATTACCCAAGAGCCTCTAACAAAACGACATTCCAGAGAGATTGAGGTGTCCATATTGCCGGACCTAAAGGGAGAAGCAAATTCATTTTGTTAGACACTCCGAGAGAAATACCTTGGCCGAATGAGAACAAGCCACCCCGTTTAGCCTAGCAAGGCCTCTGGTGGTCATACTGGCCACGGCAGGAATTCAGCAGAAATAAATCAGCACAAACCTGGATTCCTGCTTGTGGAGAAATGACCCGTTATGCCATTTGGCCGAAAGGTTCCCTGCAACAGGGTTCGAAGATCCTCCATGGGCATTCCACTGCCTGAGTGGCTGCAACGCATTTTAGGGATCGGTAGCAGGCCGGGTCAGGGGATCCAGTGGACTATAGAACATGCTTGGCCTTGGCCCGGGTGGCTTAGTGTATTAATAGTTCTTCTATTAGTGGGACTGATTGTAGGTTTGTACTGGCGAGAGACTCGGGCTGCCAGCCGAAACATTCGCACCATTCTCGCCCTATGTCGGCTTCTTTTAGTGGGCTTGGTTTTCTGGATGATTTCGCAGAGTACGTTGGTCGTCCATCGGACCGGGCTCCCCTATTTAGTGCTGTTGCTTGATAACTCTGGCAGCATGAGTACGGTGGACGGGTATTCGGCAGCCCAAGCCCAGGCACTTCGCCGCCGGATGAAGGATGCTGGGTTACCGGAAGAGGTGCTTTCTCGGCTTAATTTGGCCAAAATGCTCCTTCTGGAGAATGACGCTGCCTTGTTACGACGATTGCACCGAGAGTATCAAGTGCGGATTTACGTGTTGGAAGATTCGGTGGGGGGAGCTCGGCCATGGCCAGAGGAGGATCTGGAGCAGCAGGTTGCAGAGCTTCGGCGTCTGGAACCGACTGTGCCTAGCAGCCGATTGGGTGCTGCGGTGCAGAGCATTTTCCGGGACCTTCGGGGTACGGATCCTGCAGCGGTGGTATTGTTTACGGATGGGATTACTACGGAGGGACCGCTTTTAAGTGATGTGGCTAGTCTAGCCCGACGTCGAGGGGTGCCGATCTGGGCTGTGGGTTTGGGTGATGATCGGCCGCTTCGGAACATCAAATTAGCCGATCTGGTCGTGGAGCCGGTGGTCTTTGTCGATGATTTGGTTCCCTTTGAGTGCCATGTGTCGGCTACCGGCCTGGAAGGCCGACGTGCTCGGCTGGTGTTACGCCAAGAGGGCACTCCTCAGATCCTAGCCCAGACGGAGGTGGTGCTTGGCCAGGACGGACAACTGCAAACTGCTCGGTTGCTCTATCGCCCCAGCCAGGAAGGTACTTTCCGGTATCAAGTCCAACTGGAACCACTTGAGGAAGAATTCAGCCACGACGATAACCAGCGCAGTTGCACGCTACAGGTGCGGAAGGAGCGGATTCGAGTGCTTTTGGCCCAGGCACAGCCGGACTATGAGTTCCGATATCTTTCCAATCTGCTTCGCAGGGATCCGACAGTAGAACTGCGGATTTGGCTTCAGGAGGCCGACCCGGACTATGTAGCGCAGACGCCCGGAGCGCTACGAATTTTTCCGGTACGGCCGGAAGAGCTGTTTGAGTATGATGTGATTATTTTAGGGGATGTGCCGCCTACCGCTCTAGGTTCGGCCGCCATGGAAGCCTTGGTCGAATTCGTCCAACAGCCGGGCAGAGGCGGAGCGATTGTTTTCATAGCAGGTCCCCGGGGCTGGATGCCTCAGGGGTATCGCGGCACTCCCCTGGAACGGCTTTTGCCGTTTGATCTGCGCTGGGTCCGAATGCCGCCGCCGGATTTACTCCTGCAAGAGAGTGTCTCAATCGAACCGACCGAGCTGGGCCTGTTGAGTCCTTCCATGCAACTGGGCGACACAGCTGAACAAACCCGACAGATCTGGCGTCGGTTGCCGCCCCTGCGTTGGCTGCTAGAAATCGACCAGGTCTATCCTGGGGTTCGGGTTCTGGCCGCACATCCAACCCGTACAGGTTCTTCAGGAAATCGGCTCCCAGTGATCCTGTTGCAGTATGTGGGGGCCGGGCAGGTCCTTTTTCATGCCACGGATGAGACCTGGCGGTGGCGATGGCGGTTAGGGGATACGCTTTTAGCCCGGTATTGGATTCAAACTCTTCGGACGCTAAGCCGGGCTAAGTTGGCCCAAGGGGGCCGATGGGCGGAACTTACGACCGATCGGCGTCAATATCAGCGGGGCGAGCCGGTCCGCTTGCGCGTACTGTTTTCCGATCCACGGCAGGCTCCGGAAGAGGATCGGGCGGTTTGTGTGGTGTTAGAACATCCTAGTGGCCGATCCGAACAGCTCCTGTTAGAGCGAAGCGGTTTGAGCCGAGGCCTGTTTGAGAAGGTACTCCCTGCGCTTTCGATAGGCGAGTATTATGCGTGGCTTTCGGCCCCCAGGGGGGAAGGACCACCACCTTCAACGAATTTTCAGGTAGTGGCCCCCCCGGCAGAAATGTCCCGATTACAAATGGACCTGACTGAACTCCGGCGAGCAGCCCAAACTAGCCAAGGCCGACTGCTCAGCCTAGCCGACGTCCACCAACTCCTGGATGATCTACCGCCGGGCCGACAAGTCCCCTTAGAAACCTTGCCTCCGGTCCCATTGTGGAACCGTTGGCCCCTGCTGGCCTTGTTTTTGTCCCTCCTAGTGGCTGAATGGATCCTCCGAAAATACTATGGCATGGTATAGAATCTGGACTTTCGCCAATTCTAGCGCCGCACTCCTTTGGGGCTCCTAACCCCTGAGAATATTGACCTTAGGAAACAGCCTGAACAAAGAAGCCTCAAAACCCAACTCGGGGAAAGCTTCACCTTTGCCCATTTTGGGCCTCCTGCCCGAGGGGGAAATCACTGCCTCCCTAAAATCTTGTTGGACTTAGTTTGAGTTTTGCCAATTTTCCCTAACTTCTTTTGCCGCCAGGGGTTACGAAGAACCGTCCTTTGGTTCACCCAATTTCCTAACCCCACTAATTCCAAGGAGTTAGAACTTTCCTATTTCGGCAGAACCCTGAATTGGCAAAAGTCGAGCTTGGAGGCTGTCCTAAAATGGGGATTTGGGTGGTCGCCCATGGGTTTTGGCCGACCGGCTCCTACCTTACAGACTCCTTAAAAACAGGGATTTTGGGAATTCTAGGGAATTTAGGAAGGAAACCCACTTTCATCATCAGAAAATGCTTTTTCGACAGCCTCTTAGCTCGAGCTCGACTTTGGCCAATTTTGCTCTTCTGCCGAAATGGTAAAGGTATAAGTCTTTGGAATTGTTAGAGTTAGAAAATTGGGTAACCAAAAGGAAGGTTCGCCCTAAATCCATATTCCGAAACAAGTTAGGAAAAATGGCAAAAGTCGGGCTTAGGAAATTGCATGACCAAAGGGGGCGTTTGACATACCTTGCCTGGCAAAACAACTTGGGGAACTGCTGCAAAATCCGGAACACTGAACTTTATGAACTTTTGACTCAGTAGGGATGGTTCCGACCTATGCAGAGATCTCCTATGAGTACGTAGCAGGAGTGCTAGCAGCCCTATATATTGGGGTAAAGGTGGAAAGTACCAAAATGGTAGAAAAATAACTCCTTTAAATTATGCAGGGGTTCTTAGCTTGACTTTTGCCATTTTGAGCTTTCTGCTGAAAGAGGAACACTCTAACTGCTTGGAATGAGTGGAGTTAGGAAATTGGGCGAACAAAAAGGGTCACCCTAATTCCTAGAGACATCCCACGTCAGGGAAAATCGCAAAATCGAGCTTAGAAAAAATGGTAAAAGTCGATGAAGGAGCCTGTGTCCCATTCAAAGGAAACATTTTTCACTATTCAGGTGCTCTCCCTAACCCAATAGATAGGATTGCTAGTACTGCTAGGAAACTGCCTAGAGGATGTGCTTGAATCAGCTCGGCTAATCCCTATCGAATCGAAAGTTCCCAAAATGTACCGGAACCTCCATAATTCAAAAAAGGGGAATATTTTCATGTTGGCTGATCTCCCCTTAACCCCAAGATTTAGGGGATGCGAGCATTCCTACCACCCAATAGATAGTAGGAACCTCTGCATAATTTAAGGCGGATATTTTTATAGCATTTTCGATGCCCTTCCTCTAACACAACATATAGAGCTCGAGCATTGCTAGGGCCCAATAGATAGTAGGTGTTCGGATAGAAGAACTAAACGGCTATATAATCAAAAGTCCATAAAGTTCACTACATGTTCAGGGTTTTGCAGAGGTTCCAGTAGTTATTCGGATAGAAGCACCAAACGGCTATAGAACCAAAAGTTTGTAAAGTTCACTATATTGTTCAATATTTTGGAGAGGTTCCTATATTTTTGTTGCAATTGCCTTTTTCGGCATAGCATCTTTACTCGATGAATGGGCTATGCATCTGTTAGAGGCCAAAATTCGAGCAATACGACGTCGATTACGCTTCTGGCTGTTGCTGGAGGCAGTGGCCCGGCTGAGCGCCCGGACGGTGGCAGGTACGGTGCTGTTGGGACTAGTCGACTATTGGTTCCGTTTTCACGAGCCGGGGCTTCGGATGCTGATATCTTTGGGATTTTTTGGATTGGTCGGCTGGGGGCTGTATCAGTTGGCTCGGAGTGCCGCGTGGAAACCGATTTCTGAGGTAGGCTTAGCGCTTCGGCTGGAAGAATGTTTTCCAGCATTGGCAGATCGGCTCGGCAGCAGTCTAAGTTTCCTTCGAGAAACTAGAAAGGATCCCACAGCAGGCTCTGCCGTACTTCGAGAACTAGTAATTAATCAGACGGCGGAAGAGGCTGCCCGGCTTGATTTTCGCAGGGCTTTGGATCCTCGACCCCTCTGGCGGGCCCTGTCCATGGCAGGGGCCATGCTGATCCTGGTTACGGTGCTAACTGTGGCCGATCCAAACTCTGCCCGCATCGCACTGGCTCGGTTGGCCCTACCCTGGGGAAAAACAGCTTGGCCCCAGCGGACCCAGCTCATTCTGCTTCCCCGAGTCGAACGAATCGCCCGCGGGGAACCATTCTATTTGTTGGTCGATGAGGTCCACGGAAAACTGCCATCCGATCTTCGCATCCATTACCGTTTAGAAACACCTGAGGGCATCCAAGAGCAGACCGAACCGGTTCGGTTAGTGAGTCTGCGCAGCGAAACTGGGCAGTGGAAACAACTTGGCCAAGTACGCCGGGAAGGTCTGGTGCGGCCGTTCTGGTATCGGGTTACCGGCGGAGACGATACAGGCATGCACTGGATCCGCGTGGAAGTCTTAGAGCCGCCGAGTCTGGTAAGTTGCCAGGTTCGAGTGATTCCACCCGAATATAGTGGACTGCCTGTGGAAACCGCCGGCCAATGGATTCGGGCGTTGGTGGGCAGCAGAGTAGAGATTTCTGGTCGAGCAGATCGACCGCTTCGGGCAGCTGTGCTGATAACCGAGCAAGATCACCCATACCAAGCCCACATTTTAGAAGACGGACATGGATTCCAAATCGGGGTACCATCTACTGCCGGTTCGGGTAAAAAGGAAGATAAGCCAGTAACTTCTCAAGGCATAGCAGCCTCTGAAAAGCCCCGTCCGACACCTTCGGAAGCTTCTAGCCAACAACAGCCCCCTTCGGATCACCAGGCCAGTTTCCCGGAAATGCACGGCGGCATCTTCATTCGTCAATCAGGCCGATGGCGGCTTCGGTTGATCGACCAGCAGGGTCTAGAGCAAGAGGTAGCCAGTTGGGAAGTCCGCTCCCTGCCTGATCTACCGCCCAGTTTAACGGTGGTGCAACCACCGGTGCTCACATATGCTACACCGAAGGCTGTGTTACCGATCCGGGCTATCGTAAAGGACGACCTCGGCGTTCGGCAAGTGCTACTGTTGGCTGGCCTGGGCGAATCATCGTCGGCTCCCATGCCGTCCGATGCAACACCCACCCAACTGCCGACGATGAGTCCGAATAGTAGTTTTGGGCCGGAAAAACCACCTGCTGGCTTGCGCCAATGGTGGGTGTACGAAGGCCCCAAACAGCCCCCAAAAGCCACAAAACCTCTTTCTACTCCCAGTGATCTAACCCATAGTCTGTTGGAGCTTGAATATTCTTGGGATTTAGGCTCTCTCGAGGCTCAGCCCGGGAGCCAGATTGTTTTCTATCTTCAGGCTTCTGACTATGCTGGGCAGACTGTTTCGACACAAGCCCACCGGATTGTCCTCCTTACAGCGGAGCAATTTTTAGATCGACTCACCGCTCTGCAAAACGCCCTTTTTGCCGAATTAGCCCAATGGCTCCAAAAACACCGATCCGTCCATGAGCAATTGGGAGAACTGGAAAAAGCGTTTGCTGACGGCCAGCAGCTCAGCCAACGCCATCTAGACCGCCTCCGGAGCCTAGAACTAGGGCATCGCCAATTGGTAGATCAACTAGGCAAATCACCCGAAAGTATCCTAAACCGTCTGGGAAAAGGGCTGGCCGATCTGGAACAAAACCATCTTGGGCAAACGGAGATCCGGCGGCGCTTAGCCTATCTGCACAGTGAGCTGCTCCGATTAGAACAGAAACATCTGTCGATTATTAGTCAAGAATGGATCCGGGCGATCAAACTTGCTCAGGCAGCCTTGGATAGCTCGACCACCGAAAAGGCTATGCCGCCCCCTCAGACACTAAGGGACTCGCTCGGCCAGGTGCTCGCACATCAGCAGGAAGTGATCCGGACTTTAGACTCTTGGTTGCAGCGATTTCGGCCGGGCCTACAAACCCAACGCTTCTACCAGGAAATAGCCCAATTGATCCGGGAACAGAAGGCGGTTTTGGAGCAAATTCGCCACATCGCCCAACGTACCCTTACCAAAGAAGTGCTGGAGTTGAGCACCCAGGAGCAGGCCGATCTTCGTTCAGCCGCCCAGCGACAAACAGAACTTGCCCAACGCACCGAGCAGCTTCAACAGGAAATGAACGACGCCCTGCAGGAGCTTCAACCTATCGATCCGATTTCCGCTCAAGTCTTGGCCGAAGCAGTTCGATATGCCCAAGAAACTTCTCCAGCTATCCGCATGAAAACCGCCGCGCAAGATATCCTTCAGAACCGAATGGGCCAACTGCTACAAACGCTGCCGGAGATCCTCCGCCATCTGGAGCATCTATCCCAGCTCCTAGCCAACCGCCAAAGCCAACCCCCGGGCCGCTTGATCCCTATGCTCGAGCAGACCGAACAGATCCTAACCGACTGTATAAAACGTCAGCAGCACATTGATAGCCTCTTGCAATTAGCGGTCCAAGCCAAACCCAACGATCAGGCCGCGTTATTGCAGCAGGCAGCTGCCGATCAACAGGGCCTTCTAGAGGAGGTGCAAAAGCTCTTAGGGCAAATGGAGCAATGGTGGGCGGGCCAACCGGCTCAAGCCATCCGCTCCGCCCTAGAAGCAATGCACCAAACGTCCCAATCGGCCCGGCAAGGGCAACCGCGCCAGGCCATCCGTTCCTCGCAAGCCGCCCTACAAGCCCTTCAGCAGGCCCGCCAATTACTCGCTGAAGAGCGTATCCAAATTCAGATTGCTCTGCTCAGCCAACAACTTGCCCAACTCCGCGAAGCCCTGCCCGGTTTGCACCAACGGCAAGAGGCCCTATGGAAAGAAACAATACGTCTAGAAGATGTACGAAAACATATAGGTACCTTAGATCTCCAAGATCAAGCTCGCCTCGATGAGCTGGCACGCCAACAACAAGACCTGTACTCCCAAACCCACAGCTGGACGGAAAAATTAGGGCAACAGGAAGTATTGCAAATGGTCCTCCAAGAGGCAGCGCACTGGATGCAGCAGGCCGCCCAGCAATTGGCCCAAGGCCAAACCGGCCCCCCCGTCCAACAGGCCCAACAAGAGGCTTTAGCTCAAATTCGCCTCCTCCAGCAAGCCCTTGGAGAAGAGATGTCGGAAGCCATGTTGGCTAAGCCCCTCCCCGCCCCATCCCCACCGCCTGCTTCTACTAGCCCCCGAAAAATGATTTCGGCAGCGGAACTCCGAGTGCTCCGGCTTTGGCAAGAGTCGATCCATGAGCGGACCGTCCAATTCCATCGCACCTTCGGAGACCAACCACCGGATCGACCGGAAGTGCAAGCCCAATTCCAAGCGCTTCGGCAAACCCAGGCCCGATTGGCCCAGATGGTCGAACAAATTCTTCGGTCTGGTATGGCAGAGGAGAACAAGCCATGAACCGGATACTCCCACTCTTTCAGGGTAGAAACCCTGGCTGGGGAAGCCATTTGGCCGCCGGCAGCTTTTTGATGCTCGTTCCGCTTCCAATTGGATATCTGCTAGGGGCAATCTGTTTGGGCGGAATTCCGCTTTCTATAGGAGGAACGGGGTGGGGAGTTGCGGTTTGGGCCGCCGAAGCGGCGCCGCGGCCACAACCGATCCGGCTGGCAGAATCCTCGCCAGCAAAGAGCGAACCGACCAATACACCTTCGGCCTTGCAAAAACAACTCCAACGGGAGTTAGGAGAAGCGGGCGTTTCCGAAGAGGAAAATCCTCTGCTTTCTATCCTCCAACAGATGCGGGAAGTGGAAGTGCTTCTAGGACAAGGCCAGACCGGGCCCCGCACCCAACAGATTCAAAAGCAGATTTTGGCCGAGTTGGACCGATTGATCCAGCAGGCGCAAAACTCCGCTTTAGCTCAAGCAAAAGTGTCGGCAAAAGGCAAACCCCAGGCCGGCTCGGCCGACTCGCCCCAAGGCCCCACCAGTCCTGCCGAACCAAAAGAAGGCCTACCAGGGACTGCCAAACAAAGCCCGGCCAAATCCCCTCCAGGCTCCTCCCCAGAAGAAAAAGCCACTGAGCTCCAGCAACTTCGGAGCCTTCTGCACGAAGTTTGGGGGCTTCTCCCACCTACCCAACGTCAACAGATGCTCGAAACCCCGGTGGAAGAATTCTTGCCAAAATATAAACTTCTGATCATCGATTATTTCCGCCGGTTGGCGGAACTGCGGGCCAAGGAGAAATAACAGAGGGCGAGTGCCGCCGTGTAAAATGGCTACCTTGGGGAAGCTCCGGTTTTGCCAATTTCCAGGATGTACCCTCCTTTGGATCTTCTAAGGCCTTGAAAATATTGAAGTTAGGAAATTTGCTGAACAAACAGTCCTCAATGCCTAACTCCTCGAAATAAAAGAAGTTATACAATGGCAAGAATCGAGTTGGGAGAGGAAGTGGCCTTAGGTTGTCATTGCTGGGCAAATCCATTTTTTTCACCGGAGCCTCCTTTGGCAGAGAGAATAGAGACGGACAATGGGCTGAAACGATGTTCCAAAGGAAGGTTTATGATTCTTTGGAGTACACCAGAAGGGTCCAAGAAGATGAGGTTTTGCTGCGTTGTAGCCTGGTCGATAGGCTGGCTCCTGAGAGTCTGTGTCCTGGAGGCATTAGGTGGAGAAGCCAATCCGGAAACCACAGCCGCCCAAATGATCAGTCCAGCGACGGAACAGGCGATTCAGCGGGGGTTGGCTTTTTTGGTCCAAGCGCAAGCCGAGGATGGCTCCTATGGGACTGGACCCTACCGGGGCAATACTGGAGTAACGGCCCTTGCCGGGTTGGCCTTTTTGTGCTCGGGAAGCACTCCTGGCCGAGGTCCGTACGGCCGACAGATCGAGCGCGTGATTGACTACCTGTTGGCTCATGCGCAGGAAAGTGGTCTGATTGTATCGCAGCGGGGGATGAGCCATGGTCCGATGTACGATCATGGCTTTTCCGTGCTTTTTTTGGCCGAATGCTACGGGATGTCGGCTCGAAGGGATTTGCGGGAAAAACTGAGCCGGGCCGTTCAACTGATCGTCGCCACGCAGAACTCGGAAGGGGGTTGGCGATACCAACCGCTGCGGGCTGATGCGGATATTTCGGTAACGGTCTGCCAGGTGATGGCGTTGCGGGCTGCCCGTAACGCCGGCTTTTTTGTCCCGAAGGAAACTATCGACCGGAGCATCCAATATGTGAAGAAAAGTCAAAATCCGGATGGAGGCTTTATGTATATGCTTTCGGTGGGCGGGCAGAGTGAATTTGCTCGCAGTGCCGCCGCCCTGGTCGCCCTTTATACCGCCGGCATCTACGAGGGGCCGGAGATCCAAAAAGGATTAGACTACTTGGCCAAGTTCCTACCCCAACCCGGCCAAACCCGCCGAGAACAATATTATTTTTACGGCCATTATTATGCAGTGCAGGCGATGTGGTGGGCAGGCGGCCAGCATTGGGCCCGTTGGTTCCCGGCAATTCGAGAGGATCTATTGGCCCGGCAACGGGCCGACGGCTCCTGGAGTGATCCGATCTGCCCGCATTGTGCCACTGCCATGGCCTTGATCATCCTCCAACTGCCGAATAATGTGCTACCGATCTTCCAGAGGTGATAAATATATGTGTATCTTCTCCTCTGCCTTCTTCTGCCCAGTTCGACCAGCCGCTCTAACGCCAGCTTCTGCCCAGTCGCTCCCAAGGACATCGCCCAGCGGAAGCCACTCGATGCTGGACATCTGGCTCCTTCTGGCCAGTGCCATCGGCATGGCTCTATTTCCATTAGAAGCCAACGAACTTCCTGAGCCGAAAACTTCCTCCCCACCCTCCCAACCAAAACTCACCGAAAACTGCTCCAGAGCGGAACCAGCATTTTTGCCCGAGGCCCAAATGCCTAAATTAGTTCTTTTAGAGGGCACAGCTATGGGGGCCGTGTTGGAATCGACCTCCGATGGAAAATTGCTGTTTCGCCGCTTAGACGGAAAGCTGCTTTCTCTACCGATCGATCAACTGGTCCGGTGGGGATGGCCTCTGGAGTTGCAGCGGGGGCCGGTGGTAGTCTTAGCCGACGGAAGCCTTCTAGTAGCCCAGGTGCGTCAAATGGCGGCCATGCACCTGGAGGTAGAACAGGATCTTTTGCAGCCGAAAGGCGATGCCGACTGTCGGGTGCCGGTCGGCCAACTACTGGGAGTGGTATTTCGATTGCCGCCAGAGCTAACCGATCGAGATCGGCTTCTGGACCGATTGTCTCGTCAGGCCAGGGAAGACGACCGCCTCTTGCTCCTTAATGGGGATGAACTCCGAGGCCGGGTGGAGGCGTTGGAAGATCGCACGGTGCGTTTTTCCGGCCCTTTGGGACCGATGTCGGTGGAAGTTTCCCGAATCCGAGCAATACAGTTTCGGCGTTGGCGGGTGCCATCAGGGGGCCCGGAAACACGACATATTTGGGTAGGTCTTCGGGACGGCTCACTATTGCTAGCCCAACAGCTTGCCGTCCAACAGACCCAAGCCGAACTCACCCTCCTTGGCAACCTCTGCTTCCAGACTGAGCGGGACAATCTAGTCTTTTTGCAGCCGATCGGCGGAAGACTGGTGTATTTATCGGACCTGGAGCCAAAACAGTATCAATTTGAACCCTTCTTCGAATTACTCTGGCCGTATCAACGCGACCGATCCGTAACTGGCAGTTGGCTTCGCTCTGCGGGACGCCGGTATCTAAAAGGCTTGGGCGTGCACAGTAAAGCCAGCTTGAAATATGCACTTCAGGGCCGATATAGTCGGCTGGAGGCGGAGTTGGGCTTAGATGATACCAGCCGGGGACGAGGCAGCGTGATCTTTCGGGTGGTAACCGACGGCAAAGAGGTCTTCCGCAGCCAGCCGATCAGCAGCGGCGATCCGCCCCTGCCCATCCGCCTGGATATGACTGGGGTGCAGGAGTTGGAATTGATAGTGGATTATGGTCCCTGGGGCGACCAGATGGATCGGGCCAATTGGCTAGAGGCCCGCCTCATTCCTACCTCCCCCGCTGGCCCACCCCCTTCCGAATCCAAACACGAAAAAGCTAAGTAACACTTCAGCCGAACAGGTAACGAGCAGTTCTCAGCTCCAGCTTTGCCATTTTTGGCCTCTTGCCGAATGAATTAAGGGAACCTCTGCATAATTCAAAGGGGATATTTTTATACCATTTTGGCTGGCCTCCCTCTAACATAACATATGGGGGCGCTAGGATTGCTAGCACACAACAGATAGTAGATGTCCTGACAGGACAACACAACGGCTAAAGAATCAAAAGTTCATAAAGTTGACTGGATGTTCAGGATTTTGCAGAGGTTCCTAAGCCTTAACTTTCTGAAATCTGTACTTTCTGCAAACTCCCTCGTTAGGGGCAGAGGCTATGGAGCCTGCCCAATCGGGCCGCCCTTTTCCGAAGAGAATTTCCCACTTCTAAGCCCCCGCCAAAGACCCTACCAAAATGGCTCCTGGAAACCTATGGCCTTTCCATAGGTTCCGCTGCTAGCCCATCCAAAGGGCCTGGCTGGCAGCCGCTGAAGGAAGGTAAGCCGGAGCCAGAGCAATTTCACCCCCCTGAAGGGGAATTGTTCAGAAAGTACAGTGAAATTGCTAGAGTTAAGAAATTGGGTGGACAAAAGAAAGGCCCGCCGTACTTCTGCGCAGAAACGAAATTAAGAAAAAACGAAATTAAGAAAAAATGGCAAAAGTTGAGATTTCTGTGTTTTTTGCTGAATGAAGGGAGGCCGGATTTTAGCGAGATAAAATGAGGATTATCGGTTTGGCAGAAGTGGAGGCAGATTGTTTCCTGGAGTTTTTGTCAAACGGGATTCCAGTTTTCCAAAGGATGAAAACAGTGCCTTCTGCCTTCGACTGAACAGGGAGCTAGTAGGTTTTTTCGTTGGAGGAAGGATTACTTTTTTCCTTTCGGCCGAATCGGGGGTAGTTTTGGGGGAGGTGTTGGATTGGCGGCGGGTCGGATTGCGGCTGGCCAGATTTCCTTCAATTGTTGACCTTCCAAAGCCATATCGACCGGTTTACCCAAGATTTCCACCTCTTGCCCCACGAGCCGATCCAAAACCTCCAGCTTCCGAGCGCCGGTGTAGATATTCCGATCACCGAGCCGATAAAACGAAGTCCGCATTAGAATGTCAATCTCCGGTCCTGGGGGAAGGGCTTCCAATCGTCCACGAAAAATTTGTTCCTCGCCTTCCGCCTGTTGGTACCAGTCTTCATCGGCAAAAAGTTTTTGCCAGGATGCCTCGGAGGGTTTTTTGGCTGGGGATTTGGATTGTTTCGCACCGGGCTTGGTGGGTGGAACAGGTTCGGTCGGTTGGTCTGGGGCAGTAGCAGGGGGTTTAGGAGGGAGTTTGGGCCATTTAGGATGGGGCAGTGCCCGTCGGATGGCCGAGGGCCAAAATTCCAGTAACTCCTGGCCCTCCAAAGCCAGCTTGACCTCTTTGCCTAGAATCTCCACCTCTTGGCCGACGTACCGATCCAGGAGGGGAATTCGTTTACCGGCTGTGTAAATGTTCCATTGACGGAGTCGATAGTAATAGGTGCGCATGATAATTGAGGGGGCCTCTGGATCAGGCACCGCCTCCAACAAGCCCCGAATGATCATTTCCTGTGGGGGGCCTTTTTTGTACCAGTCTTCATCGCCAAATAGTTTTTGCCAGGGGATCAGTTCAGCTTTCGGTCCAATCACGCCAGGTAACGAGGGGCTGGGGCCAGCCGCTCCTGGACCCGGCATGGTTAAAAGCAGAGCCACGCAGCTGGCGCAAAGAAAAATCCTAACGCCAAGGGAAATGCGAAAACATTTGTTCATATCAATTCTCCTTGGAAGAAAGTCTTCAGAAAAATCGGCCAGCTCCCATGAGCTGCCAAAAGCTTCTCCATGCAACCTTTATTCTACTGGCTCCGATTGGCACAAGAAAGCCCCTGCCACAGTGGGAGGACTCAGCTGGAGTTTTGCTATTCTGGGCCAATGTACCAACGTGGAACTTCTAACTCCTTGGAATTATTGGAGGGACCTCTGCATGATTCCATGATTCAAAGGGGATATTTTGATACCATTTTGGCTGATCCTTCCTCTAACACAACATATAGGGGGTGCTCGGATTGCTGGCCCCAATAGATAGTAGTGGGCAGGTAGGACAACGGAACGGCTAGAGAATCAAAAGTGCATAAAGTTCACTGAATGTTCAGGATTTTTCAGAGGTTCCTGGACTTAGAGGCTGTCCGAAAAAGCATTTGCTATGATGAAAGGCGGTTTCCTTCCTCAATTGCTCAGAATCGCCAAAATCCCTGTTTTTAAGGAATCTGAAGGGTAGGAGCCGGTCGGCCAAAACCCATGGGACACCGCCCAAATCCCAATTTCAGGACAGCCTCTTAGCTCGACTTTTGCCATTTTTTTGTAACTTCTTTTATTTCAAGGAGTTAGGTTTTGAGGACTGTTTGTTCAGCAAATTTCCGAACTCCAATATTTTCAAAGGGTTAGGAGATCCAAAGGGGCTGTACCCCGGAAAATGGCAAAGTCGAGCTAAGCTCGACTTTGCCATTTTTAGCTTTCCTCCCAGAGGGGAAAAGTTCTAAGTTGATGGAACTATTAGAGTTAGGAAATTGGGTTACCGAACGGGGGGGGGCATCGTAACTCCTGGAAGCAAAAGCACTTAGGGAAAATGGCGAAAGTCGAGCTTAGGAAATTGGGGGGCAAAAAGTAGGGTCGCCGTAACTTCTGGAGACAACACAAGTTAGGAAAAGTGGCAAAAATCGTGATTAGAAAGACGTCGGGCTGAGTAAGGCGCTGAGGGCAATACCGGCCAAAGTAAGATGGGGCAGATATTGGACCTCTGGGCCAAGTTGGCAGGCCAGGAGCTGACCGGCGCCTCCCGTCAAAAATACCTGCAGCGCTCCCGGACTAGCGAGCCGATCCCCCACATTCGGCCAACCACCACTCCTAGGAGGCTGCTGAGGCTCTCCGGTGGCCTGATAGGTGAGTTGGCGGAGGAGTTCCCGGATGGCGCCGAGCGTTCCCCAGTACAGGCCGCTTCGGATGGCTGCTTCGGTGTAAGTGCCCAGAACCGGCGGGGGAAGGGGGGCTTCCATTAAAGAAACCTCGGGTAATAGATCGGTAAATAAATGGAGGGCTTTGGAAGCCATTTCCAAGCCGGGCATGATTGCCCCACCACAAAAGCTCCCGTCCGAAGAGATCCAATCCACGGTAATTGCGGTGCCAGCGTCTACCACCACAGCAGGCTGATCCGGCGTTCGAATCCGATTGGCAGCCACCGCATTCAAAAGCCGATCTACTCCTACCCGTTCTGGTTTTTGGACCCGCACCTGCAGGGGTAGATCACTCCACTGCAGAAGTTTCACAATCGCCTGGGGCCACCGAGCCCTGAGCCACTCCAAAAGCCGACCAGCGGCAGGCCGGTTCACACTACCGATCCAACATGCCCATTGGGTGTCTGCTGCAGGTACACAGGCTGGGGGTTCCTCCAAAGGCAGAGTAGGTTGGGATTCTCCTAAGCCCGAAGGAACTTCTGCCCCACTAAAATGTGCTCCGGCAACCACAGCCTCTAGCCACCTCTCTAACCGGTTCCAATCGTCCTGTTGTTCTAGGCAAAACACTGAGTCGGGCTCCGGGAGCCGAGATCTGGTCTGCGGCTCGGCCCAGCAGCGACCAAACCAGCCAAACTTCATGCGCCGATTGCCCACATCCACCGCCAATAGCCCCACCACACCCAAAAACTCCTCCCGACTATCCGAAGCAACCTCTGCATCATTCGAGAGAGATTTTTTTATATCAGTTTGGTTCCTTCCCGGCTTGACCCAATATAACCGGCTTGACCCAATATAATTGGTAGCTATTTAGCTTGACTTTTGCCATTTTTCCTAACTTCTTTTGACCTCGAAACTTAAGGAGAACCCTTCATTTGTACATATAATTTCCTAACTCTAATGCCTCCAAAGAGTTAGAGCGTGGCACCTTCGGTACAGGGTTAAAAATGGCAAAAGTCGAGTTTAGATAAGAGCTGCTAAACCCTATCGAATTACCAGTTCATAAAGTTCACTATATGTTCAGGATTATGCAGAGATTCCCGAGCTTCTCGAACTTCCTGCTCACCCACTCCACCATTTCTTCTATTGCCCGTGCCTGTTTCTGCCGGTTGACGGCTACGGGGAGAGAACCTTCCACCTTCCCGAAGGCACAAAATCCCGAGCAAGGTTGCTGAACATCCTCAGCCTAACTACCCCTCTTTGACATCATTAAGAAACTCGCTCCATTTCGCCCGAGTGCACAACCCGGCCTCTTCGCTTGGAGGATACCCCGACATTACCTTGGATAATGGCGGCTGTTTAGATAATGTCGGCTGCAGGTAGCTAGAACCGGTTGAGCGTATCGTTTTTCCTGGTCAGCCCCTTTACTCTAGTGGCGGAGGGAAGATTACAATCCTCCCCTCGGGTAGGCCGAAGTGGTTTGGGGACCTCTCTTACCAAGCCAGCAGCCCCCAGGTCCATGCCGGTTGGCGGCACAGCGGAAATTTTGTGGGGCAATTGGGCAAAATATAGCCCCAAACAAGCCTAACTTCTGGAGATCCAGCTTGGCACAGAATCTAGCTATTTTACTTCCGGATCTGCAGAACGAAACTCCTCCCAGAGACCATACCCACTGGATCTGGAAGAAGGCCATTTATGTTTCTGGAGATCCCATCCATTGGCCATGGAAGACGGATTAGGAATCTTCTCTATCCCCTAAGCTCGACTTTTGCCATTTTAGGCCTTCTACCGGAAGGGGAAAACTCTAACTCCTTGTTGGACTTAGGAAATTGTGTAAACAAAAGGAAGTCTCGTCGTAACTACTAAAAATAAAAGGACTTAGGGAAAATGGCAAAAGTCGAGTTAAGCGAACCACAAAAATTCGCCCCCCGCTTGAGGGTTGACTATCCTGTTGACCTCTAGAAACTGGGAAGCTAGGATAATTCTATTCTGTGCTTAAAACGGGGGTTTTGCCAGGGAGGTGGGTGGTGAACCCCAGCAAGCCGGAGCGGCCTTGGCTGGCCATGGCCGCCCAGTGGACTAGCAAAATAACTAGTGTAGCCGGCCAGATGGTCCTTCCGCCTTTGCTGGGCTTATGGTTGGACCGGATGGTGGGGAGCGTATGTTTGTTTTTGATCCTAGGGGGGATATTTGGTTTTGCCGCCGGCATAGCCCAATTGCTCCAATGGCTCCGTAGCGAAATAGAAATCCAACTTGAAGAACATAGCAGGCAGGAAGCAGAAAAGCCTTTACTTGCTGGCCCCGAGCTGGCACAGAACATGCCCCAACCCGATTTCCAAACGAAGGCCGCTGAGCAAGTTAACCGATCCGAAAGCGCCGGTGGCTGTAGTTCGGCCAGAGAAGAAAAAACCCATGATCGACCTGAATCAGGTGGCCCATCATATAAGCGATAGCAATTCCTTTCACATTCCGGTGGTACTGTGGCAGATGTTGCCGGAATGGTTCCGGGGGGCAGATTCTCCTCCGGGTCAAATTCTTCTGCCCGCTATCGGCCCGTTACAATTGACGCGTTTTATGGTCTTAGAGGTGGTAGCCGGTCTGATGATGGTGGGGGTTTTTGTACCTCTGGCAAGGAGGATGAGCCGAGGTGGGCCGCCCCGGGGAGTCTTCTGGAACCTGTTAGAGAGTATGTTGGTTTTTATTCGGGATCGGGTGGCCCGACCCGCCATCGGCCACCATGCCGACCAGTTCCTCCCCTACCTTTGGACTGCCTTTTTCTTTATCCTGTTTTGTAACCTGTTGGGGTTGGTCCCTTGGGCAGGTTCGCCGACCGGATCGCTAGCTGTTACCGGCACCTTGGCCGCTATCAGCCTGGGTATGGTGCTGACAACCGGCATCTTCCTCCATGGACTGAAAGGGTATGTGGCCCAGTTGGTCCCATCTATGGAGATTCCAGGACTTTTGGCAATGATAATGAAGCCGACCATGGTGATGGTGGAACTATTGGGGTTAGGGATTCGGCATGCGGTGTTGGCGGTGCGGCTTTTGGCCAATATGTTTGCTGGCCATATGGTGCTGGCGGTGGTGGTCAGTTTTATTACGGCGGCGGCCCAGACAGCCCTTTGGGTCTGGTTAGGAGTGTGTGTGGGAAGTATCCTAGGAGCGGTAGGTTTGACGCTGCTGGAAATTCTGGTGGCCTTACTTCAAGCATACATTTTTACCTTCCTCTCTGCATTGTTTATTGGTATGTCGGTCCGGGGGCATTAGGAGTTTCTGACAGAATGAGCTTTTCCATTACCCTATAAGGGGGGCAGGTAGTACCTCAGTACCCTCTGGTGCTTCGTTTTGGTAGAAGATTTAAGTAGCAGGCAACACTTCAGCCGAATGAAGAACCTGCTTAGTTTAGCTGAGAAAGAAACTATGTTATCATTCCCTGGCGACGGTAGTCCTGCAGAGATATATTAACAAAACACTGGTGATTACGGAGGAATCACAAATTGCGCCATTCGCCTGCAATGGTGCAGTAGGACAATCATCGGTACCCTCGTTGGTAAACATAGTTTTTTTTATACTCCTTCTGGAAAAAAGGAGTCATTTCGGTGAAGATGTGGTGGATTGTTGGTGTGATGATTTTTGGGAATTTCATGACGACCGAGGCGGTGTGGGCGGACCCATTAGCAGCGGCCTCTGGGGAACCGTTCTCCCAGCAGGCTGGCTCTCCTGGAGCCGTCTCTCTATCCCCAGCTTCCCCGCCCGAAACACATTGGTCGAGTTATCTTGGTACTGCGGCCAGTACGGCAGTAGTCATTCTGGGGGCTGCCTACGGAATTGCCAAAATTGGTTCTACGGCAGTAGAGAACATGGCCCGGCAGCCAGAAGTGGCCGGTTCGATTAATACGGCAATGGTCGTCTCGGCGGCATTGATCGAAGGAGTAACATTTTTTGCACTGATTATTTGCCTATTAAGTCTCTTTTATAAGTAGTCTAGAGGCGAATCCTCCATATGGTATGTGTCATGGCCTATTGGACTTGCAGCATATTCGTTGGTGTAGCGTAGCCGGACTTTTGCCATTTTCTCTAACTGCTTTTGCCGCCGATAGTTGGGAGGCCACATCCTTTTATTCATCTAATTTTCCTAACTCCAAATAGTTCCAGAAAGTTAGAACTTTCCCCTTTCGGGACGACCCCAAAAATGGCAAAAGTCGAGCTAAACCCACCAAAACCGAAAGAAAACCGAGTAGTATGGGCAAAACCTCCCCTGACTGCGACCACCTTTTAACAGAGC
>JANXAQ010000215.1 GCA_025062105.1 Thermoguttaceae bacterium
CTCCTCAAAGCCTTGGCCGCCTCCGAAGACGATTGGTCTAAATTCATGAAGGAACTGAATACCGATCTGAGCAAATTGGCCGAGCAAGACTTCGCCAACCCCACCTTGGCCAAAGAACTGGTGGAAATCCAAACCGAAATCAAAATGGCCGAGGACGCCTTGACCAAAAAGACGGCTGATATTGCCGTGCCGTTGGAACAGCTCGGCTACGAACGGGCCGAAGAAATCAAAACCAACCTAGAAAAATGGCTACCGGATAAACCGGACCGGGAACGATGGAGCCAGGAAGAGTCGCTGACCGACGCCGACAAAGAAGCCCCCATGGCTGAGCTGCCCGGCGAACTGGAAGACCTGATCGGCGATCTGCTGGAGGAAGAAGAAGACCTATTTGACGAAATGGAAGATATTTCCAGCAGTGCGGCTGACTCCCTGGATAAAGGCGCCGGCTGGGATGTCCTGGATGGCCCCATCTCGAACATGAGCGCCAAAGGCGCCACCGGCAACCAACTGCCCAATACCAGTGAAATGAGCGGTCGAAGCGGCGAAGGTCGGCAGGGTAAATCCAGCGGCGAGTTCGTCGGCGACGAGGCGGTCGGTAAAGGCGGTCGGAATACCCCAAGCCGACTCACTCCCGATCCCTACGTGAAGGGTCAGATCAAAGACCATAGCAAAGACCCAACCGGCGGGGCCACCGGCGGCGGCAAAGAAAGTGGCCAAGGCGGTCAAGGACTGGAAGGCCCCTCGCCCAAACCTCGGAGCATGGCCGACATGCAACGCCTGGCCGGTAAACAAGCAGAACTCCGTAACCGCGCCGAAGGTATCGACCTGCAATTCCAAATCATGAACTTCCACCGAATGGATCTAAAGAAACTAATCGAAATGATGGCTCAGATCGAAGAAGATCTTCGGACCGGCCGGTATCAAAACGCTCTGCGTCAGCGGCAGGTGCTTCTGGAAGGGCTGCGAAGCGCCAAGCAATATGTAGCCGGCGAATTCCAGGTCCGACAAGACACCAGCGAAAACCTGCCCAGCGATATTCAGAAAGAGATTCTCGGCAGCATGTCGGAACCTGCGCCGCCCGGTTGGGAAGACCTGATTCGGGATTACTTCCGTCGGCTTTCCGAAACCGGCGCCCCAGGGGCTTCCAAGCAATAAACCATTAATAACACAGTTCAGGCCCAGGACGTAACTAGCCTCTTGCCTCCGTCCAAAAGGATGGGATTGCCGAAGGCAATACCAGGTGAGGGCAAAAGGCCCGTTGAGTCCGTATTCATTCCCCCTTCTCTCTTCCGGCAAGACACAGGGGAGAAACATAAAGGCGAACGATTCTCGGCGCCAGTGTTGCTACGATCATGGTTGGCAAATAGGATTTCCGTTTTTCCATCCATTCCGGCTTTTTGTTTTCCAGGAGGGATTTTTTATGAGACGAAAGTTCGATGGATATTGGCCCTGGCCTCGGTTGACCGTTTTCCTGGTGCTGGTGCTCACCAGCAGTTGGACTTGGTGGACGGCCGGGCAAAGCACCGATAGCCGAAAAGTGATCATCCCGTTCGATTTTCAGTCCAATTTCGACAATGGCCGGTACGGCCAGATGGTCGGCGACATGATCTGGAAGAAATTGGAACGGGAAGGCGGCTTTATTATTCCGGAGTCCATGGCCGATGTGCGGGATTTTTGCGAGGCCAGGAAAATCCGCCTTGGTCCGGACACGCCTTTGGAAACGGTTAAAAAGATCGTTCGGGAAGATTTCGATGCCCATATCGGCATCTGGGGCAGTGTGGAGCGCGTGCCGGGGCATGATTGGGATGTGTATGATCTGGTGATCAAATGTGTTGACTTTTCGGGTCCTGAACCCAAAGTCATCTACGAAGTCTCTACTCGCACGAAAACCGTTAGCGAAATCCCCCACACCTATGTCAAAGAAATGCTGGATAAACTTTACGACCGGCAGCCCGGCGGCCCAAAACCCATTAACCCTCTCGCCGAAGAAAACTGGAAGAAAAATCCTAATCTAGTCATCGGCGACTTTGAGCAGGGTGTGGGATATCCCAAAGGCTGGGAACCCCGAGGTGGCCAGCAGCGCGAACCCCTGGGCCGACTGGTCAAATGGATCCCTGAACCGGGCAACCCCTCCAATAAGATCATCCGTCTGGAGTTTCCGGCCAGCGTCGGCGACGCCGAAGGCGTGATGTACTACAGCGACTACTTCCCCGTGGAAGAAGGTGCCACCTACCGCTTCCAATGCCGATGGCGTTCCAGCGGTGTGAATGCCAAAGTGTTCATTAAATGCGGTGAACCGATCACTACCGAATATCGTCCTGCCTCTGGTTATCGGCCGCAGCAGCCTGGCCAAAATCCCAAACTCTATCGACCCGACGAATCCCAAATGCGAGAAGTCTATCGATGCCAGATCAACCTCAAAGGACCGCCCAATACTTGGAACGTCCATGTCGAAGAGTTCACCCCTCGGCACACCAAATATACTCCGCGGTATGGCCGGATCATGCTCTACGGCTATCTGGGTGCCGGTTGGGTGGAGTTTGACGACATTGTTCTGAAACAGATCCTGCCGCCTTCGCCGGGCGAACAGCAAAAAGAACTCCGCCACTCTCTGGAAACCAAAGTAACTTTAAAAGAAATGGAAGAGAATGAACGTCGAAGCCGGGAACTGGAAGAACAAGAAGAATCCGGCTCCTCCAGCAAACCGAAAACCACTCCGAAAACCACCCCGAAACCTGCCCCTAAAACCCCGAAATCCTCCTCCCGGAAATAATCGCCTCACCTTTCCGCCCGCTTTTTTTACTCCAGGCCTTTCCCCTGGCCTTTATCTGGGGATGGGATAAAATTCTTAGAATCTTATTCCTTCCTGTGTAAAAAGGCTGTAGGCCCAGGAGTATGGGTTTTCTGAAGAGGTGGTAGGTGATGGCCCAACCACAGGGGCGGTACACAGCGGCGGACTTTGACTATAGTCCGCTGATGTTTTATTACGAGACCACGTTAGCCTGCGATCTGGTTTGCAAGCATTGCCGGGCGGAGGCCCAGCCCGCAGCCCATCCGGAAGAGCTGACCACCGCGCAAGCAGTGGCGTTAGTTGAACAGGTGGCCACTTTTCCCCGTCCGCCCAGTATGGTCTTTACCGGCGGCGATCCTCTGAAACGGCCCGATCTATTTGAGCTATTGGCTCATGCCCGATCCGTGGGCCTCGAACCGGTGCTGACGCCGTCGGCCACGCCGCTAGCTACCCGAGAGGCTTTTGCACGGGCAAAAGCTGCTGGCGTCCAACGCATCGGCCTCAGCTTGGATGGCGCCGATCCGGCCACTCATGATGCCTTCCGCGGTTGGTCCGGCAGTTTCCAGCGAACCATGCAAATGTTGGCTGATGCCCGAGACCTAGGCCTATCTGTACAGGTTAATACTAGCCTCTGCCGACGTAACTTCCACCAGTTGGATCAGATTGCTGAGCTACTGGCCAGTCAACAGATTGTCATGTGGGCGGTGTTTTTCCTGGTGCCGGTAGGCCGAGCTGTGGGCGAAGAACGGCTCCAGCCGGAAGAATATGAACAGGCGTTTGCCCGCCTGTGGTATCACGCCCAAAACCAACCCTATGCAGTCAAAACCACCGAGGCGCCGCATTACCGCCGGTTTGTTCTGCAGCAAGGTGGCGATCCGTTGGCCGGGCCCCGTTGGGAAGCCCTCCAAAGGGTTCGCCAATCTGCCACCGGCCCCGGCTCGCTTGGTAAAGAATCGGTCGCACTCAGGGATAACATTCCTTCAAGAACCGCCGAAGAAGATACTCCGGCGGAAGCAGGAAATCAGCGTTCCACTCACCCGGCCGCGCCCTTTGCTCGGCCCCCCACATACCCCGAAGGCAGAGGGGATTATGGTGAAGCGCCGGCGCAGCCCCCCGTAGCTTAGGTTCGGCCCCCCACACCCCCCCAGGGGGGAGGGGATT
>JANXAQ010000225.1 GCA_025062105.1 Thermoguttaceae bacterium
AACCCCTTGGAAAACATCTCCGGAAGGTTTTCGGGTAGAAGAAAGATGCTTTTTCTAACTTCTTATACATTAAGGAATTACAGATAAGTATTATCCGTTCACTAAACTTTGAACTACTTTGTCTGGAAATGCATTTTTTTCCCAGGGAAAAACAGCGTAGGAGCTGGCTTGCCTAGAATGCCGAAATTACCCATTTTCCCCTTCTTTTGCTGAGGGATCCGGGTAATCTAAAGCCTATATCAGGAAATGCCCAAATCTTGATTTCCGGACAGCCTCTTAGTCGGGATTGGAGTCTCCTGGCTGGAGCGATCTCCGGTGGCCGGAGTTGAGCAGGAGCAGCAGCTAGCTGCCGCTTATGCTCAACGGGTACTTAACCTTACTACAATTGTCTCCATTTTCATCGTATAAGGCTGTCTGAAAAAAAGCACGTTGGACCTAGAAGCTAGGCAGAGTCCTTGGGCCTGATTGGAATCGAACTCTTTTGGTCCAAGGGCTGTTCCCCGGTGGATGTCCTAGCGAACCGCTGCATTCCTTATTTTCTGCCAGCCTCTGACAGGGGTAGGGGGCGGAGCAAGGCTAGGATTTGTTGGGGAGTAATTTCCTCCAGATGGTGGACCACCAGGTCGGCGGCGGCCAATTGCTCTGCTGTTCGTCCGGTGCTTATTAGCCCAATGGCCTTCATGCCAGCCCGATGGGCGGCCTCAATGCCCACCGGGGCATCTTCGACGACCACACAATTAGCAGGTTGGAGCCCAGCCCGTTGGGCCGCTAGTAAAAAAACATCAGGTTCCGGTTTTCCTCGGGAAATATCCATCCCATGGACCACCGCCGCAAACCGATCTTTCCATCCGAGCCGATCTAAAACCATCGCCACATTCTCCGGCGGCCCGGAAGAACCAACCGCCAACCGGAACCCAGCTTGGGCCAACCGCTCCAGCATCTGGTGCACGCCCGGCATGGGCGTAAAATGCGCTGCCAAAAGCTCCCGAAACGCCGCCTCTTTGCGCCGATCCAACTGGGCGATTTGCTCATCTGTATAACAAGCGTTTGGCCAACTGGCGATAATCTCCCGGCTGGTGCGGCCGAAGGTAGCAGCAAACTCCTGTTCGGTAATCTGGCGACCTTCCTGGGCGGCGACGATCTGCCAACTTTTTAAATGCGCCCAATAACTATCCACCAACACGCCATCCATGTCGAAGATCACACCCAGCGGCGATGGTTCTGGCAGGCCCATGGCCCTCTGTTTGCCCTCAGTTAAAGGCGTCATTGCCTTCGGTTGCTCCCACATTCTGGAACATAGCCTCGAATAAAAGCAGAGGAAACAAACTCGACTTTTGCCATTTTCCTTCGCTTGTTTTTTATCCAGGGTTACAACAAACCCTCCTTCTGTTCACCCAATTTCCTAACTCCAATAATTACAAGAAGTTAGAGCTTTCCCGTTCTGGGAGGAAGCCAAAAATGGCAAAACTCAAGTTATTTCAGGAACCTCTGCAAAATCCCGAACATATAGTGAACTTCGTGAACCTTCTCTAGCTGTTCGGTTATGCTACTTGGATACCTACTATATACTGGGTACTGCAATGCTAACACAACTATATGTTGTGTTATAGAGGACCGGCCAAAATGGTATAAAAATATCCCCTTTGAATTATGCAGAGGTTCCTTCCAGAGGTTAGGTTTTCAGGATTCTTTGTTCAGTGAATTTCCTAAGTCCAAGATTTTCAAAGGGTTAGAACATTCCACGGAGCCTGCAGCCCAGAAATTGGCAAAAGTCGAGACAACGAGAGCCTTTAAAAAGAGTAAGGCGTTTCAGATAGGTTGCGGAAGAGGGGCGGTTCAGGAAGTGGCGGCTGGGGTGTTTTGGCCGTCGGCCGGAGCTGTTAGACGCTTTTGTTCCAAAAGCCCTGCCCGGAAGGCGGCTGCCATGGCCTTGGGCACCTCGGCCTCAGCTAGCATGACCATGGCTCGATTGTAGGCAACGGCAGCCTTCATTTCTTGTTCCCGGGCCATAGCCATAGCACGGCGTTCTTCGGCTTTGGCACGGGCCACACGAGTATCCGCCTCGGCCTGCTCCGCTTGCAAACGGGCGCCGATATTTTCGCCCACATCAATATCAGCAATATCAATCGAAACAATCTCAAAGGCGGTCTGGGCATCCAGGCCCCGTTCCAAAACCGCCTTGGAAATTCGATCCGGATTTTCCAGCACTTCTAGGTGGGTATCGGAAGAGCCAATGGCGGTAATAATCCCTTCGCCGACCCGGGCGATGATGGTCTCTTCGGTAGCGCCGCCGATGAGCCGTTCCAAGTTGGTGCGCACCGTAACCCTAGCTCGGACCCGTAATTCTACCCCATTGCGAGCAATCGCGCTCAGATATGGCCGGGGAGATTTATGCGGATCGGGGCAGTCGATGACCTTTGGGTTGACGCTGGTTTGAACTGCTTCCCGCACATCTCGGCCAGCCAAGTCAATGGCAGCGGCCCGGTCAAAATCTAGATCGATGTCGGCTCGATGGGCCGCAATCAGGGCCTGGATTACCTTTTGCACATTTCCGCCGGCTAGATAGTGGGCTTCCAGACGCCGGGTGGTAATGCCGCTTTCCCGCTCAGGTCCCAGACCGGCTTGCACGGCCATGATCTTGGCCTGCACAATGGTTTTGGCATCCACCTGGCGCAAATCCATGCCAATTAAGCTCCAAAGACTCACATTGGCATTGGACATGTAGGCCTGGAACCAAATGTTCCAGTATCGGAGGACGACAATGACTACCAAGGCGGCCAAGATCACCACCAGCACAATGCCAACCACCCACCAGACATTGGCCGGTGGGCTGCCCGGTTGAGCGAATAACCCGGCCACCATATTAGCGAATAACCCGGCCACCATATCCTGAAAAGCCATTGGCACGCCTCCTTTTCAAAACCATTCTCCGCCTATCCACAGCCAGGCTTTGCTTGGCAACAATGCCGGGAACAAAACTGTTGGATATTTAGGTGTGGAACCGTTTTGTTTTGAAATCTTAAGCATAACCGGTGGAAGGAGGTTTGCCTAGCACCCCACAAGCCGGAGGCCCAAGTTTTTCAAGGGGTGTAATACTTCGGGTGTAATATTTCAGGCGAATGAAGTGGGCCTGGTTTTCTCTCCTCTTCCCAGGCAGGCAGGAAGGGAGAGTGAGGGCGAAATGAGACGCACAACCGCTCTTTGCCCCCCTCCGCTAGTATTGCCGAAGGCAATCCCAAGCTCTCCCACGCAGTACATCGGCGTGGTTGCTTCAGCCGGCAGAAATGTTACTGGCTGACATGTTACCTATAGGTTAGTTCCACAGTAAGGGTCTGGCCGACGGTCAGTTCCAGGGGCTGATTCAAAAGGATTTGGACTCGCTCGGCCTGTTGGGAGACTTCTATGGGGAGGCTGGGCTGCTCCTGGAGCCGCACGGCGGTCTGCTGCAATTTGGCCCCTTCCGGCAGGGCAAAACTCAAACCTTTCAGCCGGAGCTTGCCCCAGCGAAGCTCGATCTGGCAGGTTTGCCGACCGTCGGTCCGGCGTTGCCGATATAGGCCCCAGCCTTCCGCTCCAGTAAAAGCGGCCTGGAAATCCTCCGCATTCATCCTTGGCGCAAAGCCGATATGGCCTTTGGGTCCATGATATTCAAAGCCGCACAGGGCCAAAAACACACCGTAGCTTGCCATGGCCCGGGAGTAATGATCGCCGCATTCGACTTCGTTCCAGGGGTTTCGTTTGGCTGGGTGGTAGCGATCGTGGACGGCTCGGCAGATGGCCAAGGCTTCGGTCAACATCCCTTCCCAGACCATATGGCTGGCCACCTGATATTCGATCCCGGTCCAGACTTCGTCCCGATAGCGGACGCTTTCTGGGCCGAGATGTTTCGACTTCGGCCAAGTGCAGATGAATAGTCCTGCTTCGCCGGGATCGACAAACCAGCGTTCGGGCGGATGAGCTTTGTTTTGAGCGGTAATATCCGGCGCCCAACAGTATTTCCATATGGCTCGTAGGGCCGACAAGACTTTGTCTTTGGGATACACATACCCCAGGCCGACTTGATGGGCCCAGCTTTGGCCGAACAGTTGGTCGGCCAAACAGCCCGGCCCATATTGATCTTTTGGATATTTTTTCAGGTCCACATCTTGGATGAAGTATTCGCCGTTGTAGAGCCGACGCAGGGTGTTCTGCTGGCCTAGTTCAAAAATGCGTCGGCACTCGGCAGCGAATTCTTGGTCGGCCAGTTCCTTGGCCATTTCTTCGCCGGCCCGGCAGGCCGCTAAATACAAAGAGCCGACCATCGTGTTGGCCCCGTAAAAGTCGATGTCGTAAGTGTTATGCTGTTTGCCGTCCAGCAGGCCGTCCAATTGCCCGTCGTTGCGATCTTCCTCGAATAAGAACTGCAACGCCTTTTTGATTCGGGGCCAATTTTTCTTGAGGAAAGAATCGTCTGCACTGCAGAGATGTTCTCGGTAGGCTTTGAGCACATAGCCGGGCTGGGAGTCGCCTGCCCACAGGCCCCAGTTTTCGCCTCGGAAACGAATGGCGCCGGTTTCTTCGATAAAACCGGCCTGGGGATTAAAGTCTTGCATTTCGCGGACCGAACGTTCCAGATCCGGGAACAATCGGGCTGGTGCATGAGCATAGTTCCACACATGTCCGCAGGTTCCATGGCAACAGCCAACCCCCTCCCAAGCCCAGAATCGGCCGTTGCCCCACCACTGGCAGGTTTCCGTAGCCAAGATTGAAACCGTAGAAAACAGCCGATCTAGGAGCCAATAAGGTAAGCTAGCTTCATACCAAGTCTTGTGCCAGAGCCGAGTATGCTCGGCCAATCGGGGATAATGTTCGGCCACATAGGCCACCACAGCCTGGGCGTCGGCAAAACGGGTGGAATAGTAGTTGGCCCGGCGTTGGCCCATGGAATAGCGGTTGGGGAAGTGCCAAGCGACGGCAAATCGCACTACGGTCGAACGGCCCGGCTCCAGGCGAACCCGCCGGCCCACTGCCCCAATGACCGGGGCGTCGCCAGATGAATCGGCCACCTCGGCCTGCTGGAGCCTACCATCGTCAGTAAACATATTTTCCGGTAATGGCCCCTGAGGCAGCATCGCACTACTGAGCACGTCAGGCCCCGCCTCCAAGATGGCTAAGCCCATGGTGCCGAAATCCGGCTGGAGTTCAAACGGACCAGGTTGGCCCCCCCGGGGATAATCCCGCAGTTCGATCTGATCGATATTGATATGGCCCCAGGAGCCGGACTCCGCATCCACGATTTCAATCTGGGCCTGTTTGCCTTCTAGGTCTCGGACGTCCCAGTTATGCCACTGGAGGCGTTCGTCGTTTTTGCCGGTGGCAGTGCGAACCACCTTGCCATCGACCAGCAAATTGATACAGGTTTTTCCGGGATGGTTGCCGCCGCCAATAAGGAAACTGATGAACTTTCGGTCAATAGGAAAGCTGGGAGAGGTGAGCTTACCATGGGGCCGGTCGCCGTCCAAATACGTGTTGACCAACCCCTTGCCCCAGTAGCCGGTTACACGCTGTTGGTTGGGGAAGGTGCCTTTGGCTGGACCGGTGCCGAAGGCTTGGCCTTCGACTTTCCAATCGCCGTAGGTTTCCTTCTCGAAATCGGCCAACACCTTTACGGGCCGGACCCCTTCCGCTTTAAGCAGCGCCTCGGCCCGGCTGAGGACCATGGTCCATCCTTTGCCGGGGACCACTTGATTACTGCGTCGGGAGGGCATCCACGCACTGGCCATTCGCCCCACTTTATTTTCCAACCAGCCGGCCAAAACAACCTCAACTGGTTCAGTTGAACTGTTGTGCAATTTAAACTCCAGCAGCGTGGCCGGTAAGGCAGAATCAACCGTGTTGAGCGGAATAAACGGCGAAAAAACCTCCAACTGCACCTTTACTGGTACCTCCTTGTCCTCGTAGTGCACAAAACCGATTGGGTATTGGCCGCAGAACCGCACCTGGGCAAAACCCTCTCGGTTCAAAGGCCGAACCATCGTCTTCTGCCCGCTCCGGATCCAAAGGGCAAAACCTTGCTCCAGTCGGTAAGGAGGCTTCCGTCCAGCCCGATAGCTGGTGGCTCCGTACCCGGTGTTATACTCTTCATTGAAGATCCACCAACCGGCAAGTCTTCCATCGCCTGTTAGATACAGTTGGCCAGCGCAAATACCGCCAATGGGCATGGCAATGGTGTCCAAGTCTTTACCTTGGTACCAGGTGGGCTCTCCCTTTGCCGTTAGCGATGCTAGCCAATCGGCCGATAGATTCTTTTCTACCGGTACAAAGTGGTCAATCTGTTGGACGGGGGGTTGGCCGGGTGAGGTAGGTTCGGCACCTGGGACCGAGCCCCAGGCCCACAAAAGTCCTGATGCCCACACCACCATCATCCATCCCCAAAGCTCATTTCCTCGGAACCTGCGAGAACCAGCAAACACTCTTAACACGGAAGCATTAGGATTCATAGCGGCCTCCTTTTCCAGCCAGTAAGAGAGTGGACTTCCAGAGTGTGGCTGAAATGCTATTGGTCAATTGGGCAAAATAATTTTAACCTCCAACAAATCAGCTTTCCACAGCACCTACCCATCGGAAAAGCCTTTTACCTTCCCAGACAAGGGGACACAACTGCTTGGAGCAACTGTTGAACCATCGAAGGGGAAGCCTGTTGGCCTGTGGGAGGGCTGGTTTGTTAAGGGCTGGGAGCTAGCTATCTTGCCCAATCCACTAAACGAACCACAAAAAATCACCCTCCCTTTGGGCAGAACTGCTTGCAAAGTGCCTTTATTATAATTTTTGTAGCTGGCTTGTTCAATCAAACTCAAACGCACTTGCTGAGGAGTACAGGATTCGATGCCGGTGGCTTGACGTTGTGGCCGGTGGATGATATTTATTTTCACAAAAGGATGCGGTTCTATCTAGAGGGGACTGCCGGGAGATCGGACAGGGTGATGTGTTTGTTGGGCCGAATTCGGCAAAGCTGGTCCTTAAAGCTTCTGGCAGCCTGTTTGCTGGGGCATCCTGAGGGCAACACTAATCCTGGGGTGCTAGTTTGGTCTTATATTGGTGTTTGAATTACCTAATTTACCTAATTAAAGCGATCCCACCTAGCAGAAACTGGATTTTCCCGGGTCTGGGAGGTCGCATCTGTTGAATTGGTTATTTCAAAGGTCAATAACGAGCTTACGGTTGCCCACCCGGCTTCCCAGAGATAGGAACCGCTAGGAGGGGGACTGTGCCGATGGCGATCCGACGGCTGGTGAATTGGCCGATTCTGTTGGCGGTGGTTATGACCACCATGCTCTTAGTATTAGCCGTAGGCTGGGTGTTGCTGTCGGTTTTCGGTGCCTTAGCCAATACAAGGTTTTCCGGTCTGAATTGGACGTTGTTTGGGGTGGGCACCGCTTTTTTAGGGCTGTTGGTTGCCGGGGTGATCGTTTATGCGATTCTTTCGATCAAAGCGATCAACCTGAGCCAACGGCAATCCAACTTCATCGATAGCGTAACGCATGAGCTGAAATCGCCGATTGCGTCAATGAAGTTGTATTTGCAGACATTGTGTCGCCGTCAGGTCAGCCCGGAAGAGCAGAACCATTTTTTACAATTTATGCTGGAAGACATCGAACGGCTGGATCATTTGGTCAACCAGGTGTTGGATGCGGGCCGGTTAGAGGCGGAGCGGCTTGACGGCGAGCTGGAAGAACTGCCTTTGGATGAAGTAATGAGCCAATGTATCCAACAAGTGGCCAACCGGTATCGGTGTAGCCCATCCCTAGTGGATTGCCAGATGGAACCATGCCAGGTCCGGGCCCGACGGAGCGACCTGCAGATGATCTTCCGTAATCTCCTGGACAATGCGTTCAAATATGCGGGCACTCCCCCAGATATCCGGGTTTCAATCCATCGGCATTCGGCACGTTGGGCCGTGGTCCGGGTGGCTGACAATGGACCAGGCATTCCGTTAAAAGATCGACGGAAGATCTTTGGCCGATTCGTCCGATTAGGTTCCGAACTAGAACGAGAAAAACCCGGTACAGGCTTGGGACTTTATATTGCTAAGACGGCAGTACGTCGGCTCCGGGGGAAAATTCGGGTGCGAGACCGCCGGCCGCCGCCGGGAGCGGTCTTTGAGGTCTTTTTACCCGCACTGCCACCCCCAGCCACCACTTCTGCCCTCCCCTCTACGGAACAACGTTCGCCGGGCATTTATGGAAGTTTCCCTGAATGACTTCTTGTCCTCCTATCCGTTGAACAGCTATCTTTTTCGGAGGACGGCAGCCTAGACCGATGCAATCAACCCTGCCCAAGGCAATTGCAAAACCATGACCAGAAAAAAACACATCTTGGTTGTAGAGGATGAGGTTCATTTGGCCACCGGCATCAAGTACAACTTAGATGCCGAAGGCTATCAAGTAACCTGTGTGGGCGACGGTCGGACTGCCCTCCAACTGCTTGAAGACCCATCTCAGAAGTTCGACCTAGTGATTCTGGATCTAATGTTGCCGGGCATGAGCGGCTATGCCGTCTGCGAAGCCTTGCGCGCTAGACAAAACGACATTCCCGTTTTGATTCTGTCGGCACGCACGTTACCTGAAGATCGAATCCGGGGTTTTGATGTCGGTGCGGATCAATACCTAACCAAACCGTTTGATCTGGATGAATTTTTAACTCGGGTTCGCACTTTGTTGAATCTTTATGCCCTAAGGACCGAAAAACGCTCGGAATCTCCCCCGGAACCGCCCAGCTGCGTGTATCGGTTCGGAGAAGCAGTGGTGAATTTCGCTACCTTTGAAGTAAGGGTACGCAACCAATCGGTTCGACTCACCCATCTGGAAATGAAATTACTTCGGTATTTTATCGAGAATGCTGGCCGGGTGATTTCCCGCAAAGAATTGCTGGAACGGGTCTGGGAACTGCCAGGCTATTTATTCACTCGTGCTCCAGACCAATTTATCCGTCGGCTCCGCAAGATCTTTGAGCCCAACCCCGCTCAGCCCCGCTATTTCCTTACCATTCGGGATGCCGGCTACCGGTTTGTACCTACTGGCCAGTTTCTATCCGAAGAAGCCTCCTCCCAACCCGATCCTGCCGCCTCGTAGTAACCGACCCTTTCGTAGCTGCTCAGCATGAGCTTTGCTATTTTTCCCCTAACTTCTTTTTTCGCCAGGAGTCAGGGCAAACTATCCTTTGGTTCAACCAATTTTCTAATTCCACTGTTGCCATTTTCCCCAAAGGCCTCTTGTTTCCAACACTTAGGCGAAACCTCTTTTAGTCCACTCAATTTCCTAAGTCCAACAATTTCGCGGACGTAGAGCTTCTAACAAAAGGCCCCCAAAAAGAAGGTGTTTTCCCGCTCATAAAGAATCGAGAAAACCTCATTTTGTTACAGACTGGTTCTGTTGAAACCGTTTTCGGTCGGAGGCCTAAACCCACCAAAACTGAAGCAAAACCCACCAGCATGGGCAAAACCTCCCAGACTGCGGACAACCTTTCAACAAGCATTCCAGACTCTTAGCTCGACTTTTGCCATTTTCCCTAACTGGTTTTACAGCTGGCAGTTACGACGAAACTCTCCTTTGCTCACTCAATTTCCCAAGTCCGATAATTACAAGGACTTAGAACAGTCCTCTGCCAAAGCGAAGCCAAAATTGGCAAAAGACCAACTTAGAGGCTGTCCGAAAAAGCATTTCCTATGAAGAAAGGCGGTTTTCTTCCTCAATTGCTCAGAATCCCCAAAATCCCTGTTTTCAAGGAGTCTGAAGGATAGGAGCCGGTCGGCCAAAACCCATGGGAAACCGGCCAAATCCCCATTTTAGGACAGCCTTTTAGTACTACCCCTTTCGGCAGGAGCCCCGAAAACTGCAAAAGTGGCTCCCAGAGGGAGTTCTGAAATGGCATTTGCACTAAAACTACAAATGCCCCCGAATTCCTAGAATTCCCAAACATCCTATTTTTCACTACCGTCGATGAAAGGCCCGGTTAATCGGAACTCCATCGAGAAATCTCAATATCCCAATTTCAGGAGAGCCTCTAACTCCAACAGTTCTGAACAGTTAGAGATTTTCCCTTTTGGCAGGGGCCAAAAACGACAAAATTCGATCTGAGAGATTCGCTGGAAAAGAACTCTTTAGTCGAATGGGAAAATCGCCTTTATCATCTGTGCAAAAGCAGGGCTTCGATGTACGCAACTGCGGTTGCTCAGCAGCTAGCTTTGGTCCTGAGCCCAACGAGGAGAAGAAGCTTTTTTCCGATTCCGATTGTAAAACGGCAATGGTACCACTCGAATCGGTTCTCGTTGGCCTCGGATCTCGACCTGGAGTTCTGTTCCTGCTTGGGCAAACTCAGGCCGGACGTATCCCATGGCAATCGACTTTTGCAGCGTCGGGGAGAAGGTACCGCTAGTAACAAAGCCCACCTGCTGATCCCCAGAAAAAATCTGACATCCATGGCGGGCCACACGCCGGCCGGTCAGTTCTAGTCCCACCAATTTTTTCTCCAGCGGTTGCTGTTGAAGCCGTTTTAAAGCGTCCCGACCAGGAAAATCATAGCCCGTGAGATAACAGGTATATTCCAGCCCCGCTTCAAAGGGGTTAATTTCTTCTGTAAGTTCATGGCCATAAAGGGGCATGCCTGCTTCCAACCGAAGGGTGTCCCGGGCGCCCAGCCCGATCGGCACCACACCCAGAGGTTTACCGATCTCCAGAATCGCCTCCCACACCCCTTGGGCGATACTGGCGCCGACAGCTAGTTCAAAGCCATCTTCGCCGGTATAACCAGTTCGGCTGATGATGCCGCCCTGACGCTGGGCTGCCGGATGTAAAATCCGCACCAAATGCCCTTTGTAATACCGCATCGAATCCAAATCCACATCCACCAGCGGCTGCAGCACATCCACGGCCCTAGGTCCCTGAATAGCAAACATCGCCCAAAGCCGGGTCACATCCGTAAAGACCACCTCTTGGCCTGGGGCGTTGGCCCGCTCGGGCGGTAGGTGCCGATGCACCCACTGAACAATCTTTTCCCGATTGCCGGCATTGACCACGACTACATAAAACGGCTGACCATATTCGTTGTGATAATAGCCCACCAGGACATCGTCCATAATGCCGCCTTCGTAGTTGGTAATCAGCGAATAGCGGATTTGGCCCAGTTTCAGGTCACCTACCCGGCGGGTCAATAGCTCGGCCAAAAACACCGCGGCCCCAGGCCCCTCAAAACGTAACCGCCCCATGTGGGAAATATCGCCAATCCCACAGGCAGTACGGGTGGCATGATGTTCTTGGATGATCGAAGTATAAAACAGTGGCATCGCCCAACCGGCAAACTCGGTCATCCGAGCTCCATGAGCCACATGCCACTCATAAAGCGGCGTCTTCAGAAGACCAGCTTCTAGTCCGTCCATTGCACCACCTTTAAATTGTCTGTTGCCGTACCACTTCCGCCAAGGCAGAACATCTGTTGGTCTAAAAGGTTCCTCCTCTTGTCAGGCACTGCCGCACAAGGAGCATGCCAAGCCTGAGTGCATCCAAACGGCAGTCCCCCAGATGATAAAAACCACCATTCCTACTCCCGCAGTGATATCCTGTTACGCCACGGGAAGGCCACATTGACTGCGGTGCCCTTGCTGAACAGAAGCCGTACGTGCGCTCCGGATGAGCTCCGTGGCTTCTGTACCCGGCGGAGAGGTTCGCTGTATCCCAAACCGGATACCGATACACTGCCCCCCTTTCTTTCCTGAGGAAAAGATAATATTTTAACAAAAAGATGTTTGGCTGGGGAGTGCTTCGATTGCCGAGCCCGATAGTAACTGGGGGCAAAGCCCCTTTTGCCAGCATATGCCTCCCTGGACACACCCTTGCACATCTGATTCCATTGACGTTTTGCTTGGGAGAAAACCGGTAGAATTTCTTTCTACAACAAGGGCTTTTCTCTGAGGAGGAGAAGAAACCATGAAACGTTTGGGAACGTTGGGTTGGTGGGGAGCGATTCTGCTTTCCCTCCTGTTGGGTATATGGCTTATCCATCGGGGGCAACAGGCCGTGCCATCGGAACCGATACAAATTGCCTACTCAACGGGAAAACCATGCTGTCCTGCAGCTGCTTCAACGGCTGCGGACACTGCCTTGGCCCCGACCGAACCAGCCGGCGAAAAACCACCTTCGGCCCCTGAAAAAGAGGAATCTGTCCCAGAGAAACCGGCTGCGGAGAAAAAAGAGGCCCAAAGCAACTGGCGACCGTTATTCAACGGTAAAGACCTCGAAGGCTGGACACCGAAAATCCGTGGCTATCCTCTAGGCGAAAACTACGGCAATACCTTTCGAGTAGAAAACGGCGTGCTCAAAGTCGTCTATGATCCAAAGTATTATCCCAAATACGAAGACCGTTTTGGCCATCTGTTTTACAAGGAGAAGTTTTCCCATTATCGGCTTCGGGTGGAATATCGGTTTACCGGCGAGCAATGTCCCGGAGCGCCCAAGTGGGCTTTGCGCAATAGCGGCATCATGATCCACTGCCAGGATCCAAAAACGATGACCCTCGAACAAGGATTTCCTGTATCGATTGAAGTGCAACTGCTAGGCGGTTTAGGCCAAGGCGAACGCCCCACAGCCAACCTCTGCACACCGGGCACCCATGTGGTTATGGAAGGCAAACTGTTTACTCCCCACTGCACCAACTCGCGGTCCAAAACCTACCACGGCGATCAGTGGGTTACCGTCGAGGTGGAAGTGCACGGCGCAGGAACCATCCGCCACTATGTCGAAGGCCAACTGGTTCTAGAATACGAAAAACCTCAGTTAGACGAAGCCGATCCCTTTGCCAAAAAGCTTCTAGCCGCTGGTGCCGATCGGCTCCTGCGCGAGGGCTACATCTCCCTTCAAAGTGAAAGCCACCCCATCGAATTCCGCAAGGTGGAAATTATGCTCCTGGAGCAGGCACCGCAAAAATAGCGTTCCTGTTAACCCGACTTTTCCAGTTTTTTCCAAATGCTTTTTCTGTAGTTACAGCAAAAGCAGTGTCTTCTCGGCACTTTAGTAGTATAATGTACATTGGATTGAAAATCACTGGGTTTCTTCGTGGCTAGCTGGATTGTCTGCTTTAGAATTCGCTTCCAAGCAGGAGGAACCATTGGGCAGTTTTTGACGCTGTCTGAGCCCTATATGTCCTGTTGGCTAGCTTGGTGGAAAAGCTCGTCTGAAACGTCAACGGAAAACCACCTTTAGTTACCACAATTCCCTAAGTCGAATAGCTAAGGAAGTACCGTATTCCTCTTGCCCTGGAGCCTAAAATTGCAGGAGACGAGTTCAGAGCGGTCCGAAAACTCGACTTTTGCCAATTTCCAGGCTCCGGGCTCTGTGGGATGTTCTAACCCTTTGAATGTTTGGACTTGGGAAATTTACTGAACAAACAGTTCTGAAAACCTAATTTCCGGAAATACAAAGATTTGCAAAAATGGCAAAAGTCGCCCCCAGGGCATACCGAAAAAATTGATTGTCTTTCTGCCTTCGACTTTTGCCATTTTTCCTAACTGCTCTTGTCTTTGAGAGTTCTGATGAAGCATCCTTTTACCTAAGCATCCTTTTACCTCATTGCCTAACCTCCTATAGCTCCAAGGACTTAAACCAATGCGCTTCCAGAGTGAGGCGCAGAATGGCAAAAGTTGAGCTGACCGAATTTCCCAAACTCCCATGTTTTAGAAGCACCGATGGGTGGTTAGTTATCCGGGCCACTATCGGAACACCAAAAGAAAGCTGCAAAAAACACCTGAAATAGAGTGGGTTTAGGCACTATCGATCCCCTAGCCGGTTAGCTTTCCAGGCCAAACACTTATTGGCTATGAGCAACGTTAGTAACCTTATCTATGGGCTTAGAGGAGGAGAGGCCAAAATAGTATAAAAATATATCCTATGAATTAGATTCTCAGACTATTTTCCCCAGGGCATCCTAGATTTTATAAGGAGTGGTGATGACTAGTAGATCGCTGATTTCACGCCGTGGTTTTTTGCGCTTGGCTGGGGTTGGGGCCGTTGGGGTTAGCTGCTACCCTGGTGATTTTGGCTTCACTGGCTTAGCAGCAGCCCAGACATCCCTACCAGATTTACGTTCGCTATGGGGCGCCCCCGACAAAGCCAACCTTATGCTCGGCTACCCCATCAACATGAATCTGCCTCCTGACGAGTTTTTCCAATGGCGGAAACAGTTGTTTGATACCGGCGTTGATCAAATTTCGTTCAATAACGTCGGTAATCCTTACTTACCGAGTCCTATCCCCTTCAATACCCACGCCCTGGAGCGAGAAGTTATTGCCCGGTTTGCTAAGCTCTATGGGATCGATCCGAAGGAGGTCTGGGGGTTTATCAGCCATAGCGGTACCGATAGCAACATGCATGGAATGTACATAGGCCGGACCATCCTCAAGCACCGCACCGGTCGCATGCCCAAAGCCTATTTTACCAAGGAGGCGCATTATTCGATTCAGATTCTACGGGATCTTTTAGGCCTGGATTGGGTGGAGGTGGCCGCCCATGCCGACGGAAGCATGGACGTTAGTTCGCTTGCTGATCAGTTGTCGAAACATCCCAATGATCCCGCCCTGGTTGTGGCTACCGTAGGAACCACCTTCAAAGGAGCCATTGATCCCCTGGATGAAATCCGCAGCCTGTTAAAGGGCCGAGAAGCCTTTCTGCATGTGGACGCAGCGCTATTTGGCGGGTATTTGCCTCATACCCAATTCGCTGATGAACTTCGATTCACCATTGCCCCCGATCCGACGGGCAAAACCACATCTCGCTATGATGCCCTCGCCGTGTCGTGTCATAAGTTTTTCGGCTTCCCCGCACCGGCAGGCTTGTTTATGACTACCAGACGGCTCTTCGAGGAGTTCTTGCAGGCCTTTGAAAAAGTGCACTCGCCCGAATACATTCATCAAGTGCCTGGTACTATTACCTGCTCGCGAGATGCGGTCAAACCAGCGGAGTTTTATTTCTTCAGTTCCGAGTCCGCCTTTGCCCGTCAGGCGCAGGATGCCCGCCAAATCCTAGAAAACACCGACTACCTCCTGCGGGAACTGAACAACCATTTTCCCTCACTCCGTCCCAGCCGATCTAATAACCGCTCCAATACCGTGTACTTCCGCAAACCCGGTCAGGCGATTGTAAAACGTTACTCGCTTGCTACCATGGAACTGCTTGTGGACGGGAAGCGGGAACCATACGCCCATGTCGTCGTCATGCCCCATGTGACCAAAAAAGTCCTCGACCAGTTCTTGGAAGACCTTCATCGGGACCAGAAAACTTAACGCAGCGCCATAGCCTATTCTTCTAGAAAACGGCCTGACCGCGAATAGAAAGCGGGCCTATCGTCAAAATTTTTTCGCTTCTAGGCTCTAGGCGTCCTATACACTCGACTTTTGACATTCTTAAACCTGTCCGAATGTATTCCGCTCTGTCTCTTTGTGAGTACTAGAGTGAGGAAGTTGTATGTACAAATAAGTGCCGACCCGTAACTTTCGAGGCCAAAACAAGTTAGGGAGAATGGCAAAAGTCCAGCTAAGGAGAAAACATGGAGCTGCGGTCGTTGAAATGTTACCCGGTTTGAACTATCTGGCTTTGCACTATGTGGACGCCTGCTTGCTGCATCTGCTGCAATGCGGCGGCAATATCACCAGGTCGAAGTTCTACCCCCCGACAAGCGTCTTCTATGACATAGGTTCGGAATCCCAGGCGCAGTGCATCCAGGGCGGTCCACCGGACACAGTAGTCGGTGGCTAAACCACAAATATACACTTCCTCTATCCCCTCCCGACGCAAATAATCCTCCAGGCCGGTGCTTCGCCGCCGACCGTTGTCGAAAAAGCCACTGTAACTATCAATCTCCGGATCCATTCCTTTTCGAAACACCGCATGGATCGCGGAACGGTCCAAATCCGGGTGGAAATCCGCCCCCGGCGTACCTTGCACACAATGCACCGGCCAAAGAATCTGCTCCAGGCCTGCCAACTGGATCACCTCCCCCGGCTTTCGGCCCGGATGGTTGGCCGCAAAACTCAAATGCCCCGGCGGATGCCAATCCTGGGTGGCTACCACCCGATCAAACCGCCGAATGAACTGATTGATGATCGGCACCACCTGGTCCCCGTTCGGCACCGGCAGCGCCCCACCCGGACAAAAATCATTCTGAACATCCACAATGATCAGGCACTTCATCCAAAGCCCTTTCTCTCACCACTGCTACGCCACTGCATCCCCTGCTTTTTATTAGGGAACCTCTGCATAATTCAGAGCATATATTTTTATACTATTTCTGTCCCCATCATATCTGACCCAATATATAGGGTGCTAGCCCTGCTAACACGCTATATATGGTAGGTGTTTGGATGCGGCAGCCAAATGCCTACCGAATCAGAAGTTCATAAAGTTCACTATATATTCAGGGTTTTGCAGAGGTTCCTTAGTTTATCTCGACTTTTGCCATTTTCCCTAACTGGTTTTAATGCCAGCAGTTACGACGAAACTCTCCTTTGT
>JANXAQ010000332.1 GCA_025062105.1 Thermoguttaceae bacterium
AGCAGCCCAAGAGGACCTTTGGGCCTCCGGCGGGGTAACGTGGACGTTTGGACACAAAACGATTGCGGCACAAAATGCGGCACAGTTGCGGCACAAACGGCGGCACAGCAAGCGTCGGAAGCTCTTGGCAAGATAGAGAAACTTTCACCACAACCCTTTATAGATTTCCAAGTTGTGCGGGAGCTTGCTTGCCGTAACTCCTTACTGCATAAGGACTTAATAGCGGCGGAGGGACTCGAACCCCCGACACACGGATTATGATTCCGCTGCTCTACCCAACTGAGCTACGCCGCCCCATCGAAAAACCTATATTTCCTCCCCATTGGTATTACTACCCCCCCGTTGGACTTGTCATCGTTTAAAACCTCTAACAAAATGAAAGTCCCAAAACCCCTTCTCCCGCTTATAAACTAGGAGCGAGCTCATTTTGTTAGAAGCTCTTAGTTATTGAAGCGTTTTGCCTAGCTGCTATCGAATCAACCACATTCCTACCCGCTTGGATACCGAACCTTTCGCTCGATATTGCCATTTCTTATAAGTTCTTTTTTCTTAAGGACTTAGACTTTAAGGATTTTGTGTTCAGTGATTTTCGTAACGCCGAGATTTTCAAACGGCTAGCTCATCCAAACGGACCTGCCCCTAGAAATTGACAAGCAGGCGTTTACCGAGTCTCATAAATGGGATTTTTAAGCTGGAGCTCCCCATACATCATAATAAATCGCAATTGGGAGGAGAGTCTCCATCCAAAGCTTTGGCTATAAATTCTAGGACAACCTCCTTAACTAGCCTTTTGTTCTTTTTGACCTCCTTGAGAAACAGAAACGCTCTATGCTTTGTAATTATTTGGAGTTAAGCTAATTGTATGGCAACAGGGGTTTTGTCGTAACTTCTGGGAATTAAACAGGTTAGGAAGAAAGACCAAAGTTGAACTTAAAGGCGATCTTGATAATCGGTTTTTTTGGGATTTCTCCAAATGTTTTGCACTAAGCTAGCCTTCTGCCGGCAATACTGGAAAATAGGGATTTTGGGAATTTCTGGGAAATTCGGGAACTCAACCGGCTTTTATCCTGGAAATACCTTTTCAGGGAATACCTCTTATATCTAGGGTAGCAGTTTTTTAGAAAATTATATCATTTTATTCCAAGAAGCCAACCCGTGGGGTGCGAGTTGGGCTTCGACTGAAAATCTTGCGGGTTAATTGAGTAAAGTTAAATAGAGGGACAAGAATAAAAAAGCCTACAACCCCGCAGAGACTGCTTTTACATTCTACTTTACATTCTACAGATTTTCTTCGGATATGGGGTTAGACTCCTCCGGGAGATTTTGGCAATCGGCAATCTGAAATACGGTGCTTCTTCAAGGCTTTGATAAAAAGAGGATTCCCCCCTCTTTATGAGCAGTAAAATACCCCTCGCTTTTTGTATTTTCATTTTGTGAGAAGCTTTTCCTCTTGGAAGCCGTGGGATCGCCCACCCCCCTTGGGGTTTTGCTACTTTCATTTTGGTAGAAGCTTTTCATCTTTGGAAAAGCCAAAGAGAATAAGATCCTGTTTGAGGGCACGGACCAGGCCTATCGTTCCCCCACCCGAAATAGAGCTCCAAAAATCTCCCGGAGTCAGTGGGTGTGGGCTTTTCTTCAATCCACGCAGAAACCAGAAAGATTCGCCTCTCCATATTCCCTGTTTCCCCTAAAAGGGCATAGGCGCCAGTGTGAGCCATCCAGCTAGGCAAGCTTTCCTTGCCACCATCTGCTACTTGACTTTTGCCATTTTTCATAACCTGTTTTGTCACCAGGAGTTAGGAAGGGCCATTTTTTGTTCACGCAATTTCTTAACGCCAATAATTCTAGGAAATGCCATTTTTATTCTTTCGGCAGGAGGACCAAAATAGCAAAAGTCGCGATGTATTAAGCTTGGAAGAATGGATTTAACTGGGCTTATCTCAGCAAGGGTGTTCTGGGCTTAATTTTTGCGAATTTCCAGGGTGTATCTGCTTTTGGATATTCTACGCCTTTCAGAACATGGGAATTAGGAAATTTGCGCGGTCGAGATCCTCAAAGCCTAACCCCCTTGAAATAAAAGAAGATACTTCTGCATAATTTAAAGTGGATATTTTTATATCGTTTTAGTTCTTTCCGCGTTGGACTCAATATATTGGGTTGCTAGCACTGCTCGCACTCTACGTTGAGTAGTTGTTTGGATGGAGAGCAGATAAATCGCATCGAATCAAAAGTTCATGAATTTCACTATATCAGGACGAAGGAGAGATCCTGACAGTTACAAAAATTGGCAAAAATCAAGTGCAGAAGAGCGGAAAAATCCACGGTCTGCCGGCGCAGAGTGGTTTCCTTCAATACCTACTGGTGGGAGGGGTTGGAATAGAGAAAATTGGCCAATCGGAGGTGGCAGTAGGCCTAGCCGCTGGTTTGAAATCTGTGGTAGCTTTTGGCTAGGTGGGCTGTGCGGGATTTTGGGGGCGGTAGCGGCTGTGGGTGTCGTAGAATTCGAGCATAAAATCCCGAAGGCGTTGGACGCCTTCCACTGGCATGGCATTGTAGATGGAGGCGCGGCAGCCGCCGACCGAGCGATGCCCTTGGAGTTCAACCAAGTCCCGTTTTTTTGCCTCTTGGAGGAAGGCGGTTTCCAATTCGGGGGTTGGCAAGCGAAAGGTAACATTCATGATAGATCGGCTTTCTGGGGCGGCATGACCTTGGTAGAAGCCGTTGGATCGGTCGATGGCCTCGTAGAGCAAGGCAGCTTTTTGACGATTGATAACTTCCATTTTTTCCAGGCCACCGATCGTCTGGAGCAGCCAATCGGTTACCAGTTTCACCATATATATACAAAAACAGGGTGGGGTATTGTGCAAGGATTTCGCTTCGCCCAGGACCTTGTAACTAAGCATAGAGGGCAGATCTGGCGGGGAGCGGTCGGCCAGATCTTTGCGAATGATGACGATGGTAACCCCTGCGGGCCCTGCATTCTTTTGGGCGCAGGCATAAAGGATGCCATATTTTCGGATGTCCACTGGCCGGGACAAAAAATCGCTTGAAGCGTCGCAGACCAGGGGGACTTGGCCTGCGTCAGGCTCCGTGTGGAACTGAATGCCTTGGATGGTTTCGTTGGAAGTGATATGGAGATAGACGGCCTGGGGATCCAGATGGAGTTCATCTTGGCGAGGCATACGGGTGTAATTGAGGCTGGCGCCATCCCAGGCGATGTGAATGTTACCTTGGGTTTGAGCTTCTTTCATAGCGGTTTTGGCCCAAGTGCCGGTCAGGATGTAGTCGGCGGATCGGCCGGAGCCGCGCAGCAGATTCATGGCCACCATGGCAAATTGCAGCCGGGCGCCACCTTGGAGAAACAACACATGGTAATCGTCTGGGATCCGTAGCAGTTTGCGGAGGTTGGCCTCGGCCGCCTCGATGATTTCCAAGAATTTGGCAGAACGATGACTGATTTCTAAAATCGACATTCCCAAGCCGGGTAATGCCAGTAGATCCCGCTGCGCTTCTTGAAGGGCTGGCAACGGCAACATGGCCGGTCCCGGTGAAAAATTAAACACTCGCTTCTCCATAGATCCATTCCCTTGACAAGAACCTAGAATTCGCAACCCAGCACCTACTCAATGTATCAGGCTGGTAGAGGATGTCCAAGGGGGATTGAGGTTTCTGGGGAGCGGTTGAGTCCCCGAGCCTCTATAGAGGAGTCCGCACCCTTAGGCTATCCACCCGAACCGAAGTTACCAGGAGTCTGCGGCTGGCTCAGATCCACTAAAGGATAATCTTCGTAGCGTGGCAAGGTCCAGAGGGATTCTGCTTGGGGGGGCAACCGGTTAATGTGCACATGGCCCAAGTCCAACTGCATCCGGAAGCCGGTCAAGGGGGCTTGCAGGGTCAATTTGCGAGCGATCGTCAGCCCGGTCAGGGGATCCTGTCGAAATTCCTGGACCACCGAACTGGCTACCAACTGGCCTTGGCTGTCGAAGACATATTGGGCTGCAATCGCCCCACGAACCGGATCAATGAGGGTGATTTTGGTCATGGGGCCGGTGGCCGTTTCCCGAAGGGTACGGACTTCCAGTGCTCCCGATTTGGTGGGGAAGGGGCCCTGATGGGGTAGGCCGGGGTCCAAGGGTTCAATTCCTAAGGCTTCCACTAGGCCATCTGGGCCAATGGGTAAAACCTGCCGAAGAGGACTCTGCTGGAACCGATCATGCCGACAATAAAAAACAGCCCGTTGGGGACTGCGTCGCATCCAGAACCAAAAAAGCTCGTCGTTGGAGCCTAGATCCACTTCGGGGCCAGTTACTAAAGTCCCCCCCTGAAACCGGAACCGTTTAGGACGTTGAAAGGCCATCGGGCCACGCAAAGTGCCCAAAAGCCCTTCAATACTCATCTCCGCCTGAGAACTGGAAAAGGACTGAATCTGAAGGTTATTTTGATTTACCGTATGGATAATCTGTTCTAAACTGGCCGTCGGGGGTAGCGCTGGCGGCGGGGCAAGCCAATTGCGTTGGCACTGAGCCCCGCTTAAGACCAGCCATCCGGCCACCATCGCCAGCTTCCATGCTCCTGGACGCATCATTGCTAAAGCCTTTCCAACCGACCGATCTCGGATGTGGGTAAGACTTCAGCCGAACGGACAATCCAATGTTCCCATTCCCCCAAAAGCAGGGCTTCTGTTCATCGAAACACTAGAGGAACCTCTGCAAAATCCGAGACATGTAGTGAACTTCGTAACCCTTTCCATGGATTCTCTAGCCGTTCGGTTGTCCTACCTGGACAGCTACTATCTATTGGCTGCTAACATCCTTGCAGGTCTATATGTTGTGTTAGAGCACAGACAGCCAAAATAGGATAAAAATATTCGCTTGGAATTATGCAGAGGTTCCTAGAGAAAACCTCTAGGTTCTCGCTTTGCCTGGCATGGCGATACAGGGGAGTCTGTGAACCAAAATAAACTCTTCGGCCACTCGGCTGAAGTGTTCGGGATGAGTTTAAAAGCCAAAGGGTAAATGGATTCATGTTGGGGGGTTCAGGTCTCTGGGTGCTCTTTTTCTTGGCCCATTCCACTACAGAGCAGGGCCGTTAAGTCCTGCTGAATCTGTAAGGCGCGATTCGGGTTCGGCGGCACGACCAACACCCGATACTGTGTTTGCCGACGAGGACATTGCAAAAGTAATACTTCCTGACCTTGGTCGTTCTGAAGACTATCTTCTAACCGGAGCACGCGGCGGCGAAGAAGAAGCAATGCCAAGATATAACGCCTATCCCACTCGGAAGGTTCTGATTCCAATTGTTCAAAATAGTCCAATAACACATCATTCGGTGCCCAATGGAGGCGGGGATTGGGTTTTCCCGGAACTTGAGATTTCCACCACGCAATGGCCTTCGGTGGCGGGCCTTGCCAGCTTTCGGCCGAATAGTCCAACCGCCGAATCTGCATCCCCTCCGCTACCAACACCGAATAAAACGTCTCACCGGCTTGTAACTGTCGTCCTGTAGCCGCACATTGCCGGGTAAATCGTTGGACTTCGTAATCCATCATCTGTAACCACCACAAAGTCTCTTACTTCGACGTTTGCTATTTTCCAGGATGCAACTTCCTTTGGATGTTATCAGCCTCTGAAAATCTTGAGTTCCAGAATTCGGCTGTGAAAGAATATTCAAAACCTAACCTCTTGAAGCAAAAGAAATTATAAAAAATGGCGAAAGTCGATCGTAGCCTCTCTCCTAAAATTGGGATTTTAAAGTTTCCCGATATGTTTTGCGCCGACCTCTCCTTTGTCAGCTCTGGAAAATGGGAGTTTTAGCAATCCGGAACTTAAGAAAATTAAACTGCTTTTGCCGCGGAAAAAGCTTGTCGTGATAGCCTGTTAAGTCAACAAAAAGACATAACGTATTCCACAGCACCGAACCTCCTTAAACTCTAGGGCTGGAACATCGTTCGGGGAAGAACTAAAAAGGGAGTGTTATTTTCCTCGACTTTTGCCATTTTTGGCCTCGCCTTGGAAGAAAGATGCTCGACCTGTCTGCAGCTATTGGAATTAGGAAATTGGGTGAACAAAGGAAGATGACGCCGCAACTCTCGGAACTAACAGCAGTTAGGAACAAATGGCAAAAGTTGAGATTTTTAGGAACCCTTCATAATTGAAAAACAAGGGTTCTTCCAGGATTTTGGTGACCGTTAGGGTTGCTACCACTGCTAACAACCTACCGGAACACCTGAACAATCCCGAACATATAGTGAGCTTTAGGAAATTTTGATTCTATTGCCGATGGGTTTTCCTACCGAATACCTACTATTTATGGTTACTAGCACTGCTAGCAACCCTAGATATTGGATCAAAGAGGCTTAGAGCCAAAATAGTATAAAAATATCTCCTTTGAAGTACGCGGAGGTTCCTCCATATAGGAAGTCTTGGAATAGATTGGAGCGGTCGCATCGCTAGCAAAGCAAAAGTTCATGAAGTGCATTCTATCTTCAATAGATTTTGGAGGGGTTCCTTTCGCTCGATTTTTGCTAAGTTTTCCTAATTTGTTGACCCTCCCTTTTGCCCCCCACTTTCTTAAATCCCAAATTCCAAGGAGTGAGAGCTTTCCCCTTGGCAGGGAGCCAAACATGGCAAAATCGGAGCTTTCAATAAGAGCTGAAAGTACCAAAAACCTGTCAAGGAGGCAATATAAGAGTTGTCTACAGCAATAGAAGTGAAATTAGATAAAATGAGCAAAGCACAAATAGCAGAAGATTTTTTCGCCTTGCTGTGGGTGGGCTGAGTGTTTAATGGATTTAGGGAGATTAGAAAAGATAGATAGATCCCGGGCATGAGAAATCGGAGTGCTCACATTCGCACCTACGAAAGGGGAAGAGAGGCTGTATCATCTAGGACCATAGTGGATGAGCAAGGTTAAGCCCAAACTCAAAAAGTTTTTCTATTAGGGAAGCCTAGTTTGCTAAAAGCCGGACCTTATTTTCTCCATATTATCTATATTGTCTATCTTGCCCAAAACCAGCACTCAGGAGCTTGTGCCCTCCTTATTTATAAACGATGTTTTACATCATTTGGATGCCCTCACTCTCTAACCCCAAACGATAGGGTAGCACTCCTACTAACTAGGCGCTCTTTGAATAGAGGGGGCTATCCCCACTAAATCAAAGGTTTCATTAAGTCCCAGAACATTGCGGATTTTTGGAGAGGTTCCATTGAAGTAGAAAGCTTTTGGAGGACTCCCCAACGGCCGTCCAGAGAAGCATTTTCTATGATGAAAGCAGGTTTCCACCTAAATTCCCCAGAATCTCCAAAATTCCCATTTTTAAGGAGTTCCGAAGGGCCGGCAGGCAGCCCAAAACTGCATTGGAAACCGCCAAAATACAAAATGCCAATTGTAGGACCGCTCTTCGATTAACCCTTTTGCGAAAGAGGTTTTCCCAAAGCCCATGCCATAGGACTCGGCAGCTTAATAGGCAATAAAAAAGCGGGCATCAGTACCATCTGGGCCAATCCGAATCCGCACAGGCCGACAACACCGAGGACAATGCCCCTGATAAGCGGTTTGGTGGCGATTAATGTAAATCCTGGTGTAAACCCCACAACAAAGAAAATGGACCCCAATAAACCGGCGGTTACCCAAGTCAGAAGTTCCATCCGAAGGTTGGCCGTGGGGTTCTGGGGGCCAACTGGCAGAATCAAAATGCTCCCCTTCCATAAGAAAGCACCTTTTTAGTTCCCCGGCTCAAGCGATCCTTCTGGGCCTCAGACATTAGGATACCATTCCAAAGAGTTCTGACAGCAGTGGCCGGCTTTGAATTCTCGTAACAGTTCCGGCAAATGGCGTGGCTTTATTTTGAGGGCAGAGCGCGAATTCGATTGTTACTGCTGCGCAGGGGCAGCCTAAGGGAACACTAAACACCCAAATTCCTGCACTTTCAGAATGTCTTACTGGGTCACTTAGCTGAGGAACCTCTGCTTAATTCTGAACATATAGTGAACTTCGTGAAACGTCGATTTTCTAGCCGTTCGGTTGTCCTAACTGGATATCTACTATTTATTGGGGACTGCAATGCTAATGCAACTATATGTTGTGTTAGGGGACCTGCCAAAATG
>JANXAQ010000337.1 GCA_025062105.1 Thermoguttaceae bacterium
ACAAAGCCGACGCATGTGGCCGGTAAAATCAAATCTTCTTGCCGAAGACACAGCTGATCATCCTTATACATACTTGTCATCCTCTGCTCCTGAAAGCCTCCCTGCTATAGTCTGCTCCCGAATCCGTCCATGCTATTAGGATGAACCAACCAGGCGAACAAGTCAACCCACCGGGGCGCCGCCTGACAGACAGCAGTAGGTCGTAGCAGGTTGGAAATAACCCCAGAGCCCTCGAACACCTGGCAGCTACCTCTACATGGCTGTAGTGAAAACCATCTTCTATGATGAAATCAAGCACACCTATCTCTAGAATTTTCCCAATCCCTCTTTTCTAAGGATGTCAAAGGGAGGGCTGATCAGCCAAACCCCATAGGACACCACCACAATCCCAGCTTTAGGACAGCTTCTTTGCACGACTTTTGCTATTTTTGAGCTTTTGTGGAAAGGAGAAAGCCCTAACTCCTTGAAATTACTGGAGTCAGGAAACTGTGTGGACGAAAGGAAGATCCGCCGTCACTGCTGAGCAGAAAAGAAGTTAGGAAAATTGGCAATTTGAGCTTAGAGGATTAATTAGAGGATTAAAACATCCAAGAGGGATCCGCTCTGGAAATGGAAGAAGTGGGCGACAGGAACTGTCCCGAAAAGCATCTCCATGAGAAAAGCAGGTTACCTTTCCGTCTCCTATAAAAATCTTAACCCCCTACTTTGTTGGACGGCCGATCGAAGGACCGGCAGTCCAAAGCCATCGGGACAGCATAAAGCCCCAATGGGAAGGATGCCCTTTGCCAGAGAAGGATGGAACTACTACATAATTCGACGGAGATATCTTTAGCCGATGTTGGCTGGTATCTTGACTTTTGCCATTTTCTCTAAATTATTTTGCCAGGAGTTACAGCGAAAATTCCCGTGGTTCACACAATTTTCTAAATCCAATAATTCCAGAGACTTAGAGCTTTCTCTGTTGGACCGGTATGCCCAAAATGGCAAAAGTCAACTGGTATTTGTACTTTCCCAAATAAAGGGGGAGGGTGGAGGAGGTTAGGTGCACCAGATGAAAGGCCTGTTGGGGCGATTTTTGCCGGATATACCCAGTCAAGCAACCAAACCAAAAGAGGGAATCTCAGTCGCAGGAACCGGTTGGGCTGCTTAGTTTGGAAAATCTTTCGCTCCCACTGTGGTAAGAAAGGCGTCAGGAGATTGCACTTTTGCCCCACAAGGGGAACTTCTGCGAAAGTACCGCTGGCATGGGATCTACCCCAATCTATCAGTGTGCTGGCCTGGCTTGCACCCTACAGATAGTAGTTGTTCGGGAAGGAGAGCCAAACGGCTATAGCATCAAAAGTTCATATAGCTCACCACACCTTTAGTATTTTTCAGAGGTTTCTTAATGTTCTGCAGTGCTGGAAGAATCCCTAGCCTCTGACGCTTGGGAAGATTCCATGCAGGAACTTGTCGGCGGCGGAGATTGCGAGCCATGCGTCTGTGCATGAGAAACGTCTAGGCGAGTTCGGTTGCGCCGACGTTTTGGCAGCGGGGCCGCAGTCCATTGTTTGGTGAGGTCTTCAAAAACATCCGGAGATTCATACCGGATGATGTTTTTGCCTTCCGGAATCGGTCCGATAAGCCCCCGAAACACCGGTAAACCTCGCAAGGATAAATCCGTACTGCAATCTTCCACCCCGATCTGCACATGGCGGCGAAGGATAGGCTGCGGTGAGTCGTAATCCCGAATGCGAATCTGTCCGTCGCTGCCACGGGTAACCACCCGAAATGTGGTCTTTTTCATACTACCCTCCCATCGCAACGTACAATAGGTTGACGATTGCCTTCCAAGGCCCTAAATGCCGACCTAATTCCTTGGGCTTTTTCCGCAACACCCTTCAGCTGCGCTTCCATAGGTTATTTTGTTTCCAAGAGTTACCACGAGTCCTCCTTTTGTTCATACAATTTCCTAAGTCCCATAATAGCTCTGTTGAAGGGCTGTCCGCATTCTGAGGAGGTTGTGCCATACTGGTCGGTTTTGCTTCAGTTTTAGTGGGTTTAGGCCTCCGACCGGAAATGGTTTCAACAGAGCCTCCCATAATTCCCAAAAAGGTAAAGGTAGAAGTTGCCTTTTTTGGCAAGAGACACAAATTGGCAAAAGTTCATTTCAGTCGAATCAAGGGTTTATGTCTCTCTCCCCGACTGCCCCCACCGCTGTAAGAGGCTCGCGGGGGGTGGGAAAGGCTGGTTGACGGCCTTTTCAGCCCCTGCCCTGCTTCCAGAAGAATGCTTTGCTCCGCCACTGGGCCGAGACATTACCTCCACTGGGTTACCTGCTGGATTGCTGGCTTTCATTCCCAATGACAAGAGCGATCTATCTATTGGGCGAAACTGGTAGCTTTTCAGAAGCCAATATCGGCAAAGTTTTTTTGACCCGACAAGGTTTCCCCAAGCGACGTTGTACAAGAAGCAATCGGTTCGATTGACATTTTCGACATCTGAGCCAAGCTCTGTACGATCGGCCCTTGGGGGAGCCGGTAGCCGGGGTTGTAGGGAGTGTGGAAAAGAAAGAGGAAAAACTGGTGCAAAGCACTGTAGTAGTTATGAGGGATTTTATACCCATCTTTTTATGGTCTTTAGATGGTTAGCACCCACTTTAGTATGGGATCACAGTAACTTTTCTTTTTCGGAACTCTTAGTTTTTAGTATTTTCGAGGGGGATTTAACAACCTTTTAGAGGGACAAATTTCAGAAGAGCTTCTTTTCGCCTTGAGTGATTGGTGCAAGTTAGCTATCTTGCAAGCCAGTTTTTGAACTGTGCCAACATACGGCCCCCAGGGGGAGGCCAGCGGGTTTGGAACTCCGGGCATAAACCTGTCTGGGCACCCCAAGCCCATGGGTTGCCCAACCAGAAGGGCATACAACCCACACACCCCGAAGTAACTCAGCAGGTGGGGATGGCGACCTATGTGAGTAGGGCTGCTCGGGGGATGTTACTGGTGTAGGTTTGCAAGAAGTAGTTCTGGGCAAGAAGGAGATAGACAAGATGAAAAAAAGCACAAGCTGGCTTTTTGTCTGGATGTGGGGGGCAATGGTTGGTGGGGCTTGGGGGATTGATTTTCGGATGGAAAACAAGGTTTATTTCGGCAATCAGCGTGAACCGGCGGTAGAGACCACCACCATTTTTTACAATGGGGTGGTGTACGATTTTTTGAAAAAGCCGGCTGAGATAACCATCCTAGAGAACCAGAGGCGAATAGTCCTTCTAGATACCGAAAGGCGGGTAAAGACCCATGTTACTCTTCATGAGGTGGAAGCCTTTGTGGAGCGGCTTCGGCGGCGGGCCGACGAATATTCCGACCCGTTTGTGGTCTTTTTGGGCCGGCCGGAGTTTGAACACCATTTTGATCCCGAATCTCGGGAGTTGACCTTAAGCAGTCGATGGATCACCTATCGGGTCTTGACAGTGGATGCGGAAAGTGCGGAATTGGCGGAGGAATATCGGATGTTTGCGGATGCGTTGGCTCGGCTCAACGCACTGTTGAATCCGAAAGGATTGCCCCCTTTTCCCCGCCTTGTACTTAATGCCGAACTACAGCGGCGGGAAATGATTCCTAAAGAGGTACACTTGACGATTCATTCAGACCGAAGCTTATTTCCGAAAAAGCGAACCGTGCTTCGCAGTGAACATTATTTGGTTCGGCAGATCTCCGAAGCGGATCGTACCAGAGTGCAGCAAGCCATCGAATTCCAAAATCTTTTCCCTCAGATAAGTTTTGAGCAATATCAGAAGCAGCATCTGGAAAAATAGCAGGAGGCTTAATCGCCACTTTTGTCTTTTTAGCAACTTCCTGAAAGGGAAAAGTTCAAAGTCGGTGGCATGATTGCAGTTAGAAGCTATCCTGACATTGGCTTTTGGGGTTTCCTACGGGGTTGGGCTGACTAGCTCCTCCCTCGGCGCTCCATTTTGGAGATTCTACGGGATTGAGGAGAGGGACTTCTTTTCATCCTAGAAAATGCTTTTCAGGGCAGCTCTTAGCTCGACTTTTGCCATTTTTGTAACTTCTTCTATTTCAAGGACTTAGCCTTTAAGGATTCTTCGTCCAGCAATTTTCTAAGTCCAATATGTTTGATAGGTTAGGAGCTCGACTTTTGCCATTTTAGGCCTTTTCCCGGAAGGGGAAAACTCTAAGTCCTTGTAAATGTTGTACTTAGGACATTGTGTGAACAAAAGGAAGTCTCGTCTAACTCCTGGAAACAAAAGGACTTAAGGAAAATGGCAAAAGTCAAGAGGAGATCCCTCCTGGAAATTGGAAAAACTTGAGTGCTGCCGGAAGATGGGGATATCGGTTTAGGGGATCGCCGATTCGGAAGGGGCGTTTGGGCCGCTGGCTAGACACTTCTACCCTCCAGCCACGCTGCTAACCTTCTCCGAGTTGCCCACCCTATGGGCCAGAGTTGCCCTGAGCTTCCTCTGTCTGGGAACCTCTTTAAAACACTGGACATATCGTAGGACCTCTGCAGAATCCTCATAGATAGGAAGCTTTGCATCATTCAAAGGGGATATTTTTTTACCATTTTGGCTGTTTTCCTTCTAACAGAATATATAGAGCTGCTAGCATTGCTAGCACCCAATAGATAGTAGCTGTCCAGGTAGGGCAATCGGACGGCTAGAGAATTAAGGAACCTCTGCATAATTCAAGGAGGATATTGTGATACTATTTTGGTTGTCCTCCTTTTACCCTAACATATAGAGTTGCTAGCATTGCTAGCAGCCAATCGATAGTAGATGTTCGACTAGGAGAACGGAAGGCCCTAAGAATCAAAAGTTCATGAAGTTCACTATATATTCAGGATTTTGCAGAGGTTCTTTAAACGTTTCCAAAATTCACTACATGTTCAGGCTTCTGCAGAGGTTCCTCCAGTGATTTTGATTCGGTAGGCTTTTGAGAGATCTGTCCAAATACTTACTATATGGAGGGTACTAGCAGAGCTAGGAAGCTAACCAATTGGGTCAGAGACGGCGGGGCTAAAATGATATGAAAATATATCCCTCAAAATAAGCAGAGGTCCTAGTGGATTTTGTGATGTTGTAATTCAGTAGGGATTGGCCCGCTTAATTCCGAACGAACTACTCGATGTAGCTCGTAGCAGTGCGAGCAACCCTATGTATTGAATTAGCGGGGGTACCCAAATGGTGTAAAAATATCTTCTTTGAATTATGCAGAGGTTCCTCTGTTTTTGTGTGCTTTGCGTGGTGGGGGGCACTGGTAGCAAACTACCCGGAAAAATGGTAGTTTTTTAGAAAGGCTAGCATTGGTTTTGCCAGACGGTGTTTCGATTCTGGCTATGGCGATAAGGGATAAGTCTGCTTGGGATGGGGAACCGTAATTGGGGGTCGGAGGAAGGAAGTTTTGCAAGAGAGGGAAACCAGTAACAAGGTCAAAATATTTTTCTGGGTTTTCAGGAGATGCCGCCATGAGTAAACATCTAGCAACATGGGGATGGGCGACGATGGTTCTGATTAGTAGGATAGCAGAGGGCCAGGGTGCGGAGTTTACAGTGGATCGGCAAGCAGACAAGGTTACTATAAAGATCGACGGGGAGCTTTTTGCCGAGTATTTGGCCGCCCCGAAACTCCAGCCGCCGTTGGGGCCGATTGTGTGGCCGATCATCGGGCCTACCGGCAAACCGATGACTCGTGCTTATCCCATGGCCGACCAGCCGGGCGAACGCAAAGACCATCCCCATCATCGATCGATGTGGTTCAATCATGGTAGCGTGAACGGATATGACTTTTGGGCCAAGCTGCCGATCCGGCATCGGGAGTTTATCAAAGTCGAAGGCGGTCAACGGGCAGTTATCGAGACGCTGAACGATTGGATCGGTCCGGACGGCACCAAAGTCTGTGAAGATCGACGTCGGTTGACTTTCCACGGAGATCGGCAATGTCGGCTGATTGATTTCGATATTACCATCACCGCCACCGAAGCGCCGGTTACCTTTGCCGACACCAAAGAGGGTTGTTTTGGGATTCGCGTGGCGGAGACGATGAAAGTGGATGCCAAACTCGGTGGACATATTATCAATAGCCACGGTCAACAGGATAAAGATGCCTGGGCCAAACGGGCCGAATGGGTCGATTACTATGGTCCGGTGGACGGCCAGGTCGTTGGCATTGCTGTGATGAACCACCCGGCCAGTTTCCGAGCACCTACTTATTGGCATGTACGTACCTATGGCTTGTTTGCGGCCAATCCGTTTGGATGGAAAGATTTCGGAGCGAAAGAAGACGGCACATACACGTTGCCGAAAGGAAACTCCATTTCCTTGTATTACCGAGTTGTGCTGCATAAAGGGAACCATCAGGAAGGCCGAATCGCCGAACTTTATCAGGCTTATGCGCAGGAGAAAAAATAGTCGGCATAAACCAAAGGCTTTGCTCGCTCTGGGGTCTTCGGGAATTGATTCCGTGGAGTAAAGGTTCTGGGAAAACCTTTTCCGATCGGAGGTCTAAACCCACCGAAAGGAGAACAAAAACAGCCAGGCTGGAAAACCTCTTCAAAAATTTGGGATTTTGGAGGAGTCCCATGGGTTTTGGCTGGCCATCCTTCGACACTCTTTTAAAAATAGGGATTTTGAAGATTCTAGAGGGTTTAGGTGAGAAACCTCCTTTCCTCATAGAAAATGCCCTTCTGGGCAGCCTCTAAGCTGTTGCCTACCTTGCCACAGCGCCTTGGGTAAACTAATCCAGTTGCAAAAACTATGCGGAATTTGCGGGAAAGAATGAGACTTTAAAAAATTCTTGGAAATCTTTTGAACGGTAGGAAACGTAGCATAATACCTTTAAAAGTCCTTTGCCACTTTAGAGAAAAATCTTTTTTTGGACGCCTGGATGGAAAGCGGAAAAATTATTCCTTATCTGGCTTAGACTAACGGCAACAGCCCCTATCGTTGGCAAGCTGATTCCCCCAGTCCGGCGGGATTCTGAAGCGAAGGAATTCGGTCCTGGATGCCGATGTTTTCAGTGTCAGCGTTGTTGAGGATGGGGTTATTTTTTTCAGGGTAAGATTTCCGCCGAGTGGAGAGACCCGCCGCTGTCCACTGCAGGAGTGGTCGGCATTGCCGAAGGTAATGCTGTCTGGCGGGAATTTTCCTCTGTTCCTTCCGTTCCCAGAGAGGCCAATCATTAGGGTGGCCGGTTGCGGGAGAAAGAGGTAAGTTCCGCGTTTTATTTCCCACTCACCCCTGCCTCTGTTGGCCACAGGGGACAGAGGAGAAAGATTAGCCCCTCCATTCGGCTGAAGAGTTCCTTTTTAGCCAGGTCGGTTCTGGTTTCCGCCTGGCAGGCCTATCAGGAGAGATTGCAGCCATGCCAGCCACCTGTACCTGTGCGCCTGAGATTCAGTCGTTCGAAGATTTGCGACAGTACATTTACCAGATCATCTGCGAGCAGTTTCAACTCCAGCCTGGGGCATTCTCTTTGACCCAACGGATTCTGACCCGAGGCGGCAACATCTGTGGAGTATTTTTCTGTGTGCATGGACCTCGTTCAGTCAAGTTTTCCGCCATCTGGGAGATTGAACGGAATCAGATCCTATTTTATGATCCGGCGGGTGTCCGGTTTTTACGCGTACAGCTTCGTTCTCGACCCGATTGGCAACAAAGAGCCGCTTAAAGGCTGTCTGGAAAAGCATTTTCTTATGGTGAAATAAAGGTCCCCTCCTTTACCCTTAAATCTTTTAGGGAGGGCAGAGCTGGTCGGCCAAAACCCATGGGAAACCGCCAAAGTCCCAATTTCAGGACAGCCTCTAAGCTCGACTTTTGCCATTTTAGGCCTTCTCCCGGAAGGGGAAAATTCTAACTCCTTGTAAATATTGGACTTAGGAAATTGCGTGAACAAAAGGAGGTCTCGTCGTAACCACTGGAAGCAAAAGAAGTTAGGGAAATTGGCAAAAGTCGAACTAAGAGTGGGAAAAGTGGAGTGCCAGGGGGAGTGGGCGTGTGCAAGCTACTACTCGGCATTAGCGTCCTGAAGTAACTGTTCCCAAAACTGGCGGGCTTTTTGGTAGGCCTGCTGTAGTGAAGCATCCGAAAGCAGGCCATGTTGGGCGGCTATGAGTTCCCGCTCCTGAAGCCAAGTTAGGAAAAACTGCACTGCCGATCGGCTAATCCGGGGATTGTGGCCGATCCGCACATAGTACGGCCCGGTCATGGCCAGCCGATACGTAGGCGGTGTTTCCGCCATAGCCCGGACCAAAAACCAACCGCTCCGATCAAACCGAAGTTTCGGTAGTCGGCCCGTCTTTTGGTACTCCTGAAAAGAAACCGAATGGGCTACCTGTCCGTTTTGGATGATCTCTAAATACTGGACTTGATGCCGGGTGGAGAATCGAAGTGCCAGTTCCAGTTCCACCTTTTGGCCTTCTGGGGCCGTAAACTCATATCCGGGCGGTTTGCCTTGGACGCTGGGCCGAAGCAGGGGGCCGTTGGTAATCAGCACCCGGCCCTGTCGAAAATTCTCCCACCAAGCTTGCCAACTGGGCGGCCCCTCCAGATGCACATACACCCGGTTATACCCGAGCGGATTGGGCCACAAGCCGGTGCCGCTACCGGCCGAGGGCGGAAGCCGAAATCCACATTCCAAAATCTGAAAATAGATATATTGCCCCCACAAGCCATGCCCCCATCGGCCCGGAAATTGGGCTTTGTCTCGAGGGCGTCCTTCCTTCTCCTCGGCCACCCACTCGTTCCGGCGAAAATGGCTATGTAACACCTGCACCGAATCCACCTTGCCCAGGGCCAGCCACAACGGCAAGTCCCAGCAGTAGGGCCAAACCACGTCCATCCACCATTGCTTCTGTTGGCCCGCCTGGGAACTTGCTTTGCTCAGTTGGAAAGGGACGCCTACCTCCTGGGAATTAGCCGTCCGCGAGGTCGCTTTGGCCTGTACGAGGTGCAAGAGTTGCGTCTCGGACAGAGCCGCTGTCTGGCCGCCAAAACCGCCCTCTTTGCCCCCGGACGATTTGGAAGGACTCTTTTCTTGCGGGAGGGCTTTTTCCAGCGGTTTTTGTGGGAAGATTTCTGAAAAATCGCCCTCTAGAGGGACCAGTAGATACGCACCGCCGTTCTGTTGGACCAAAAGCCCTGGCCGATGCAGACGCCGGCCCGATGCGCCGCCGCTGGCTGGAGGCTGAGCCGGAGAAGCCTCCTTTTGCCCCGGCGACGCCACCCGCACAGCCAGGAACATATCTTCGGCCTCCATGAGCAGGTCCATTTCTTTTGCCGGTCGGCCCACCAGCAGATCGCCCGCATACCAGCCTTCCGAAGCCATATCCACAAACCGGGGCAGTTCTACCTGTTTTGTATCGTTGGAATCCCGTTGGATGGTAAAATAACCGCTGCGCACGGCGTATTCCGGCCCCCGCTCGATCTCGAACTCGTAGGTTCCCAACGGCAGTTTCAAATTCACCTGCCCGGGAAAGACAAAATGGTCGTGCCAGAAGGGCAACCCCTCCATCCGCCAGGGCCGACCTTTGCTTTTCCGCAAATGCATTCGGCAGGGGATCGGTTTGCCGTCGGCTGGGTCGATCACCGTTAGTTCCAACTGTCCCCGGGCCGATTGAAATGCCCAGGCCTGGACAGTCTCCCACATGCCGACGCCCAAAAACCCCACCGCACCGGCGGCCAACACAGCCAGAGCCGCCATGCAAAGAAAAAGCCGCTTACAACGCCCACACACGCCCCATTTGCGCCCAAAAAACCGGCCAATCGGAAGACAGAGAGAAAAAAATCCTTTCCCCCGCTTCAGATCTCCAGTGATTTCGGACTTTTTCTCTTTCATAGGATGTTTCCCATTCCTATTGGTGTGCTTATTTTTAGGATTTTGGGGTACCGCCTCGCACTGAGGCAATCCCTTCAAACAACCATACCATATTCTGCGTTTCGACAACGGCGCCCAGCGGCGTATGCCTCTTCTCCGGGCCTGATCCCCGGCTTATCGTGCGATGGGTGCTGTGTGTGGAGTACGGAATATGCTACCATGTCTGCCAGAGGAGACATTCCATCCCCTGTATTATCAGTGGCTCCTGTGGCTTAATGCCATGCTACCATGTCTGCCAAGGGGAAGAGACATTGCATCGGTTATCCCAAGGATGGCGGCTAAGTCTTTTGGATTGAAATGGCGCGTTTTCTGAGGAGCAACGCTATGAAATGGGTGTATCCAGCGGTTGTCGGGGGGTTGTTTTTCGGTGTGGGTATGGTGGCGGCGGTGTGGGGGGCGGCGGCGCCAGCGGGCAAACCGGAATCGGCCAATTACGCTCGGCCGTTTGAGACGCCTACTCGTCCGGCCCTGATTCCGCTGCCGCCCGGGGCGGTAAAACCGGAGGGTTGGCTCCAGGACTGGTGCCTGGCAGCCCGCGACGGCTACACCGGCCATATGGACCAGGTCCACGAAGAGTTCCGCAGAGCCTGGGCCGAGGATCACAAAATGACCGGTCCTCGGCTGAATTGGCCCCAAGGCGCCTGGCCCTATGAAGGCGGCGGATATTGGTTCGATGGTTTGGTCCGGCTGGGGTATATCCTGCACGATGAGGGGTTAATCGAGCAGGCAAAACGCCGGCTCGACGTGGTGGTCCGCCATATGAATCCCAATAGTATCGTGTTCCTGTGGTGGCTTAATAAAAATAACCCTGACGACGCCCACGCGGTTACCACCGATTCGGGTTGGCCTATTTGGGCCTGTGGGCTGTTGGGCCGGGCGATGGCGGCTTATTATGCCGCCTCCGGCGACCAGCGCGTGTTGCAGACATTAGAGGCGGCTTATAGCGGGGACCGAAGTTGGGTGCGGCTGGGCGGCGGCATGTCCAGTATCTGGCCCGCCCTGCAAACCTACACCTGGACCGGTAACACCAAGATCGCCGAAGCGCTTAGCGCCCGGCTATTGAAAGACAATAAGGACTTCTTGCCTAGCCCACATTGGGACCGGTTTCGTCGGCCGCCCAACATGACCCCTGGCGCTGAGCCGCCCGAACACGGTGTACTCTTTCACGAAGCGACTACGGCATGGGCCTTGGGGTATCTTTGGACAGGCCAGCGCGAATATCTGGATACAACCCTGGCCTGGCATAACTTGCTCCATCAAATCGCCATGCAACCTTCTGGGGTACCGGTGGCCGACGAATACTACGGCCCCACCGGCGCATTTCGCGGAACCGAAACTTGTGTCGTAGCCGGTTACCAGTGGAGCCAGATTGTGCTGCTTATGATTACCGGCCAAGGGCTGATGGCCGACCGGATGGAGCGGGCCTTCTTGAACGCCGGGCCGACGGTGGTCTCCCGGGATTTCCAAACTCATGTCTATTTCCAAAGCCCCAATCGGGTGGTGGATGGTTCGCCCTGGGCACCGCATGGGCCGCAGGCGTCGGGGTTTTCCTATAAGCGCACCCATTTCCCCTTGTGCTGCACCGCCGCCCTGAACCGAATCACCCCCAACTATGTGATGCACATGTGGATGGCCACCTACGACAACGGACTGGCCGCCGTGCTCTACGGCCCTTGCAAAGTCTCGGCCCTGGTTGCTGATCGGGTGCCTGTGCAAATTACCTGCCAGACTGAATACCCATTCAACGATCTGGTGGAGATGACCGTGCAGCCAGCACGGGAGGCCAGTTTTCCGCTGTTAGTGCGTATTCCCGGCTGGTGCCAGAAGCCGGAGGTGAGCATCAACGGTGCGCCGGTGAATCTTGCCCTGGACGACAAGAGGTTTGTTCGTATCGAGCGGCTCTGGCGGCAGGGCGATGTGGTGCGCCTGCGGTTTCCGATGTCGGTGTGTGTGGAGACAGGCCGGGACAAAAACGCCCAGGACGCTCCCTATGCGACGGTCAGTTATGGACCGCTGCTTTTTGCCCTGCCGATTTCAGATACCAAAGATCCAAATACACCGGACCCAGCCGCCCGCTGGAAATATGCTTTGGATTTGCGAGAAAAGCTGGAAGATTCTATCGTGGTCCAGCGACGGCCGATGCCTGTCAAATGGGACTGGCCGTTGGACAGCCCGTTGAAGCTTCAGGTGCCGGCTGTGCCGATCCAGTGGGACCTGGATCCTAAGACGCCCCGATTACCTGCCCGCCCAACGCCCATTTCCGACCAGCCAGAACCACTCACCCTGATTCCCTACGGATGCACCAAGTTTCGGATTTCAATGTTTCCGGCCATTCTGCCTGACTCGGCAAAGAAGTAGCCGCCGCTTGAATCCTTAATCCTTCGGGAGAGGAATCCATTTATTCTTAGAGCCTGTCTGAAAAGAGTTTTCTGGCTCACTCGGCAGCCAACTTGTTTACCTCACCAGGAGGGCTCCAGCCGAGGATTTGGGTACTTTGGCTACCCAGAGCCTTCACCGGCCGTTGGAATGAAGACTGGCTACATCCCTTTTCAGACAACCACTTAGCTCGACTTTTGCGAATTTCGACGGAGGCGGCTCCTTTGGATGTCCTAACCTTTTGAAAATATTGGAGTTAGGAAAATCGATGAACAAAGAATCCTCAAAACCTAACCCTTTGAAATAAAAGACGTTACCAAAATGGCAAAAGTCGAGCTTAGAGGCTCTAACAAAATGAGTTTTTCGACAACCTATGCCGGGTAAGGGTCCCTATCGGATCTTTTGAAGGGCTTTATTTTGTTAGAGGCTCTTAGCCAGGTTGAAGCCGGTCTTTGGAGCGGGTAGGCTGCTAGGAGATTGGCCCTTGGAGCCATTCTGGCGGCGTTTGGAAACGCCGGCGCCATCCCCGGCCCATATAATAGCGATTTTACTGGAGGAATCTTCGTATGGGACGACGGAAAGGAACAAAGGCGATTGTTTTTTCTTCGTTTCTCCTGTTGGGTATTGTTGGAGAACGTTTGGAAGCCGAAGAGGCGGCAAAAACCGTTCCAGCTCAGCAGTTCTCGCAGATCCAACCACCCGTCCAGCCTTCTTCTCCACCCCAGCAGCCCTCTCAGTCGCAGTCGGGCCAACCGTCGGCCCAGAGCGTTCCAGGGCAGAGGCCGGCTGTGGGTACGGTATTGCTGAAGACGGATTTTAGCCAAAAAGAGGGCCTTGCCGAATGGACCGGTCTGGACGCATCGAAAGCCCGATGGGTGCAGGAGGAACCGAGCGGCGGCTGTTTGCTGGTGGAGCTGTCGGCTGCCGAAGGCCGAAAGTCTTGGTATGTTCGCCGGGCGTTGCCGGTAGAACAAATCCGAGGGACCAAACTGGGTGTCCAGTGCCGGATTCGGGCCGACCGGGTGGCCCAACCGCCGCAGACCTGGAACGGCGTCAAATGCATGGTCCATACAGTTTCGCCCACCGGACCCCGATGGCATCATCCTAGCCAGCTTTGGGGCACATTCGATTGGCGAGAGGTGGGCTTTGTGGCGGAGATTCCACTGGATGTCCAAGAAGCCTGGTTGATATTGGGATTGGAGAACACGCACGGCCGGGCTTGGTTCGACGATCTGCGGGTGCGGGTGGTGGGCCATCGCCGACGCACACCGCCCAAACAGCCGGACACGAACCAATCAACCAAGCCTGCTCCTGGAGGCCCGTTTCTGGCGGTTACCCCAGGGCTGGCGCCTGGCATCCGGCTTCGAGGGGCCATGATCAGCCCCCAGGTTACTGAAGAAGACCTTCGCGTGTTGGGCGGTCAGTGGAAGGCCAATCATGTGCGTTGGCAACTGCTTTGGGGCGGCTTTCCGCATGGACCGGCCGATCGGGCCAATGTGGCCGAGTATGAAGCCTGGTTGGAATCAGCTCTTAAGCATTTGGACCACTTGTTGCCGGTCTGCCGGGAGCTTGGCATTAAAGTTTGTATTGATATGCATACGCCGCCCGGCGGCCGAGACCCAGACGGGGTGTATCGGATGTTTCGGCAAAAGGAGTTTCAAGACGCGTTTATGGGGCTTTGGGAGAAGATGGCTCGCCGATACCGGGACCAGCCGGCTGTGTGGGGCTATGACCTAGTGAACGAACCGACGGAGGCTCTGACGCCGGAGGGCCTTTTGGATTGGCAGCAGCTGGCCGAGCGCACGGCCCGCCGCATCCGCCAGATCGACCCAGTTCACGCCATCATCATCGAACCAACCCCTTGGGGTTCGCCGGAAGGGTTGGACTGGTTGGAGCCGGTGGATGTGCCGGGCGTGGTCTATAGCGTCCATATGTACATTCCATTTCAGTTTACCCATCAGGGGATTCACGGCAATCCAGCCGGCGTAGCTTATCCAGGTTTCGTCGCTGGCCGACACTGGGACAAACAGGCCCTACGGGAAGCCCTTCAGCCGGTCATCCAATTCCAGAAGGATTATCAGGTGCCCATCTACATTGGCGAGTTTAGCGCCATCCGATGGGCCCCGGGAAAAAGCGCCTACAATTATCTTCGAGATGTGATCGAAATTTTCGAAGAGTACGGCTGGCATTGGGCGTATCATGCATTTCGAGAGTGGGACGGCTGGAGCGTGGAACACGGTCCAGACCGAAACGACCGAAAACCTATCCTGCGGCCCACCGACAGACAACTTTTGCTACGCTCTTGGTTTGAGAAAAACAAGCCTGCTTTGCCGTGAACCTGCCGGAAACGAAACACCAGAGCAGGAAGCGTTCCCATCGGGCTTTCAACAGAGAAAATGCCGAATCTATTTTTCCTGTTCGGATACCGAATGGCTGTCGGAGCATCTGACTGGTCTCAACAGAGAAAATGGCGAACCTAATTTTCCTGAGGAGGCGATGACAATGCGATCAACGATGGTGTGGTTGGCTCTAGCATTAGGGGCGGCCGGTGTGTGGTGGGTGTGGGTGGATTGGTCGGCCTATAGTCAGGAGACGCCGGCTGCCAAAGATGAGCTGATCGAGCTGCTGGACGGCCGGGTGCGGTCGTTTTTCGAGTCGATCTCTCAGGGGACCACTCTACAGGCCTATGAAAATCTTTTGCGGGGCAGCCCCCTGTTGGGGCAAAAGCCCGATGCCCTGAAGACTCTGGCGGACCGTACAGCCCAGATTCCAAATCGTTTTGGGAAGTTTCGAGGCTTTGAGCGGCTGGATGCCCGTCGGGTGGGGAAAGATCTGATATTCTTTCGATATATATACAAATGCGAGGATTTCCCGGTGGCCTGGTCAATTGCCTTCTATCGGGCCATCAGCCGACCAGATTCACCCCCAGACGAAACCGCCTGGCGTGTGATCTTGGTCCGATTTGATACCGACCTGGAACAACTTGCTCGGCTTTAAGTCAGCAGCCATGTGGCCGGAAACCATGACTCAGCCGAAGGTCCGGCCTCCCACTCAATGCTGCGGGAAGTCCCCTTGGCCTCGGCGGGGAAGATTAGGTGGAGTGGGAAAGGCAGAGGAACGGGGGCAGACCTAGAGAAAAAAGGAGTTTCTATGGCCATTTATTTAGTTACTGGTGGGGCAGGGTTTATTGGTTCTCATTTGGTGGAGCGCTTGGTTCAGCAAGGGGCCACCGTTCGGGTGGTGGATAACCTCAGTACCGGCCGGCGGGAAAACCTGGCCGGTGTGTGGGACAAAATCCAATGGTTCCAGGGCGATGTATGCGATCAAGCCCTCATGCGGGAAGTGGTGCAGGGGGTGGATTGCATCTTTCATCAGGCCGCTTTGGCTAGTGTGCCCCGCAGTTTGGAAGCCCCCTTGGAAACTCATGCTGCTTGTGCTACAGGGACACTAACTGTTTTAGAAGCGGCCCGTCGAGCAGGCGTACGGCGGGTGGTGTATGCAGCCAGCTCCAGCGCCTACGGCAACCGGCCCACTAGCCCCAAACAAGAAACAGATCTCCCCGAACCGATTTCACCCTACGGGGCAGCCAAATTGGCCGGGGAATACTACTGTCAAGCTTTTACTGCCGCTTTTGGTCTGGAAACGGTGGTGTTGCGGTATTTCAACGTGTTTGGTCCCCGGCAAGACCCGGATAGTCCCTACTCGGCGGTGATCCCGATCTTTATAACGGCTCTGCTGCGGGGCCGACAACCGGTCATCTACGGCGACGGCCGCCAATCGAGAGATTTTGTTTATGTAGATAATGTGGTGGAGGCAAACTTGTTGGCGGCCCATTCGCCAAAGGCAGTCGGACAAGTACTGAATATTGGCAGCGGCCAGGCTACCGATCTGCTGACTCTGCTGGCTGTGCTGGGCCGACTGCTTCAGGTGGAGGTGCAGCCGAAGTTTGCCCCACCCCGGCCGGGGGATGTGCGGGAAAGTCTGGCCGACATCTCCCTAGCTCAGCGCCTGCTTGGCTACCAGCCACGAATAGATTTTGAAGAGGGCCTGCGGCGTTCGATCGGCTACTATCGGCAGTTGCTCGAAGCCGCTCCCCCCTAAAAAGACTCCCCAACACAAAGGCGATACAAGACACTCCAAAACAAACGCCCCCGTTTTCTGCCCTCCATCGAAAGCATGGTTTTCCGGGATCAAAGCCAGGAGGAGGAGTCTGCTCCTTTTCTGAGGCTGAAGATTTGAGAAATTTGGCAAAATAAACAAAATAGGCAGATTGGTCAACTAGGGAGACACCTCCCCGAAGAAAATTTCTCTCAGTTATACCACCTTAATGAGGGAAAAGATTATAGGCATTGAGGTGGGTTACGCTAGATTATTTATTATTTTGATCGCTTTAATGTTATTTAAATGTAAAAATTTTCGGTGCCCCCCTTTTATTGCTAACTGATTTAGTGTAGGTTATACCATCCATTAGGAGGGCATCTTGGGACCTCTCCCCAGGTAGAGGTAGTTGGCTATAGGTCTTTTTCCCATACCTACTCTGGGTGAGAAGCCGTAAGATGCTCTCTCTCCCTTGGAAAAAAGGGTTCTGGTTTCTCTTTCCTTTTATTAGGGAGGCCCGGGATATAAGAGAAATTAGGGACTGGCAGGAATAGCTTTCCAGGTATGGAAAAATCGGAGTTTCTAAAACCGACCAAAGTATCTCCATAACCTATTATTGTTTTTGAAGTTATGATTTTGCTCCCTGAAAATTTGGCCCTCGCCAGTTTACTTTGGAACCTTTGCGGAACTCAAAAGGGGATATTTTTATACCATTTTGGCTTTTCCTCCTAACGCAACATATAGTGGTGCTCGGATTGTTGCCCCCTATAAATAGTGATGTCCAGGTAGGAGAACCGAAGGGGAATATAATCGAAGGTGCATAAAGTTCACTATATGTTCAGGATTTTGCAGAGGTACCTTTTCTTTCAGGACTTAAGGGAGCTTTTTAATAAAAGTGGTAGAAAAGCTCACCTCAATGGGATGGGCTTTATTTTTTAGGCAGGGAGACGAAGAGATTTATTTTCGCCTTTCCCTTGGGGGAGATGGCCACCAAGAAGAGGGAAATAGTTAACCGGCCTTCTGGCGACCCCAAAGGCGCCATAGCCTTTTATTAAGCCGCCTTCTGGCTAAAAAGACAGCGGCGGTTTTCTTCACCTGCCGGAAATGTTACAAAAATCCAAAAAAATCCTGTAACGCGATCCCGTTATTATTTTTTAATGGAGAAGAAGCTGAGGTTACTTTGAGAATGAAACCGTTTCCATACCGAGGAGGTTTGTATGAGTACAAAAATCCGACTCTTAGTGGCCGATGATCATGAAATGGTCCGCTTAGGGCTGAAAAGCCTTCTGGAAGGCACAGAGATCGAAGTAACCCAGGAGGCGGCTACTGGCGAAGAGGCGGTCCGCCACGCCTTAACTAAAGAGGTGGATTTGGTCCTATTGGATATTCGGATGCCCAATGGGGATGGGTTGACTGCTCTGGGTCGAATCAAACTCGAAAAACCTCAGTTGCCCGTTTTGATTCTATCCAGCTACGACAATCCCACTTACATAGCTCGGGCAGTGGCCTTAGGCGCTAGCGGCTATATTCTGAAAGGGGCGAGCCGAGAAGAATTGATCGACGCTATCCGTAAGGCAGCCAAAGGCGAAACTATCTGGACCCGAGATGAACTTCGGCGGGTTAGCGGTGCATTGGCCACGCCACGATTAGCGTCGTCAGATATAGAGGTGCCGCTCACGGAGCGGGAAAGCCAGGTGTTAAAACAATTGGCCCATGGATTGACCAATAAAGAGATTGCCCAAGCCTTACATATCAGCTACGAGACGGTCAAAGAACACGTGCAGCATATCCTGCGCAAGATTGGGGTTACGGATCGGACTCAGGCTGCCGTGTGGGCTGTGCGGAAAAATCTGGTCTAGTCTCTTTTCAGGATTCCCCTAGGGTTTGGGCGGCCAGCCGTTTTTAGGGTGGGGGGCGTGGATTTGGGGAGCCTGGGTGCCCCCGCCGGATAGATCCAAGATGTGGGGTGCTATCTGTGGAAGCAGTCTCTGTGTTCGGCCAGAGAGGCGATGAAGCCAAATGGTATAACAATCTGTCCGTTGAATTATGCAAACCTTTCTTTGCCTTTCAGTGCAAGACGGCATCCGGTGTCTGTCCACCCCATAGCAACGACTAGCTTCCTCTTTTTGGAGGGTCTTGGAAGAGGACAGTCGGGTTAAGGCATTGGAAGGAATGTGCGAGGAGTCTAATGGGCTGAGGGGGTTTGTTTTCGAGTAGGTAAAAGGGTTTTGTCCTATGGCAAAGGCGACAGATATTCGGCTGGTCTCGGTGCGGGCTGAGATTGAACATTTTGATTATCGGATGCCGATCAAGTTTGGCGGCCGAGTCTTAAATGATGTTTTGATGTTTCATGTTACGGTGGAGGTGGAGAGTCGGGATGGCCGGCGGGGGCAAGGCTTCGGTTCGATGCCCATGGGCAACATTTGGGCTTGGCCCACCAGCAGGGCCACTCCGGATCAGACGTTGGCTGCTATGACTGCTTTGGCCCATCGGATGGTTGAACGAGCCGGCCAGTACCAAGAATTCGGCCACCCGCTAGAAATCACCCATGAGCTAAATCAACAATATTTACAGCTTGAAGCAGAAGCAGTCTGTAAGCAGTTGGCTACGCCGGAACCGATGCCTCGGTTGGCGCAGTTAGTAGCGGCCAGTCCTTTGGAAGCGGCCATCCACGACGCCTACGGGAAAGCCCTGGGGGCCAACTCCTACAACCTGCTAGGGCCAGAGTTTGTCAATCGGGACTTAGGTTTCTATTTGGACCAGCAGTTTGCTGGCGAGTATCTGGACCGTTATACGCTCCGGGAGCCAAAGCCGAAGATGCCGCTTTATCACCTAATTGGCGCCCTGGATCCGCTCAGTCCTGCAGATGTGCAGACGGCGCCAGACGACGGTCTGCCGGTTACGTTGGACCAGTGGATTCTTTATGACGGGCTGACACATCTGAAGATTAAGCTCAACGGGGACGATTTGGCCTGGGATGTGGATCGGGTGGTATCGGTCGAGCGAGTGGCTGCCGAGGCGCAGCGCCAGCGGGGCTGCACCCAGTGGTTCTATTCAGCCGATTTCAATGAACGGTGCCAGAGTGTGGAGTATGTGCTGGAGTGGTTGGCCAAAGTGGGCGAGCGGGCGCCGGAGGCGTTGGAACGCCTGCAATATATTGAGCAGCCAACTCATCGGGATTTAGCAGCGTATCCGGAAAACAAAATGCACCGGGCTGCTGCTATCAAGCCGGTGGTCATTGACGAATCGCTAGTGGATTACCAGAGTCTGCTTTTGGCTCGAGAGTTGGGTTATTCGGGAGTGGCTTTGAAGACTTGCAAGGGCCATAGCGAGGCCCTCATGATGGGAGCGGCGGCGCAGAAGTTCGGCATGTTTTTGTGCGTACAGGATTTGACCTGTCCGGGATATTCTTTTTTGCACTCTGCTTCGTTGGCTGCTCGAGTACCCACCGTAGCGGCCATTGAAGGAAACGCCCGGCAGTACTGCCCCGCCGCTAACGCCGGCTGGGCAAATCGGTATCCAGAATTCTTCCATCCGACCGATGGCAGCGTGCCAACCGGAGTTTTGACCGGCCCTGGCCTAGGGATCTGAACCTCCGCCTCCGCGGCTCCGCCCGATTTTTCTTTCTTGTCCCATTTGGGGGTTCGCAGTGTATATTTGGGCCACAGATGCACTTTTTCTGCGCTTCTTCTAGTGGGAGTTTTTCTTCAAGGGATTGCATTTTCTCTAGCGGGATCATAAAACTGGACTTTCTGAAAAATTGTTCTTTTTAGGGAGAGGCTATTGAGCCAGCCCAACGGTGTCCACCAGTCCCAAAGGCCATTTCCTACTTCGAAGCCTGAATGAAGAGCCTACCAAATGGCTCCTGGGAAACTATGGCCTTCCAACGCCTTCGGTTGCTAGGCATCCCAAAAGGGGCCAGGCTAGCAGTCCAGAAGCCAAGCCAGAGCAAGTTAACCCCATAAAGGGGAACTTTTCAGAAAGTACAAACGGAACCTCAGCAAAATCTTGAACATGTAGTGAACTTTATGGACTTTTGATTCTATAGCCGTTCGGTTCTTCTATCCGAATACCTACTATCCATTGGGTGCTAGCAATATTGTAGCTCTATATGTCGTATTAGAGGATGGACATCCAAAATGGTATAAAAATATCCCCCTTGAATTATCAGAGGTTCCAAATAAAAAAGGCGTTAGCTCAGGTGCCTTCTGTTCGGTAGGGAGCAATACCTGCCTTGCCGGGTGCCCACCTATCCAGTCCCTCATGCCAACTCCCACCCATGCAGCGGAAAATCCGAGGAAGCCACTTTTGGGGAACATTTTCCATTAAAACCTATCTTTTGGGAGGGCCTGCAATGAACAAAAGTATCGTCAATTGGAGGAACATTTTCTTACTATTGGGAACCGGTTTAGCCCTACTACTTGGAAGCACTCTCGGATTGGCCGGTGCCCCTCCGGTGTCGGAAAAGTCGAAGGCCTCGGCCCCTGCTAAAAAGGCGCCGCCTCCGCCCCAGGCAAAACTAGGAATTGTTTCGCCGAAGCCAAATGCTCTGGTAAGCGGCGAACTGATGATCCAAGTGGATCTGGAGGTGCCGGCCGGGGCAGCGCCACCGAAACAAATGTTTGCTGGGCTAGGCGGTCCACCGTGGGTTCGGCTGGAGCAGCAAAAAGATCTCTGGCAGGGAAAATTGGATAGCTCCCTGGTCCCGAACGGTCCTCAACAGCTCCGCATTGTTACCGATATTTCCACGGTTCGCACTGCTGTGCCGGTCCAGGTAGAAAATCCGCTACGGGTCTGGTTTGCGGATCTGCATAGCCACTGCTCCTATTCCGATGGTGTTTTCTTTCCGGAAGATGCCTACCGCTATGCCCGCCAGAGTGCTAAATTGGACGTCTTTGCCCTCACCGACCATCTCGAATCCTTGGACGACAATGAATGGCTAGACACTCGGGAGGCGGCCTGGAAGGCGAACCAGATGGGCCAATTTGTTGCTCTGCTCGGACTGGAATGGTCGAAGGAATGGGGACATTTATGCATTTATGATCCGCCAACCTATCGCTGGCCAAATGATCCTCAACAGCTTTACCGAGCTCTGGTTGAAGCTAAAGTGGTAGCCAAGTTTAACCACCCCGGCGACGGAACCACCTATTTCGATGGATTGGCGTATTCGGAAATCGGCGACCAGGCTGTTCAGCTTATCGAAGTGCGGAATCCTCAGGAGGAGTTGGCTTATCGGCGAGCGTTACGGCTAGGTTGGCACTTGGCTCCGGACGGCTCCACCGATACCCACCAAGCCAACTGGGGTAACTTACGCACTTGGACCGCCATCCTGGCTGCTGGACTTTCCCCACGGAATATCCTAGACGCCTTAGCTAACCGACGCTGCTATTCCACCCAAGATCGCAATTGCCAGGTCCTAATTAACGTCAATGGTGCTCCGATGGGAAGCATTCTGACCACCCCAACCCCCAAGGTGTTGGTGCGGTTTCTGATCGACGACCCAGATCCCAATGATGCTATCGCCTCGATCGAACTTTACGAAGACGACCGTCTGTTGGAAACCATCCCAGGCCGGGGGCCGAACCTAAGCTGGGAGAAAACATTCCAACCCATGCCGGGTACCCACTACTACTGGTTTAAAATTCTCCAGGCTGATAAAAATACCATCTGGACTGCTCCGGTTTGGGTTACCATCGGTCATTAACCCAGCCAGGAAGCCATCTTCTCCAAGTCTGTATAATTTTCTATGAGGGTTTTTATGCGTCCAAGATCAACCTTGGACTTTCGGAGGCCTAGAGGGAAAGGCCAACCAGACCGATTTGTCCATCGGATTTTGTGGGCTCATCTCGGAAGGGAGGAAGGAATGCCAGAAAAGAATGTTCCTTGGTGGCGGCCGTATGCCGCAGGTGCTCTGTTGGGGGTGGTAGCCATTGCGTCCGCTTGGGCCACCACCCGTTGGCTGGGTAAGACAAATTATTTGGGAGCTTCGACCACCTTTGTGCGAGCTGCCGGGCTGCTGGAAAAAACGGTTGCCCCGGACCATGTCGCCCAGAACGCCTACTTTACTAAAGAAAAGGTGCGGGTGGAGTGGCAATTCATGCTGATCGTCGGTATATTGATCGGCGCCTTGGTGGGGGCGGTCTTGGATCGTTCCTTCCGCTTGGAGGCGGTGCCGCCGGTGTGGCGGGAGCGGTTTGGCCCATCACCAACCAAACGGGCCATCGCCGCCCTGCTGGGCGGAGCGGTGATGATGATCGGCGCCCGGATGGCCGACGGCTGCACCAGCGGCAACGGCCTGAGCGGGCTGATGCAACTGTCAGCCAGCGGGTTTCTAGTGCTCCCAGTATTTTTCGGGGTTGCTCTGGTAACGGCAATGCTTGTTTATGGTAGGAGGACCGCTCCATGACGACCGAACATTGGCTGGGACTGGTTACCGGCATGTTCTTTGGTCTGCTGTTGCAGCAGGGCCGGGTGCTTCGCTTTGAAAAGCAAATTAACGCCATGCTGCTCCGGGATATGACCATTTTCAAGTTCATGCTCTCGGCTGTACTGGTCGGCATGATCGGCATTACCCTATTAGTGCAAATGGGCCAAATCAGTTACAATCATAAAGCCCTGAACCTCGGCGGCCTGCTATTGGGCGGGACGATCTTTGGCGTCGGTTGGGCCATTGCCGGTTTTTGTCCTGGAACCGCCGTTGGCGCTATAGCCGAAGGCCGTTGGCATGCCCTGTTTGCTATCTTAGGCATGCTGCTGGGAGCAGCGATCTTTGCCGAAATCTATCCCACACTGCAATCTACAGTGCTGGCATGGAAAGACTTGGGCAAAGTGGGGCTACCGGAACTGATGGGCATTTCCCCTTGGCCGGTGGTGGCAGTCTTTGCCCTGGTGAGCCTCGGGGCCTTCTACCTGTTTGAAAAGTTAGGTGTATAGAATCCCGGAGTCTGTGCGAGTCCTTTGAGGAACCTCTGCATAATTTAAAGGGGATATTTTTATACCATTTTGGCTGGCCTCCCTCTAGCACAACATATAGGGGCGATAGGATTGCTAGCACCCAACAGATAGTAGATGTCCTAGCAGGACAACGGAACGTCTAAAGAATCAAAAGTTCATAAAGTTCACGGGATGTTCAGGATTTTGCAGAGGTTCTTTGAGTATTTTCCGGGCGATTTTATCGGGGACCGATTCTTTGGGGCCGGTTGGAGTGGAGGCTGATTCTAGGGTTCCAGGACGATTTTGCCGGCCAAAACGCCCGTTTTGCCGAGGGTGTTTTCCTCTTGGAGGCGGTGAGCCTGGGCGGTATCTTTTAGTTTCATCAGGCGATCGATCCGAGCCTGCAGTTTGCCTTCGGACAGCCACTGGTTGATCTGTTGGGCGGCTTGGCGTTGGACGTCGGCTGAGGCATTGAACATGGCGAACCCGTGGATGGAACAATCTTTCACATAAAAGGGGCCAATCGGCAGCACGCTGCGGGCTTCTCGGCCTGCCATCAGCACCACCCGACCGCCTAGGCGCAAATGGCCGACGATCCGCTCCAAATTCGGCTCCCGCAGAGTCTCCCACCAGACATCGACCCCCTGAGGAGCAAACTGTCGGAGGGCTTCGTCCACGTTTTCGCTTTTATACTGGATAATCCGGTCAGCGCCCAATTGACGACAGATCTCGGCCTTTTCCGGACTTCCGGCAGTGGTAATGACAGTAGCGCCAGCTAGTTTGGCCATCTGCACCACACAGGAACCGACGCCGCCTGAACCTCCATGAACAAAAAGCACCTCGCCCGGTTGGATCCGCGCATGATGGAATAGGCCCAAGTAGGCGGTAATCCCGACTAAAGCTATGGCTGCTGCTGTCTGATCCGAGACCCCTGTCGGCGTCGGATAGAGCCATTGTTCTTCCACACAGGCATACTCGGCAAAGGTGCCCTGCCGGCCCAGCAGGCCCTGGTTGCTGCCCCAAACCCGATCTCCAGGTCGAAACTGCTTTGCCTCCGGGCCCACTTCGACCACCGTTCCGGCCAAGTCGCAGCCAACGATGTAGGGTTTCGGAATCGGCATCGGCACCATACCGGAACGGATATAGGTATCGATCGGATTGACCGAGACGGCTCCCACCTGGACTAGCACCTGACTGCCCGTGGGTGTTGGGGTGGGCAGTTCGCCGTACTGAATAACCTCTGGCGGTCCAGTCCGTTCGATATAAGCTGCTTTCATGGCTTACTCCTTCGATAGAACTTTCCGATGATCGATGGCTCCTTTCTGGTCGAACCTCTCCTTCTAGTTCGGCCCCGTCTTAGGAATTATACTGGCTGTGGGCTCGGAGGTACTGCCATTTAGCCGCAAACCAAGCCCGCTAAAACTCTATCGCAGGCGTATTATCTGGGCTACTGAGCTATTGCCAGTAAGTAGGCAGGGTCCTTATTGGCTAGGAGAAGGGTGGATGCGGTTTGCATACAGTTTGAATGCCTATTTGAAGTATCCGGTGGAAGAGGCGATTCGGCGGGTAGGGCGGCTGGGCTATCAAGGGGTGGAGCTGTTGGCGGATGTGCCCCATGCCTGGCCGGTTGGCCTTTTGCCGCAACAAAAGGAGTCGATCCGGCAGACCTTAGCAGAGACCGGTTTGGGCATTTCCAACCTGAACGCCTTCATGATGAATGCGGTGGCTGATGTTCGGCAGCCGTATTGGCACCCTTCGTGGATTGAACCGGATCCCTATTATCGGGCCATCCGGCGGGAGCACACCAAACGGTGCCTTCGGTTGGCCGCCGAGCTGGGTGCCCCCAGTATCCAAACCGAACCGGGCGGTCCAATGCCGCCGGAAACAAGCTGGCAAAAAGCCGCCCAATTGTTCTACGACGAACTGATGCCTTGTGTCGAACTGGCCGAACAATGCGGCGTGGATCTATTGATTGAACCCGAACCTGGCCTTTTGATCGAACGCTTCGAGCAGTACCTAGAATTTACCGATTGGATCGGTTCCCGGAGGGTAGGCCTCAATTTCGACATCGGCCATGCCTTCTGTGTGGGGCAGGAGCCGCAGGATTGGATCCCTACCATGGCCCCACATACCCGCCATTACCACTTGGAAGATATCGCTGCTACAAGAGAACATCGGCATCTGGTGCCTGGCCAAGGGGCTATTGATCTGGCGGCGGTGCTGGCAGCCATTCGGCAAACCGGCTATGATGGGTGGGTTACTGTGGAGCTATATCCTTACCTGGAGGATCCAGATGCTGCCGGTCAGGCCGCTAAAGAGTATCTGGACCGATTACTTGTAGGCTTTCCTGCTAGTTCATCCACGTGAATCACCCTGTGTCTGGCGGGACTTATACTCTGTCTGCCGGGACTTATAGAAGAAACCTCTGCATATGGGCACCTCCTGTATAATTTCGGGTTTTAGCCCACTTGGGCTTTGCGGGCAGGTTTGCAGCCGACGGGGCTCTGTTGAAACCCTTTCCGGTCGCAGGCCTAAACCCACCAAAACGGAAACAAAACCGACCCGTATGGGCAAAAACTCCCCAGACCGCAGACATCTTTCAACAAAGCCAGCCGACGGCAAAGCCCAAGAAGGACTTAAAAACACTTAAGCATACTTTCCTGTAGTATCTTAACTTTTGCCAATTTCCAAGGTCACGGCAATTTTGGATATCCTAACCCTTTGACAATATTGGAGTTAGAGGCTGTCCTCCAATGGGGATTTGGCTGGTTTCCAATAGGTTTTGGCCGACCGGCTCCTATCCTTCAGACTCCTTCAAAACAGGGATTTTGGGGATTCGGGGGAATTGAAGAAGGAAAACCTTTCATCCGAGAAAATGCTTTTTCGGACCGCCTCTTAGCTCGACTTTTAACAGTTTAGGCCTTTTCCCGGAAGGGGAAACTCTAAGTCCTTGTAATTATTGGACTTAGGAAATTCTGTGCATAAAAGCAGGTCTCGTCGTAACTACTGGAAACAAAAGGCCTTAGGGAAAATGGGAAAAGTCGATGTTAGGAAATTTGCTGATCAAAAAATCTTCAAAGCTTAACTTCTTGACATAAAAGAAGTTAAAAAATGGCAAAGGTGGCGGTAGGATACTCAGCTCTACAAAATCCGGAACATAGGGTGAACTTTATGAACCTTCGATTCGGGAGGGATTGACTTACTGGAGTTCAAAACCCACTCTGTGTGGGTTGCTACCAGTATTAGCAACCCTTATTGGTTAAAGACGGAGGGCACCAAAATAGTGTAAAAATATCTCTTCTGGATTACGCAGAGGTTCCGTACCATTAGGCTGTTTTGACTGAATTTCAGGGATTAGTATGTGGGAACGAGTCTGATGGGTTCTCCAGTAGCTCAGTGGTCCCGGCTCCTAGGAAGCTGGGCTCAGTTAGTCCGGTTGCCAAACCTATTTACGGCAATGGCCGACTCGGCCATGGGGGTATTATTTGTCGGCTCATCTACGGATGGATGGCCTGGGGCAGTGCTGGTATTGGTCATGGGGGCATCGGCGGTGCTGTATGCGGCTGGTGCCATGCTGAACGATTATTTTGATCGGCAAGTGGATGCCCAAGAACGTCCGCATCGGCCGATTCCTTCTGGCCGGGTGGATGCCGAGACGGTCCGGTCGGTGGGCTTGTCGCTATTGGCCATTGGCAGTGGCTTAGCCTGGTTGGCCGGCTGGCAAGCCGGCAGCTTGGCTCCTGGTTTGGTCAGCTTGGCCTTGGCCGGCCTGATCCTAGCCTACGATGGTTGGCTGAAACGTTTCTGGATCGGCCCCCTGGCTATGGCCGGCTGCCGAATGCTCAATGCCCTTATGGGGATGAGCACCGCCAACCAATGGCCTGGCAGCGCCGAATGGCTGGTTGCTGCGGCACTGGGCCTTTATGTGTTTGGTCTAAGCTGGTTTGCCCGAGAGGAAGTCCAACCGGAAAAAAGCACCCTTGGCCGAATCGCCGGCAGTCTGCTGATGATCACCGGTGTAGGTCTTTTGGCCGCCTTGCCCTGGACCTTGCCCCCCGGCCGATTGGATCCCCTCCTGCAGAGGGAACCCATCCGGTGGTACCTTTTTGTCGGAATATTGGCCCTATGGATAGGTTTTCGCCAACTTTCGGCCGTCAATACGCCAAGCCCGCAGCGGGTGCAAGCGGCGGTCCGACAAGGAATCCTTTCGATTGTGTTTCTGGATGCGGCTGCGGTGCTGGCCCTGCATGGGTTGGCCAAATCCCTGATTGTGCTGGTGTTGCTGGTGCCGGCCACCTTGCTGAGCCATTGGGTGGAAACCACCTGAGCGGATGCCGGGGGGCGGAGTCCTAACCCGGGAGCAAGTACGGTCGCTGACCCTGGGTGGATGTGTTTGGGGGCCCCTCCACGCTGCGGCGGATGCCGGCAGACGGAGTCCTCAACCGGCATCAGGTAAGGGCAGAGCCATCGTTTGGAAACTACATAAACAGATGGAAGTAAAATAGGTGAAAGGCTGCCACCGCCCTCTCGACCAAGAAAACCAGCAGGTAGAAACTACCTGAGCGGATGGGTCTGAGGTTCTCAGGTGGCAAAATACTTTAGGCGTGTGCGTTTGGGCATGTTACTGGGTTATAATACTAATGGTTTTGCCCATCATGACCTGCTGGATGCAGTGCGGGTGTTGGGCGAAATTGGCTATCAGAGCGTAGCCATTACGATCGACCACCATGCCTTAGCGCCGGACCGTCCCTGGACCGAGCAGCAATTGCTCAAACTCCGCCGACTACTGGAAAGCTTCCAGATGCAATCGGTCATCGAAACTGGGGCTCGGTATCTTTTGGACCCTTGGCACAAGCACCAGCCGACTCTTATGTCTGCCGATCCTCATGCCCGGCAGCGTCGGCTCCAGTTCTACCGCCATGCCTTCCACATGGCACAGCAGCTGGGCAGCATGTGTGTCTCCATCTGGTCTGGACAGTTGTTGGACCCGGTTTCTGAGCAGGAAGCCATGGCCCGGCTTATCGACGCTTTGGCAGAATTGGTCGAAGAGGCTAAGTCCTGCGGCATTCCGATCGGCTTGGAACCGGAACCCGGCATGTTCATCGACACCATGGCCCGGTATGAAGTATTGCTCGGTCAACTCAATACGCCGGAACTCCGCTTGACCTTAGACATCGGGCATCTGATTTGCCAAGGCGAAACTCCGCCGGAAATGTATATCCGGCAATGGGCAGATCGGTTAGTCAACGTGCATCTGGAAGACATGCGTCCCGGCCAGCATGAGCACCTGCTGTTTGGGGAAGGCCAACTGCAATTAGAGCCGGTCCTGGCAGCCTTAGCGGAAGTCGGCTATGCTGGTGGAGTCCATGTGGAACTTAGCGCCCATAGCGCCCAAGCTCCCCAGGTGGCCAAGGCGGTGTATGATCTGCTATGGCCTTTTTGGACGAAGTTGGGATACTCTTTGCGCCCCCATAGTGAGGATGCTCCTACTAGCAAAGCAAAACCAAATAGCGATCTATAGAAGTCAATCGAACCTATGTATTATTCAAAGGAGATATTTTTGCACTATTTTGGTTCCCCCCACCTCTAACCCAATGGATAAGGTTACTAGCAGGGTTCTCAAGTTGCATAACGTGGTTTTTAAATAATAAAGAAGAGGGTCCATTCCTACCGAATCAAAAGTTCATATAGTTCACTGAAACGTTAGGCTTTTGGAGAGGTTCCTGTTGATTATTCAATAGGACAAGAGAAAAAGTGTTCTTGATTTCTAGCGAGTTGAATTATGCCTTCTGCAGTTGTCTTAGTATCAGTAGCCAATTTACGGGAAAAAGATGTGGCAGTCATGCCCCAGTTAAAACAGATGTTGGCTGGTGGGGAAATTGTTGAACTAGTGCCCAGCTTCCCGGCTCTTACCTGCCCGGTACAGGCCAATATGACCACAGGTACATTGCCCCGGGACCATGGCGTGGTGGCCAATGGGTTCTATTGGCGTGAGCAGAACCAAGTGGAAATGTGGACCTCGGCAAACGACTGTATCTTGCAGCCGCAAATTTGGGACATCCTCCGCGAAAAGACGAAGGTGCGCTCGGCTCTTTGGTTTCCTTTGCATAGCAAATACGCCCAAGCAGAGTATATTTGTACCCCATCACCCATCCACCACCCGGATGGCTCTGAATCGCTTTGGTGTTATACCAAACCACCGGAACTCTACGGCCAATTGTGCGAACAATTTGGCCATTTTCCGCTCCAGCACTTCTGGGGGCCCCTAGCCGGCATCCAATCGACCCGCTGGATTGTGGAGTCGGCCGTTTGGACGGCACGAAAGTTCCGGCCGGAATTTTGGTACATTTACATCCCGCATCTGGATTATGCCGCCCAACGCTCAGGTCCCGATAGTGCCCAAGCACAACAAGCCCTCCAAGAACTAGACGGCCAGTTAGGCCGATTGGCCCAGGGATTCCAGGAAATCTACGGCAAAGAGTTGTTCTGGATTATTGCGGGGGAATATGCCATTGTGCCGGTTAGCCATGTGGTATATCCGAATCGGCTTCTTCGGGAAGCAGGACTTTTGCGCGTTCAGCCTACGGACGATGGGGAACTTCTGGATCTTAGCGCCAGCCAGGCCTGGGTGCTGGTGGATCATCAGTGCGGCCATGTGTTTGTCCGAGACGCCAAGCCCGAACGCATCCGCCGCGTGGTGGAACTGTTCCAACACCAAGAGGGGATCGCCGAGGTGCTCACCAGAGAACATTTGCCCCAATACAGTTTAGACCATCCCCGCAGTGGCGAGGTGGTGCTGATTAGCCGGCCGGACAGCTGGCAGGCCTATTATTGGTGGCTGGACGACCGGCAGGCTCCCCGGTTTGCTAGGACTGTAGATATCCATCGCAAACCCGGCTATGATCCGGTGGAACTATTTTTCGACCCGGCCAACCGGAGCATTCCTCTCAATGCCAATCTGGTCAAAGGTTCCCATGGTGCACCAGCTACAAGTGCCCAGCAACGTACCGTCCTGTTGGTCTCTCAGCCCGGCTTGTTGCCGGATCGAATGATCCGTGATGTGGATGTGTTCAACCTGGTCCTGAGACAATTTGGCGTCTTGTAAGATCGCTGATGTTACAGGTGTTGTATGAGGACAATCATCTGTTGGCAGTCAATAAACCAGCTGGTTTGCCTACGATGGGCGTGCCGGCGGGCCAACCCAGCTTGCTAGAAATGGCCCGCCGATATATCGCTGAAAAATACCACAAGCCAGGCCGAGCTTATCTGGGGGTGGTAAGCCGCCTGGATGCACCGGTAACCGGGTTAGTGCTTTTTGCCCGGACCAGTAAAGCCGCTGCTCGCCTCAACGAACAGTTCCGCTCCCATAGCGTCGAAAAAATCTATTGGGCTTTAGTCGAGGGTCGATTCCAGGCTCCGCAGGTTGAATGGCTGGACTATTTGGTCCTGGATCGTCGGCATCGGCGGGTGGCTGTACTCAGGCCGGATCCTACCGCTCAGCACCCATCGGAGGCCCAAGGAGCTAAGGAAGCCCGACTTCTAGTGCGCAGGCTCCAACTGTTCGAGAAGTTCAGTTGGCTAGAAATTCAGGCACTTACCGGCCGAAAACATCAAATCCGGGTCCAATTGGCTCAGCACGGTTACCCTATCCTCGGTGACCGAAAATATGGAGCTGGGCAGAAATTTCCGGTTGGCATCGCTCTGCATGCCCGGCGATTGGTGCTGGAACATCCGGTGGAACACCGCCGTCTGGAACTTCTGGCCCCGCTGCCGCCGGTATGGCGCAAATGGGGCATTGAGGAAAACCGAAGCTAAACTAATTATTTGTTCATTTAAACGACATCAAACTATTTGTTCACTCATCATGGAATGCTTTTGCCCGATCAATCGGAGAGCTACCTGTTGCTCCAAACTCGCCACCGGTTAAAAATTCTCCTGCCCCATACTCTTGACAAAACCTCTGCCATGGGAAAGCTTAAAAAGACGTAACACTTACCCCGAATGGAGAAGTCGTTGTTGTCATCCATCAGAAAGTAGAAATCCAGTTCCCCAAAACGCTGGGGATAACATAGAGAAGCTCTGCATAATGTAAAGAAAATATTTTTACACCAGGTAGATGACCGCCACCTCTAGCCGAATATATAGGAACCTCCGCATGATTCAGGAGATATTTTTATACCATTTTGGCATACTGTGCCTCTAACCCAAGATGCAGGCTATTACCAGAGCTACCGCCCCATAGATATGTAGATGTTCGGTTAGGAAAACCGAATGGCTATAAAATCAAGAGAGTGCATATAGTTCACTGGATGTCAGAATTTCGGAAAGGTTTCTGCAAAGATTTGGAGTCTGTGGTTTTAAAAAACGGAGCTTAGTTCTAACCCGATGGAAAGTTAGAAGGCTTCCCCTTTTGTGAGATCCAAAACTATAACTGGCAAAATAACTTCAACTCCTGGAGATGCCCGGAACAGTGTTTGGAAAGTACCGATGGGAGCGGGAAGTGGGGAGGAGAGTTCTCGTTATAGTGAAAATTATTTTATTATCGGCGAGTAGATGACAAAGAGCGAATTGTTGCTGCGCAGGAAGGAGAAAACCGATGCCAACAGTGGAGACGGTGCGTTGGGCAGTGATCGGGCTGGGGTGGTTTGGCGAGATTCATGCGGAGACATTGGCGAGGATGCCGGGCATTGAGTTGATGGCTTTATGTACCCGGCGGCCGGATCGGCTCCAGGAACTAGCCGACCGGTTCGGGGTACCAAAGCGTTATACCGATTATCGGCAGCTTTTAGCGGATCCGGATGTGCAGGCCGTCAGCATCGTTACCCATTACTACGATCATGCCGACATAGCCATTGACGCCCTTCGGGCCGGTAAACATGTGCTTTTAGAAAAGCCAATGGCCGCTACCCTGCAAGAGTGCGATCGAATTCTGGCCGCTGCTGCCCAGGCAAAGGGTTTTTTCATGGTGGGCCATATCTGCCGATTTGATCCCCGGGTGGTGCTGGCCAAACAGGCCATTGATGCAGGCCGGATTGGACGGATCGTCTCCATGCACGCCCGCCGGAACCTATCGAAGACCATCGGCCGAGCAGTCTTGGATAAAATTTCCGCTCTCATCGGTGACGGAGTCCACGATGCCGATCTAATGCTTTGGTTTACTGGCGCCCGGCCCACCAGTGTCTATGGGATCGAAGTGCATCCAGGAACCAACAAATATCCAGATGTCGGCTGGGCGATGTTTCGGCTTGATAACGGAGCTGTGGGCGTGGTGGAATCTATTTGGCATTTGCCCGAAACTACCCCCTACCAAATCGACGCCCGTATGGAGGTGATCGGCACCGAAGGGGCTTTGTATATCAACTGCGCTGAGGCAGGGCTGACCATCCACGATGCGACCGGGAACAAAATGCCAGATACTATTTACTGGCCTCGGCTTTTCGGCCAGCGTTGGGGAGCGTTGGAAGCAGAACTGCGCTATTTTGCCGACTGTATCTTAGCCGGACGTCCGCCGGATCGAATCACTCCGCAGGAGTCTCGGGAAGCGGTTCGGCTGGTGTTGGCGGCTACCGAGTCGGCCAAAACAGGACAGGTGATCAACTTGGAACATTTTCCGTAAAGGCAATATTTTGACAACGTAAACTAAGCGCGACTTTTGCCATTTTTCCTACTTGCCATCAGCAGTTACGACGAAACTTCCCTTTGTTTACCCAATTTCCTAACTCCAATAGTTACAAGGGCTTAGAGTTTTCTCCTTTCGGGCGAACGCCCAAAATGGCAAAAGTCTAGATAAGAGTTTCTAACCAAATGAATGTGTTTTTCCTCTTTATAAGCGGGAAGATCGCCTCACCGATCTCCTAGGAGTTTCATTTTGTTAGAGGCAGGCTCTGTTGAAACCTTCTAGGGAGTTATGGAAATTTTGCCCATAATGTGCGGTTTTTTCGAGTCTTGGTGGGTTTGGGTTTCCCACCGGAAAAGGTTTCAATAGAGCTTTAGAGGCTCTAAAGCTGTACTTTTGCCCATTTCGGGCTTCTACCGAAATGGGAAAGTTCTAACTCCTTGGAATTATTGGAGTTAGGTAACTGAGTGAACGAAAGGGCGGTTCCCCATAATCCTTGGCGATAAAACAAGTTAGGAAAATTGGCAAAAGTCGAGCAAATTTGCTCCTTCCAATGAGGCTACCCGAAAATACTGACTTTCCGCTCCTGCGGCAGACAGACGGGGCGCAGCGGATGTCCCCGTGTACGGCCAATGCCCTGGAGATGTCCGTGCTCCTACCAACAGTTCCCATCACCAAAGCACAAGAAGTACACCCTCCTCATCCAAGGAGTCTTTTCCCATGGCGGAGATAGAACATGTATTGGTAACTGGAGCAAGTGGTAAGTTAGGCGGCCCATTGTGCGAAGCTCTGGTAACTGCCGGATATCATGTGTTGGCCCTTCGACACCGAAACCCGGTCGATGTGGCTGGGGTGGAAGAAGTGCAGGTTGCTTTGGCCGATGCCGAAGCAGTCGAACAGCTTGTGCGCCGATGCGACGCTATTTTCCACCTAGCTACCGCGAAAGAAGATCGGCAGGCCGTCATCGACCTTAGCGCCCGAGGCACATTTAACCTATTGGATGCTGCGATGCGCACCGGCCGATTGAAGCGATTTATCTTGGTGAGCGGCGATGCGGTCAACGGCATTTATTACCGGCAGCATCCGGCACCAATCCGAGAGGATTCCCCGCTGACAGCATATCCGGGTTATTATCCACTCTCGAAGGTCATCGAAGAGGCGATGACGACAACGTTTTACTGGCAAGCCGGAGTGCCCACGGTCATTTTGCGCATGTCTTGGATCCATGCCGAGGACGATATTCTGAACCACTTAACGGTAGCTGGGGAGCAATTTGGAGTGCCGGTTTGGGCGGAACTGATGACACCGGAGCAAAAGGAGCGTTATTCGGATGGCCGAGATGCGGCCGTGGCACTACGCCATCCAGACGGCCGACCCATGCGTCGGCACATCGTGGCTTTAGAAGATTGTGTCGAAGCGTGCCTGCTGGCGTTGACCCGACCTGGTATTGAGGGACAAACGTTCATGATCGCAATGAACGACCCGTTCTCCTATCCGGAGGCAGCCCAATACCTGGCCCAAAGGCTCGGAATCGACCTCATCGAACTGATTGATCCAGTTGGCCAAGATTTCTGCATCGACATTACCAAGGCAAAGTACCAGCTTGGCTATCGGCCAAAATACGATATTTTCGGTCTGATAGACCATGCCATCGAGTTCCGGCAATCGGGCCGACCCCGACGGAAACGTTCCGGCTACCGAGGGTAAGTGGCCGAGGGAGTGCACGACCCTTTCCGAATCCGGGGAAACTTTGTCCAGCAGCCGGGAGGTTTTGCCTACACTGCTGGGTTTTGCTCCGGCTTTGGTGGTTGAGTTTTCGAGCGGGAACGGTGTCCATAGAGCCTCCCATTTCCAAAGCCCGGAGCGCAGGCGTCCTGGGTGTCCCCAAACGCCTTTCCCTTCTGGGCTCGCTGTTATACACAAGTTAAAGTTCAGGCGCTCGGCCGCCACTTTAGGCAAAGCAGGAAAACTCGTTGAACAACACAGAATGGATCAAATAGAAAATATAGATAAATCTTTTTCTGAAACTAAAGATCTGCTGATTTTCTAGATGATTTTTCCCAAATTGTGCAATTTATCCAAAGTAACCGTTAGCTTGTTTTGAAAGGTTGATTTATCCCCCGGATTGGGGCAATCGTTTGCTGCTGCTGCGAGGGTGAATCCATTCCAAAGATGTGTATAACAGCGAGCCCTTCTGGGAGAGGCTGACCTTGGCAAAGCCGGGCACGGATCAGGGGTGCTTACCATCATTGGAGGTCTAGATACCAGCCTTTCTCGTTCCGCACTGCTCTAAACCTGGAACCACTAAATACGGATCCACTTCCGCATAGGCCTATTTGGGACTCCGGTCTGTACAGCCTGGCTGATTACGAACAGACAGCCCCTGTTATATCCGGAGGGCGGTCCAAGGCGATTTGTTTAAAGGGTTGCATAGTTCGAGATTTTTCTCCCCTCTTCATCTCAGGAGATTTGCGATGAGCCATCTAAAAGATCAAGTGATTCTAGTCACAGGCGGCACTTCGGGCATTGGGCAAGCCTGTACGGAACTGTTTACTGAACATGGGGCGAAGGTAATTGCCATGTCTATTCAGGCCGAACAAGGAGAAGCATTGGCTAACCGGCTGCAGGCGGAAGGACGAACTTGCCTGTTCCACTACGGCGATGTGCGACGGGAGGAAGACGTTCGAGCTGCTGTAGAATTGGCTGTGAGCCGATTTGGCCGGTTGGATGCCGCCTGCGCCAATGCCGGGGTGCTCCGGACCCAAAAAATCACCCAGGTTACTGTGGATGATTTCAACCTGGTGCTAGGCGTCAATCTGCTAGGACCAATTTGGGTGTGCAAATATGCGATTCCCGTTATGGAGCAACAGGCGAAAGGGTGCATCTGTTTTACTACGTCGGTTGCTTCGGAGATCGGGTTTCCGGAGCATGGCGTATATTGTGCGTCCAAGGCTGGTCTGGTGGCCCTGATGCGATGCCTAGTTACCGATCATAGTCCCAAAGGGATTCGGTTTGTGGCTGTTAGCCCCGGCACCATTGACACGCCGATGCTTGCCTCTTCCTGCGAAGGATGGGACAAACCCAAAGAAGAGCTCTATGCCGATGTGGCCCGGAAGATTCCGGTCCGCAGACTGGGGCAGCCGATCGATGTCGCACGAGTGATCGGATTTTTATTGAGCGACGAAGCCGGTTATATTAACGGCTCAGTCGTGTATGTGGAAGGTGGCACCTTGGCCCTGCCCCCATGGTGATGGTAAATCCTATTCCAAGTAGTTCGATGGGGGAAAGGAACCCTTCTGGATAGCAATGCGGCAGAGGGGCCATTCTCCCGTAAGTAGCGGCCCAGCCCCTCAGCCGACCGACAGTCCAGACCGGCCTTTTCCACAGGGGTGTATTACTATGTACAGAAATCAGGGTTTAGAAAAAGGTAACACTTCCGCCGAATGGAGACGGGCTAATGTTTCTCCCCTCTGCCCTGGCTTCAAGAGGGATAGAATGATAGGAAAATGAGCCGGTCGGCCTTTTTGCCCTCAGGCGGCTTCAGCTTCAGCTCAGAAGGCCTTTTCCACGATGGGGAGAGACAGTTTTGCCATTTGGCTTCCATGTCCTTTTTTCATATGTCGGCAGGCGTTTAATCCTTTAACGGCAAAGGAGTTCCCATGAAGCAGCCAAGCATCCGGTTTCTTACTGAGGAGCTAATAGAGCGGATTGTTGCGGAGGCGATCTATTTGCTCGATACGTTGGGCGTGGAGATTCACAATCCGCAGGCGGTGGACCTGTTGGCTTCCCATGGTGCTAGGATTAGTCCGGACCGATTCCGAGTGTATTTGTCGGAAGATCTGGTTCGGCGGGCGATTAGTTCGGCGCCTCGTTCCTTTCGGCTTTTTGATGTTTTGGGAAACCAGACGCATGACTTTACGCCAGATGCGGTGTATTTTACGCCTGCGTCGGCTGCTTTGTATTTTTTAGACTATCCTTCCGGGCAGGTGCGTCGGCCCACTACCGAAGACTACATCCGATACGTTCGCCTAGTAGAGCAACTGCAGCATATTGCCTCGCAAAGCACGGCGATGGTGCCCGCCGATGTGCCGGCGGAAATCTCGGATGCCTATCGGCTATTTCTGAGTTTGCTTTATGGTCGAAAGCCGGTGGTTACTGGGGCGTTTTCGGCCGAGGGGTTTGGACTGATGCGGGATTTACAACTGATGGTTCGGGGCAGCCAAGAGGAGCTGGAGGCCAAACCGCTGACGATCTTCTCGGCTTGTCCCACCTCGCCGCTTCGGTGGAGCTACGGACCGTCGCAGAACCTTTTGGATTGTGCTCGGCACGGGATTCCGGTAGAACTGATTGCCATGCCGCTTTCGGGATTCCAGGCGCCGGTCAGCCTGGTAGGAACATTAATTCAGCATACGGCGGAAACCCTCAGTGGCTTAGTGCTTAGCCAACTGGCCCGACCTGGTGCCCCAGTGCTTTATGGAGGTTCGCCAGCGATTTTCGACGTTCGCTACGAAACCACGCCCATGGGCGCCATGGAAACCATGATGCTGGACTGCGCTTACTGTGAGATCGGAAAATTCCTAGGGCTTCCTACCCAAGCCTACATCGGCATGAGCGACGCCAAGCAATTGGACGCTCAGGCGGGGCTGGAAAGCGGCATTGGGGCCGTCCTGGCTGTGCTGGCCCGCATCAATAATGTCTCCGGTCCAGGAATGTTGGATTTTGAAAACTGCCAAAGCCTGGAAAAATTGCTTCTGGATAACGAGATCTGTGGGATGGCCTTCCGATTGGCTGCTGGAATTCAACCCAGAGAGGATTTCCCAGCACTGCCGCTATTTGAGGAACTGCTGCGGGAGCGGCATTTGCTGATTGCCGACCATACCCGGCGCTGGTTAAAAGAAGAGATTTATTTTCCGGGGCCAGTGATTGATCGCACACGCCGCCAGCGTTGGGAGCAACAGGGTTCGCCCAGCCTACTGGACCGGGCGCATCGGGAAGTCCAGCGTCTGATCCAGTCGGCGCCGCCTTCGCCCTTAGCCGACCATATACGCCGGGACCTCATTGCCCGTATGGAGGCCGAAGCCCACCGCTACGGCCTGGCGAAACTCCCTCTCCGCCCAGCAGCGGATACATAAAATTTATGGAACCTCTGCATAATTGAAAGGATATGCTTTTATACGATGGTTGGTTCCCATAGCCTCGGGACCAATCTATATGGTTGCTAGGACTGCTAGGGTTCTACATATCGCCGGTCTACATATCGCCGGTCTTTGGATGGAGCGGTCCAATCCCTCCGGAATCCAAGCTCCATATAGTTCACTATATGTTTAGGGAACCTCTGCATAATTCAAAGGAGATATTTTGATACCATTTTGGCTATTCTCCCTTTAACACAACATATAGAGCTGCTAGCATTGCAAGCGCCCAATAGATAGTAGCTGTCCAGGGAGGGTAATTGAACGGCTAGAGAATTAAATGTTCACGAAGTTCACTACATGTTCAGGATTTTGCAGAGGTTCCTTAGTATTTTCCTGAGGTTCCCTCATTTCCGCAAAAATCACCTTGGGGAAACTGAGCTCGCTGGCGAAGGGTGGAAGGGGTCTTTGGCTCCCTCCATAAGGGGGAAACCCATTCTCCCAATCCGGCAAAAATATCCATTCCCACCTGGGCAGAAAAGCCACTTCAGTGTACGATACCAAAAAGGTCTATAATATTTCGGCCGAGTGGAGTAGCCCTAGGTGTTAGCGCTTCTTCCCGCTGCTCTATAAGCTAGGCTATGGCGGAAGGAGGCAAACTACTAGGGCTTTTTGCCCCAGGCGGCAAGCTTCGCTCGCCAGCCTCTCCCCCAGTGCAGGCTCGCTGTTATACATATCTTTGGGATGGATTTACCCTCACAGCAGCAGCAAGTGATTGCCCCAACTAGGGGATAACAAACCTTTCAAAACAAGCCAACAGTTACTTTGGATAAATTGCACAATTTAGAAAAAATCATTTAGAAGATCAGGAAGTGTTTGGTTTTTGAAAATATTTTACCTATTTGTTCTATTTGATCCATTCTGTGTTGTTCAACGAACTTTCCTGCTTTCCCTAAAGTGATGTCCGAGCCTCTGAACTCTAACTTGTGTATAACAGCAAGCCAGTGCAGGGGCGGGTATCTTCGGTCGGCTGAAGTGTTATGTAGCTGAAGTGTTATGTAATTGCGCTCTGTGGAAATCGTTTCCGAGCGGAGCCTGATCCCACCAAAACTGCACCAAACCGACAAGCATGGCCAAAACCTCCCCAAGCTGCGCCACCCTTTCCATAGAGCCATGTAATTAGCTACATAGAAAGGTACAGAGCTACGGCGATGCGTTTTTCGAAAGAACCTTTTTTTGACAAAAGAAATCCTCCGGCAGAGCTAGAACAGCCAATCTTTATAGCCGAATTGCTTCCTGAGGATCGGCTGCCAGATCAGAGGAGCACCGGCGGGATTTCGGCCAAGCAATGGATCGTGGCTGGTCTGCTTTTTGGCGCCACCTGTTTAACGACGTTTTTGGCCGGGCTGAGTATGGCTCCTGAGTCTGGGCTCGTCTTAGAGCACTGGCTGAAAAAGCAGGTGGTACCGACGGAGCTTTTGAGGCAAATGCTGTGGTCGGCTGGCAGTTATGCCTTGGCCGTAATGATCATATTGACATTGCACGAAGCAGGCCATTATTTGCAGGCCCGGCGGTACGGAGTGCGGGTCAGCCTGCCCTATTTTATCCCTATGCCGCTAACGCCCATCGGCACCCTGGGAGCGGTGATTGCCATGGACGCCCGAGTACCCAATCGCAAGGTACTTTTCGACATCGGTGTTACCGGGCCATTGGCGGGGTTGATCCCGACTTTTATCTGTTGTGTCTGGGGGATGCAGCAGGCCCGATATGCTTTGCCGGGCCAGGACGCCATGATTTTTGGCGATCCGCTGCTTTTCCATTGGTTGGCCGCTTGGCTTTTGGGGCCTCGGCCCGAAGGCCATGAAATCCTACTCAATCCAATCCTCTTTGCCGGATGGGTGGGACTTTTGATTACCTCGCTGAATCTTCTGCCGGTCGGACAACTGGACGGTGGGCATATCCTTTATGCCCTGGTAGGCTCAAAGGCTCGTGCGGTGGCTTGGACAGTGTTGCTCGGCGTAACCGCATTAGTCTTCTACACCCTGATCCGCTATCACAATCCCGGATGGAGCCTGATGGTCATCCTGTTGTATCTCATCGGACCGGGACATCCGCCCACCTATCAAGACAATCTTCCTATTGGACCCTTTCGGACTGTGTTGGGCTGGTTGATGTTGGCCTTCGTTGTTATCGGTCTGACTCCCATGCCGGTTATCCAGTAAGGCAATCCAGCCCATCTTTTGTTCCTGTTTAGACCTCCTTTTAGATCTCGTCTTTTGCCATTTTGGGCCTATTGCCCAACGGTGAACCTTTACCTCCCCGGAATTATTGGAGTTAAAGGCTGTCCTAAGATGGGGATTTGGCTGGTTTCCCATGGGTTTTGGCCGACCGGTTCCTATCCTCCAGACCCCTTAAAAACAGGGATTTTGGAGATTCTGGGGAATTGAGGAAGGCCCCCCTTTCATCATAGAAAATGCTTTTTCGAACAGTCTCTTAGCTCGACTTTTGCCATTTTTCCTAACTCTTTGTGTTTCCAGGGGTTAGAGTGAAGGGGGCCTTTGTTCATCCAATTTCCTAACTCCAATATTCATAAGGAGTTAGAGCATTCCTCTTCCGTGTGGAAGCCAAAAATGGCAAAAGTCGAGCTTGGAAAATTGCGTGAACAAAAGAGTAAACACCGCGATTTCTGGAGGTAAACTAAGGCAGCAAAAAATGGTAAAAGGCCAAATCAGCCCCTGTGGTAAAAAGCATTTTCCGGCTTGCCGGCAACCCGCTGCCCAGAGGAACCGAAATGCCTAACCTCCCTATTTTCCGCTTTTTGCCGGATGGCCTTTACTTTTCTCAAAACTTCTCTTGATGGGGGGTGTTCATACAAAGGGGATAGCTCCCGGCACCTTGCCTATCCGGCTGCGAGCGAAAGATTTTCCAACCCGAGCATCCCAACCCGTTCCTCCAACTAATATTTTGATCGCGTATTTTGGTTTGTTGCTTAGCTGGGCGTATCCGGCAAAAGATGGCTCCACGAGGTCCTCCACCAGCTGCTGGGCCAAACCTCCTCCCCTCCCGTTCAGTAGGGCATTTTTTAGGAAAGTACAACGGAGGGCGTCCTCAGGCGGAAAAAATCCGACTGAAACCGTTAAAATCCCATTTCAGGGCAGCACCCAAAATCCACTTTGCTATTTTCGGTTTCTTGGCGAAAGCGGAAAGCTCTAACTCCTTAGAATTATTGGTCTTAGGAAATTGGGTGCAAAAAAGAAGTGGCTGGCGTAACTCCCAGAGACAACCCAAGCGGGGGCAAATGATAAAAGTCGAGCCCACTCTCTCTAGGTTTTCCGTAGGCCTTGGCGTACTGGTGGGGGATTGCAGAAGGAGAAGTTTTGGAAGAAAATAGCAGAAGGATTTGTTCTACCCTCTTGTCGGGGTGGAAGCCGCCGGCATGGGTTGCCAAAGTTCCTTTGCCTTCCTGCTGGGGGCAGGAGGCAATTATCCTTTTGGCGGCAGAAAGGTCCCCACACATGCCTGCTGAAATCCTCCAACAGCCCACGCTGGTCCTGAACCGGAATTGGCAGCCGGTGCACGTAGCTACAGTAGCCCGGGCCCTGGTGCTTCTGTGGAACCACCGAGCCTTGGTCGTGGATCCGGAGGATTTCCAGACCTATACCTGGGAGCATTGGTCTAAACTCAAACCTCGGGATGGTGAAAAGTTCATTCAGGCGGTTACTGTGCGGCTTCGAGTACCTGAAGTGGTTACCCTGCCTCATTATGACCGGGTGCCGGATACCTACGTAACCTTTAGCCGTCGGAATCTTTTCAAGCGAGACCACAATACCTGCCAATACTGTGGTGCCCAACCGGGAACCGAAGAGCTGACGATCGACCATGTGATTCCGCGGTCGCAGGGCGGGCCCACCAGCTGGACCAATTGTGTGGTCGCTTGTGTGGCGTGCAATAAAAAGAAGGGCGATAGAACTCCTCAGCAGGCTGGCATGAAGCTTCGTCGGCAGCCTTTCCGCCCTACTTGGCGACCCATCTACGTCTGGAAAGAAATGCGCATTAAAAGTTGGTCCAAATTCTTAAGTGAAGTCTATTGGAATGTGGAACTAGAACACTAAGCGCCTCTGCCCAAAATGAACTGTCTAACCCCCTCCCAGAGGGACGGGATGCCTCAGAACCGTTTGGATTTTCATTTTGTTAGTGGTTCTAAGCCGGTCCGATTGCTGTTTTCCTTCTTCGGGCATTTGGTGGAAGGGATGTAGGAGCCGAGGTGGGGTGCCGGGTGAAACCTGTCGTTTACGGGAACTGCTAGCTTGGGTCTGAAAAGCTTTATCGCTCCTTCGACGGGTGCAGGGTAAAACTAGTCGTTTACGGGAGCAGCTAGAGGAGGCCTGGACGTATGGCCCCCTACCGGATCGGACTTTAGCTTTGATCGCTTTTGG